>NZ_JBHXMU010000111.1:0-15587 GCF_042720685.1 Kitasatospora sp. NPDC058492
CCGTCGTCACCCTCGACGCCCGCCGCCGCGACAGCGCCAAAAGCGCCCTCATCACCCTCGTCGAACACGCCCTCCTCGCCCGACTCCGATGACGGACACGGCCGCGGCCGCGGCCCACGGACCTTCGTTCGGAGGTCTGCGGGCCGCGGCCGCGGCGGGTCGCCCGGCGGGCTGCCCGGTGAGCTACTCGGCGGTCTGGTCGGTGGGCTCCAGGCCGGCCCGGATCAGCCCGTAGGTGTAGGCGTCCTCCAACGCCAGCCAGGAGGCGGCCACCACGTTGTCGGCCACCCCGACGGTCGACCAGGTGGACGTGCCGTCGGTGGACTCGATCAGCACCCGGGTCTTGGAGCCGGTGCCGTGCTGGCCCTCCAGGATGCGGACCTTGTAGTCCACCAGCTCGAACCGGGCCAGCGGCGGGTAGATCCCCTCCAGCGCGGTGCGCAGCGCCTGGTCCAGCGCGTTCACCGGGCCGTTGCCCTCGCCGGTGGCGATCCGGCGCTCCCCCTTCGCCCACAGCTTCACCGTCGCCTCGTTGCCGGTGAACCCGTTCGGACCCTGCTCGCTGATGGTCCGCCAGGACTCCAGGGTGTAGAAGCGCTCCCGGCCGCCGCGCACCTCGTCGCGCAGCAGCAGCTCGAAGGAGGCGTCGGCGGACTCGTAGGTGTAGCCGAGGTTCTCCTGCTCCTTCACCTTGGCCACCACCCGGCCGGCCAGGTCCCGGTCGCTGGACAGGTCGTAGCCGAGCTCCTTGCCCTTGAGCTCGACCGAGGCGCGGCCCGCCATGTCGGAGACCAGCATCCGCATGGTGTTGCCGACCCGCTCCGGGTCGATGTGCTGGTACAGGTCAGGGTCGACCTTGATCGCGGAGGCGTGCAGGCCCGCCTTGTGCGCGAAGGCCGAGTAGCCGACGTACGGCTGGTGGGTGGAGGGGGTCAGGTTGACCACCTCGGCGATCGCGTGCGACAGCCTGGTCATCTCGGCGAGCCGCCCCTCGGGGAGCACCCGCCGGTCGTACTTGATCTCCAGCGCGCCGACCACCGGGAACAGGTTGGCGTTGCCGACCCGCTCGCCGTAGCCGTTGGCGGTGCACTGGACGTGGGTGGCGCCGGCGTCCACCGCGGCCAGCGTGTTGGCCACCGCGCAGCCGGTGTCGTCCTGGGCGTGGATGCCCAGCCGGGCACCGGTGACGGCGAGGACGTCGGCGACGGTCTCCCGCACGCCGGCCGGCAGCATCCCGCCGTTGGTGTCGCACAGCACCACCACGTCCGCGCCCGCCTGGTGCGCGGTGCGGACCACGGCCAGCGCGTACTCGCGGTTCGCCCGGTAGCCGTCGAAGAAGTGCTCGCAGTCGATGAACACCCGCCGCCCCTGCGCACGCAGGAACTCGACGCTGTCCCGGACCATCTCCAGGTTCTCGTCGAGGGTGGTGCGCAGCGCCAGCTCCACGTGCCGGTCGTGCGCCTTGGCGACGAGGGTGACGACCGGGGCGCCCGAGGCGACCAGCGCGGCCAGCTGCGGGTCCTCCGCGGCCTTGCCGCCGGCCCGGCGGGTGGCGCCGAAGGCGACCAGCCGGGCGTGCCGGAGGTCCAGTTCGGCGGCGGCCCGGGCGAAGAACTCGGTGTCGCGCGGGTTGGCCCCCGGCCAGCCGCCCTCGATGAAGCCCACCCCGAACTCGTCCAGGTACCGCGCGATGGCCAGCTTGTCCGCCACCGTCAGGTTGATGCCCTCCCGCTGCGCACCGTCGCGCAGGGTGGTGTCGAACACGTGGAAACTGTCGTCGGTACGGCTGACCTCGGTCATGACCCCTGGTTCTCCGTTCGGGGAGGTTCGTACTGCTCTGCCGGATTGCGAGTCCCGGCTCCACTGTCCAGCATCCCGCGCGCGGCTCCGGTGTCCCCGAGCCCCTTGTGGGGGCTCTCGGCCGGTCCGGAGGCTGTGTTCATCGGGGCGGTGCCCGAAAAACGAAAAAACCCCTCGCGGGTGCGAGAGGTCTGCGCGCGGGTCTGGACGCTGGTGGTCGCTCCGCATCGGGTCCTGCGGGAGCGGTCACTGCGGACCGGCGCGCCTGCTGCTAATCATCAGCGACAGCGAGGACACGCTCGCAGTCTGGCACACGTCCCGGCATCCGGCCCGCCCGTCTCGCGATGCGGAACAGGGCAGGCCGGAGCGGGTGCCGCCTCAGACGATCTTGTGCAGCCAGCCGTGGGTGTCGGGGGTCTGGCCGCCCTGGATGGCCAGCAGGGCCCGGCGCAGCTCCATGGTGGTCGGGCCGGGCTCGCCGGCGCCGACCGTCCAGTCGGCGGCGGCCGACTTGACCGAGCCGACCGGGGTGATGACGGCGGCGGTGCCGCAGGCGAACACCTCGGTGAGGGTGCCGTCCGCGTTGGCCTGCTGCCACTCGTCGGTGGAGATCTTCCGCTCCTCGACGGCGTAGCCGAGGTCGGCGGCGAGCTGGAGGAGCGAGTCGCGGGTGATGCCGGGCAGCAGGGCGCCGGACAGCTCGGGGGTGACGATCTTCGCGTCCTTGCCCTCGCCGAAGACGAAGTACAGGTTCATGCCGCCCATCTCCTCGATCCACCGGTGCTCGGCGGCGTCGAGCCAGACGACCTGGTCGCAGCCCTTCTCGGCGGCCTGGGCCTGGGCGATCAGCGAAGCGGCGTAGTTGCCGGCGCACTTGGCGGCGCCGGTGCCGCCGGGAGCGGCCCGGACGTACTCCTTGGACAGCCACACCGAGACCGGCTTGACGCCGCCCGGGAAGTAGGCGCCGGCCGGCGAGGCGATGATCATGAACAGGTAGGAGTTGGCCGGGCGGACACCCAGACCGACCTCGGTGGCGAACATGAACGGACGCAGGTACAGGCTCTGCTCGGGCTCGTTCGGCACCCACCCCTGGTCCTGCTGGACCAGCAGCTCGACGGCCTCGACGAAGGTCTCCACCGGCAGCTCCGGCATCGCCAGCCGGCGGGCCGAGGCCTGGAAGCGGGCCGCGTTGGCCTCCGGACGGAAGGTCGCGATGGAGCCGTCGGCCTGGCGGTAGGCCTTGAGGCCCTCGAAGATCGACTGGCCGTAGTGCAGGGTCATGTTCGCCGGGTCGACCTCCAGCGGCGCGTACGGCGCCAGCTGGGCGTCGTGCCAGCCCACGCCCTCGGTCCAGCGGATGGTGACCATGTGGTCGGTGAAGACCCGGCCGAAGCCGGGGTTGATCAGCCGGGCCTCGCGCTCCGCGGTGGGCAGCGGGTGGGCGGAAGGCTTGAGGTCGAACGTGATGGGCGCCTGGGTGGGCGTGCTCATGGCTGTTTCCTTCACCGTGGGGTAGGTCCGGGCCGCCACCGCCGGGTGCCCGCCGCGGCCAACCAGCACCGGAACGAACGCACAACGGCACGACCCACTGTCGATACTCGCATCCAGAGGGCCGTGCCGAACAGCTGCCCGCTCCTTGGGGAGCTGCAAGCTGCGGTTATGTGGTGCGGCCCGCCGGGCCGCGACCGTTGTCGGCCCCGGCCCGTGGGCCGGAGTCCGTCAAGCGGATCCAGCCCGTCAGCCGGCTACTCGGGTGACCAGCGCGTCGCCGACCGCGGAGGTGCTGCGGGTGCCGGTGCGCTCGGCCAGGTCCGCCGCGACGGCGGCCTCCACCCGGGCGGCCTCGGCGGCGAAGCCCAGGTGCTCCAGCAGCATGGCGACCGACAGCACGGTGGCCGTCGGGTCGGCCTTGCCCTGGCCCGCGATGTCCGGCGCCGAACCGTGCACCGGCTCGAACATCGACGGGAACTCGCCGCCCGGGTTGATGTTGCCGCTCGCGGCCAGGCCGATCCCGCCGGTGACGGCGGCGGCCAGGTCGGTCAGGATGTCGCCGAACAGGTTGTCGGTGACGATGACGTCGAAGCGCTCCGGCTGGGTGACGAAGAAGATCGTCGCCGCGTCGACGTGCAGGTAGTCGGTGGTCACCTCCGGGAACTCCCGGCCGACCTCCGCGAAGATCCGCGACCACAGGTGCCCGGCGTGCACCAGCACGTTGTTCTTGTGCACCAGCGTCAGCTTCTTGCGCGGACGCGCCTGGGCCCGGCGGTAGGCGTCGCGCACCACGCGCTCGATGCCGAACGCGGTGTTCAGGCTGACCTCGGTCGCCACCTCCTGCGGCGTCCCGGTGCGCAGCGAGCCGCCGTTGCCGACGTACGGGCCCTCGGTGCCCTCGCGGACCACCACGAAGTCGATGGTCGGCTCACCGGCCAGCGGGGACTTCACCCCGGGGAACAGGCGGCCCGGACGCAGGTTGATGTGGTGGTCGAAGGCGAACCGCAGCTTCAGCAGCAGCCCCCGCTCCAGCACGCCCGACGGCACGCTCGGGTCGCCGATGGCGCCCAGCAGGATCGCGTCGTGCGACTTCAGCTCGGCCAGCACGCTGTCCGGCAGGGTCTCCCCGGTCCGGTGGTAGCGCCGGGCGCCGAGGTCGTACTCGGTGGTCTCCAGCTTCACCTCGGCGGGAAGCACGGCACCCAGGACCTTGAGACCTTCGGCCACCACTTCCTGGCCGATGCCGTCACCCGGGACAACTGCGAGACGAATCGTGCGAGACATGCTCGGACCCTACTCCGGTGTCCCAGGGGCTGACACCCGGCGTCCACCATCCGGACGGGTCAGGTCAGGTCGATCTCGACGGGGAACGGCCGATCGACCTTCAACTGCTTGTGGTGGATCCCGGCCAGTCCGTAGGACCTGGTCGCCGGGTCCAGCTCGTAGACGTGCACCACCGGACGACCCTCGTCGCACTCGACGCGCCAGAAGTGACGGATACCGGCGGCCGCGTACTTTCGCGGCTTGACCTCGCGGTCACGCTCGCGGGATTCCTCCGAGACGACCTCGATCGCGAGCAACACGTGCTCGGCGGAGAACCCCGTCTGGAGGTAGCCCGTGTCCGACTCCTCATCCACCACGAGCAGGTCGGGCTCCGGGCGGTTTCGCCGGTCCAACGTGACCGTCATCTCCGGCCACACCTCCCAGCCCTCAGGAACCGCGCTCTCCAGCCCTCGTTCCAGCAGGCGCTTCGCCCGCACGTGGAACTTCGTCTGCGGACTCACGAAGATCAGGCTCCCGTCGATCAGCTCTGTGTGCGGCGGGAGATCAGGCAGCCGGTCGAGGTCCTCTGCGGTGTAGCCACCAGCAGGGGGCCGAATCCAGTCGGGGTACGGCGCGATGCTCATGGTTCCTCCCATACGGGCATCCTGGCGGCTCTCTCAGGCTACTCGGCAAAGCCTCCTCGGACGCCACCCCTTCGAGGGAGCGCGGGGGGCCTGATCCGCGCGGGGGGCGCGCTTAGGGTGGCGGGGTCCGGCAATCCCTCGCGGAAACGGGGTCGAGCAGCAGATGGGCGTGCGGCGGCGGGAGGTGCTGGTCTGCGGGAGTGCGGCCGGGCTGGCGGCGGGCGGGTACGCGCTCGCGGTGGGGCTGCGCGGGGTGTGGCCGACGGGGGCGGGCGAGGCCGCCCTGCCGTACCACGCCCACCTGTGGGACCTGCTGCACGGGCGGGCCGCCGGGGACCTCCTGTTCAACTGGAACAGCGGCTACGGCGTCCCGTTCCTCGCCGACTTCTTCGCCTACCTGATGAACCCGTTCTCCTGGCCGACCGCCCTCCTCCCCCGCGACCAGGGCCGGCTCGCGCTCCTCCTGGTCACCCTCGCCACCATCGGCCTCGGCACCGCCCTGATGGCCCACCTGCTCGGCCGGCTGCACGCCGGCCCGCACTGGCTGCGGGCGCTCGCCGCCGTCGGGTACGGGCTCTGCGCCTGGGTGCTCGACGTCGGCGGGGCGGCGCCGATGTGGCTCTGGGGCCTGGTCTCGCTGCCGCTGCTCGGCCTGGCCGCCGACTGGTGCCTGCGCGAGCGGCGCTGGGTGGCCGGCTCGCTGTGCGTCACCCTCGCCTGGGCCGGCAACCTGTACACCGCCGCGCTGGCCACCCTGATGGCCGGGCTGCTGCTGGCCGTCCGTCTGTTCGCCACCCCGCGGCCGTTGCGCCACCGGGTCCGGGTCACCGGGCGGGCCTTCACCATGGCCACCACCGGCGTCCTGCTCGCCTCGCCCGTGCTGTTCGTCGCCGTCCGGGCCGCGCACGGCGCCCAGCCGGAGTCCCCGGTGCAGCCGCTCGGCCCGTCCGGGCTCGGCGGGCACCTCGCGCAGTTGCTGCCCGCCACCCACGGCGGGCGGCCGCTGCCGGACGTCGCGATCGGCCTGCTGGGGCTGCTGCTGGTGTGCGGGCTGCCGTTCAACCGGCGGGTGCGGGTACGGGAGCGGGCGGTCTGGTGCGGGGCGCTGGTGCTGGTGGTGCTCAGCTTCGTCTGGACCCCGACCGTGCTGGTCTGGCACGGTCTGGCGATCCCGGCCGGCGGGCCGTACCGGGTCGCGTTCGTGCTCAGCGGCCTGCTGGTGCTGGCGGGCTGGGTGTCGCTGGCGCACCGGCCGGACCGGCTGACCCTGCTGGGCGGCGCCGCCGTGGTCGCGGTGATCGCCGCGCTGGCGGCGGGCCGGCACTCGGTCCGCGCCTCCACCTGGACGCTGCTGGCCGTCGGCGGGGTCGTCCTGCTCGCCGCGCTCCGGACCCTCGACCGCCGGCACACCGACCGCCGGGCCACCGCCCTGGCGACCTGGGTGCTGGCCGGCGTGGTGCTCGGCAACGCCGTCTGGTCCGGGTACGCGGCGCTCGCCGCCGCCCCGGCCGACCCCGCCTCCCCCGCCGCCGTCCGGGCCGGGTACGCGGCGGTGCGCGACGGCGCCGACTGGCCCCGGGGCCGCAGCGACCCCGGCCCGCACGCCTTCACCACCAACGATCCGCTGCTGCTCGACGGCCAGGGCGGCGGCTACTTCAGCGGCTACCTGCCGACCGTCGCCGCCCTGCTGCTGCACGACCTCGGCGCGGGCTGGACGGCGGGCGGGCGGCAGACCGCCAGCGTCACCGACCCGGTCGGGCAGGCCCTGTTCGCCGTCCGCGCCCACCTCGACGACGGGCCGCCCCCGGCCGGCTTCACCCCCGGACGGGCCGCCGCACCGCCGCTGGTCACCGTGCTGCCGCCCGGCGCCCGGCCGGACACCTCCTCGGTCTGGTCCCGGCAGGAGTCACTGCTCGGCAGCCGGGTGTACGAGGCCCCGCTGCCCGTCCCGGCCGGCGGCCCGCCGCCCACCCTGCACGGCACCAGCGGCTGGTCGCTGCCCGGCGGCGCCGAGGGCACCGTCCTCACCGCGGCCTGCACCCCCGGCGGCACGGCCTACTTCCACGGCGTCTGGTACCGGGGCACGGTCAGCGGCCTCGGCACCACCTACCGCAGCGACGGCGAACAGCCCACCACCGCCGTCGCGATCCACCGGCTGGGGCCGGTCCCCGCCGACGGGACGGTCCGGGTGACCCTGCGCTCCGACACGGTCGGCCAGGTCCCGGCCCGTCCGATCGGCTGTCTGCGGCCCGGCGCCCTGGACGCCGCCGTCGCCCGTCTCACCGCCACCGGCGCGACCGGCGTGACGGCCGGCGGGCACACCCTCGCCGCGACCCTCCCGGCCGGCTCCACCGGCACCGCGCTGCTGTCCGTCCCGGCCGCCGAGGGCTGGACCTGCGCGGCGGGCGGCGGCCGGTACGTCCCGCCGACGCCCGTCCTGGGCATGATCGGCGTACCGCTCGGCGCCGGCGCCGACCGCATCGCCTGTTCCTTCCGCCCGCCCGGTCTCACCGAGGGCCTCACCGTCTGCTCCGCCACCGCCGCCGCCCTCGCCCTGGTCGCCGTCTTCACCCGCTTCTCCCGCCGCCCGACCCGCGCCCCCCGCCGCACCCGCCGGCTCGCCGCCCAGGCCGCCGACCGAGGCTGAGGCGGCCGGGCCTGAGGCGGCCGGGCCGGGCACGGCCGACCGCCGGTGGCACCGCAAGTGGGCCCGCGCCACCGAGGCGCGGCACAACGCGCGAGGGGCGGCCCGCCAGGTCGGCGGGCCGCCCCTCGGACGGGTGCGGTCAGGGGAGGCTGATCACCTGGCTCCGGTGGGCGGCGGGGTTGAGGTGGTGGAGCAGGAGCAGGCGGGAGGTGTCGCCGGGGGTGCGGCGGATGTCGAGGACGGTGCCGGGCCGGACCGGGGTGGCGAGGGCCGCGGGGCCGCCGAGGCCGGCGCGGATGTCGACGGCGGGGTGCAGGACGTCGAGGGCCAGGACGGGGCGGGTGCCGCGCAGGCCGATGGCGGAGTAGGACTCGGCCGGGTCGGGTGTGCCGGGGGCGACGGTGCTGGTCCAGACGCCGTAGTGGATGGTGCTGTGGCCTTCCCGGACGCCCGGGAGGGCGCTCAGCCGGACGGGGAGGACGACGGCGTCGCCGTCCAGCAGGGCGGTGTCGGTGTCGCCCCAGTGGCCGTTGAGCGGCTGGACGTCGAGTTCGGCGCCGGTTCGGGCGTCCAGGGCGCGGGAGACGAGGACGTCGCTGTTGCGCAGCCGGTCTGCTTCGAGGATGACGTCGGTGGTGCCGTCGCCGTCGGTGTCCAGGGAGACCCGGACGCCGTAGAGCCCGACCGGGGTGGCGGCCGGGGCCCAGAGCTGGGCGCCCACGTAGAGCAGGTCGGAGCCGGTGGCGGCACCGACGACCCGCAGGTTGGCGGCCCGGTCGCCGGGGTGCTGGACGCAGACGTCCTGCGGGGGGTCGGCCGGCTCGGCGTCGTCGTCGGGCCGGATGCCGGCCCCGGGCCCGACGGCGGCTTCGCTGTCGGGCGGGCAGTCGGCCCAGCGGGTGCCTTCGCCGCCGAGGGTGAGGGCGGTGACGAGTCCGGGCCGGTTGCCGGGGGCGGCGCTGCCGCCGAGCATCAGGACGGTGCCGTCCCGGGTGGTGCGGGCGGCGGCGGTGGCGGTGAGGTCGGTGGCCGGGCGCGGGGCGGCGAGGACGGGGACGCGCAGTTGGGGCAGGGCCGGGTCGGTGACGGGGGTGAGCAGGACGCGGCCGGAGAGTTCGGCGCGGTAGCTGCGGGCCTTGCCGTCCTGCACGGTGTCGATGGTGGGGTCGGGGGCGCGGCCCAGCTCCCCGGGGACGGCGAGGGTGACGTGCACCCGAGCGGTGCCGCCGGCCGGGACGTCGACCTGGTCCGGCGTCACCTCGAAGGTGGCGCCGGGCAGTTCGGTGGCGGCCGCGTAGCCGGTGCGGTAGCTCAGCGGACGGTCCGCGTGGTTGCGCACCTCGATGTCGCGGCCGAGGGCGGTCGGCCCGGCGATCTCGACCGGCCCGTAGGAGACGCCGACGCTTCCTTCGGCCGCTCCGTCGCCGGCCGCGTAGGCGACGACGGGGGTGTGGACGGCCCGGTCGACCTGGGCGCGGCCGGCGCCGGTGCGCTCGGGGCCGTAGACCGGTCCGCCGTGGTCGTCGCCGAGCCAGGTGTCGACGGCGGTGTTCATGAGCGCGGCCTTGAGCTGTTCGACCGGCCAGTCGGGGTGGGCGGCGCGGACGAGGGCGGCGAGGCCGGTGATGTGCGGGGTGGCCATCGAGGTGCCGTCCTCGCGCTGGCCGCCGCTGCCGGTGCCGACGAGGGCGGACCAGATGGTCTCGCCGGGGGCGGCGAGGTCGGGTTTGACGATGCCGGGGACGCCGATGCCGCGGGAGGAGAAGTCGGTGAGGGTGTCGGTGCGGGCGGGCTGGTTCTGGGAGACGGAGCCGTGCAGCGGGTTGCCGGGGGCGGCGAGGCGGACCTCGACCGGCCCGGCCGCGGCGGCCTGCCGGAGCCGTTCGCCGTCGGCGTGGGCGAGCAGGGCGGCCGGGATGCGGTCGTTGCCGGAGATCTCGGCGAGGTGGTCGGTGTCGGCGGCGTAGAGGGCGCCGATCGCACCGGCGTCGGCGGCGTGGTCGGCGCGGGGGCCGGAGTTGCAGGCCCGTTCGGTGTCGCGGGTGCGCCAGGTGAGGACGGCGATCTTTCCGGCGAGCCGCTGCCGGTCGGCTTCGCTGTAGGCGGCGCAGCCGTCGGACTGGTCGGCGGGCAGGGCGAGTTGGCCGCTGACGTCGGCGCTGGACCAGCCCTGGTAGCGCTCGCTCCAGTGGGCCGGGACGACGCCGGCCAGGCTGGCGGGGGCGAGCACGGTGAGGCCGTCGGTGTCGCTGTGCGGGTCGACGGAGGCGGCGACGGCGATGGCCCGGGCGGCGGTGCCGGGGCTGCCGCCGATGCCGTAGACGTCGCCGTCGTTGCCGGCGGCGGCGACCACGACGGTGCCGAGGGCGGCGAGCCGGTCGACGGCGAGGGCGTCGGTGTCGTCGGGGTTGCCGAAGCGGCTGCCGAGGGAGAGGTTGACGACGTCGAGGCGGTCGCCGAGGTCACCGTCGCCGTTGGGGTCGGCGGCGAGGTCGAGGGCCTGGGCGAGCCGGTCGGTGGAGCCGTCGCAGCCGAAGACCCGGATCGCGTACAGCTGGGCGCCGGGGGCGGCGCCGGGGCCGACCTTGAACCCGGCGGGGTCGAGTCCGGGCCGGTAGGGGCCGGTGTACGGGTGACCGTCGGCGGTGACGCCGTAGCCGGCGGCGGTGCCGGCGACGTGGGTGCCGTGCCCGTTGCGGTCGCAGTCGATCGGGTTGTCACTGGGGTGCGGGACGGGCTGGTGGTGGGGGGAGGACGGGTCGGGGTTGTAGTCGTCGCCGACCAGGTCCTTGCCACCGATCACCTTGGCGTTGGGGAACAGCTCGGGCGGGGCGGGCTTGCCGCGTTCGACGGAGCGGAAGGCGGCCTCGGTGCCGGGGCCGCCGAAGTCGGCGTGGGTGTAGTCGATGCCGCTGTCGATGATGCCGATCCGCACCCCCTGGCCGGTGTTGCCGTCGCCGGTGGCGCCGGCCCAGACCTGCGGGGCGCCGATCAGCGGGACGGAGTAGGCGTTGTCCCGCTGTTTGCGGACGATCGGGTGGACGGCCCGGACGCCGGGCAGCGCGCGCAGGGCGGGCAGCCGGTCGGCGGGCGCGTTGACGGCGAGGCCGGTGAGCAGGGTGCGGGTGCGGTAGAGCTCGCCGGCGGTGGGCGCCGCCCGGTGGACGGCCGCGGCGAGCCGGTCGAGGGCTTCGCCGGCCTTGGCGCGCTGGGCGGCGCCGGCGTCGGCGGCCTCCCGGCGGGCGGCTTCCGGGGAGCGCTGGGCCCGCCGGGCCCCGTCGGCGGCGCGCCGCCAGGCGGGGCCGGCCGGCTCGGTGCCGAGTTCGAGCAGGACGGTGGCCGTTCGGCCGGCCCTCGACGGCTCCGTCGGGGGCCCGCCGGAGGCCGGGGTGGCGGCGAGCGCCGCGCTCCCGGCCAGTACGGCCAGGGTGAGGCCGATCCGGGTGATGGGTCGGCGGACGGATGGCAGGCGCACTGGGCCCTCTCCCCCCGGCAGGGGGACTGATCCGCACACCGTGTCGCTGACGCCCGCCCGCGCGAACGTCGATCACCCTTCCGGGGGCCCCAAATTAGGATGATCGCGCCGGCGAGCGCGAGCAACTTCCCTCGGACGGACGCCGGTTGCACTCGACCGGGTGACCTGACGGCAGCCCGAGCGGCCTATTCGGCGGATGAACGGCCGGGTCGGAGAAGCCCCCCGAGGAGGGCCGTCCGACGACCCCTGACAGACAGGCCCGCCAGGGGTTCCCGTCAGAGGTGCCCGGTCGAGCCGCCGTTGTCGCGGCGGTCCAGCGCCCGCTGCAGCGCGGCGGCGGCGAAGGGGTTCCGCTCGGCGGCCCGGCGCCGGCGCGGGGCGCGGACGGGGGTGGCGGCGGGGGTGGCAGTGGCGTGGCGGTCGGCGGTGAGGGGCATACCGGGCTCCTTGGAAGCGGCGCCCCGAAGAGGGCGCGGGAGGGGAGGGGTACGCGCGGGGGCAGGGATCGCCTGCCCGTGAAGGCGCACGCGGACACGGGCCGAACGCCCTGTCTACAGGGTCGGCACGCCGTATCGCCCTTCCACGGTACGACCGGGCCCGGGCCGTGTCTGCACGAATACTTGGATTTCCTAGTATCTGAGACGGGCGCCGCCCGGGGGGCGTCGGGCTCAGGCGCCCAGGTCGACCGAGCGGGCGAAGCGGGCGCCGATCTCGGCGGCGATCGCCGACAGCACGTCCTGCGGGATCTGGCTGTCCACGGTGATGGAGGCGAGCGCGCCGCCGCCGTCGCGGGCGACCTGCATGCCGGCGATGTTGATGCCGGCGTCGCCGAGGTGGCGGCCGAGCACGCCGACCACGCCGGGGCGGTCCTCGTACTTGAAGAAGGCCATGTGGTCGGTGAGCGCGACGTCCACGTCGAAGGCGTCCACGCCGACGATCTTCTGGGTCTGCTTCGGGCCGGCCAGGGTGCCGGAGATGGCGATCTCCTCGCCGTTCGCGAGCGTGCCGCGGACGGTGATCACGTTGCGGTGCTCGGCGCTCTCGCTGGAGGTGGTCAGGCGGACCTCGACGCCGCGCTCCTGGGCGAACAGCGGGGCGTTGACGTAGGATACCGTCTCCGCCACCACGTCCTCGAACACGCCCTTCAGCGCGGACAGTTCGAGCACCTTCACGTCGTGCTGGGTGATCTCGCCGCGGACCTCGACGTCGAGCCGGACGGCGACCTCGCCGGCCAGCGCGGTGAAGATCCGGCCGAGCTTCTCGGCCAGCGGCAGGCCCGGGCGCACGTCCTCGGCGATCACGCCGCCCTGGACGTTGACGGCGTCCGGCACCAGCTCGCCGGCCAGCGCCAGGCGCACCGACTTGGCGACGGCGATGCCGGCCTTCTCCTGCGCCTCGTCGGTGGAGGCGCCCAGGTGCGGGGTGGCGACCACGTTGTCGAAGCCGAACAGCGGGGAGTCGGTGCACGGCTCCTTGGTGTACACGTCCAGGCCGGCGCCGGCCACCCGGCCGTCGCGCAGGGCGTTGGCGAGCGCCTCCTCGTCCACGATGCCGCCGCGGGCGGCGTTGACGATGCGCACGGTCGGCTTGACCTTGTGCAGCGCCTCGTCGCCGATCAGGCCGATGGTCTCGGGGGTCTTGGGGAGGTGGACGGTGATGAAGTCCGAGACCTCCAGCAGCTCCTCCAGGGTGACCAGCTTGACGCCCATCTGGGCGGCGCGGGCGGCCTGGATGTAGGGGTCGTACGCGACGATCTTCATGCCGAACGCGGACATCCGCTGGGCGACCAGGACGCCGATCCGGCCGAGGCCGACGACGCCGAGGGTCTTCTCGCTCAGCTCGACGCCGGTGTACTTGTTGCGCTTCCACTCGCCCTGCTTGAGCGCGGCGTTGGCCGGCGCGATGTTGCGGGCGACGGAGATCAGCAGGCCGCAGGCGAGTTCGGCGGCGGTGACGATGTTGGAGGTCGGCGCGTTCACGACCATCACGCCGGCCTTGGTGGCGGCGGCGACGTCCACGTTGTCCAGGCCGACCCCGGCCCGGGCGACCACCTTGAGCTTGCGGGCGACGGCCAGCGCCTCCGCGTCGACCTTGGTGGCGGAGCGGATCAGGATCGCGTCGACGTCGGCGATCGCGCCGAGCAGCTCGGTGCGGTCGGCGCCGTTGCAGTGGCGGATCTCGAAGTCGGGGCCGAGGGCGTCGACGGTGGCGGGCGACAGCTCTTCGGCGATCAGGACGACGGCGGTTTTGGATGTCACAGTGCTCACGACAGTGTGTCCTTAACTCTGCGGTTCTCCCCGGCACGTGGGTGGCGTGGACGGCGGGGGGAAGGTGGCATGCCGCGTAGGTAGACGCACGACGCTGTGGGCCTGACGCGCACTCGGAGTGTATCGACGGGCTGGGTACCAGGCTGCTCCCGTCCGGCGAAATCACCCGGACGAGAGCAGCCTACTTGTACAAGGAAGTTACAAAATCGGGCAGAGCCCGAGGCCGGTTCAGGCCTTGTCGTCGACCCAGCTCATCAGCGAGCGCAGCTTCTTGCCGGTGGTCTCCAGCAGGTGGTCCTCGTCGGCCTTCTTGTACTCGTTGTACTTGGGCAGACCGGCCTTGTACTCGGCGATCCAGGTGTTGGCGAAGGTGCCGTCCTGGATCTCGGCGAGGACCTTGCGCATCTCGGCCTTGGTGGCGTCGGTGATGATCCGCGGGCCGGTGACGTAGTCGCCCCACTCGGCGGTCTCGGAGACCGACCAGCGCATCTTCTCCAGGCCGCCCTCGTACATCAGGTCGACGATGAGCTTCAGCTCGTGCAGGCACTCGAAGTAGGCGATCTCCGGCTGGTAGCCGGCCTCGACCAGGGTCTCGAAACCGGCCTTCACCAGGGCGGCGGTGCCACCGCAGAGGACGGCCTGCTCACCGAACAGGTCGGTCTCGGTCTCCTCGGTGAAGGTGGTCTTGATGACGCCGGCCTTGGTGGCGCCCAGGCCCTTGGCGTAGGACAGCGCCAGGTCGAAGGCCTTGCCGGAGGCGTCCTGCTCGACGGCGACGATCGCGGGGACGCCGCGGCCCTCCTCGTACTGGCGGCGGACCAGGTGGCCCGGGCCCTTCGGGGCGACCATGCAGACGTCGACGTCCGCCGGGGGCTTGATGAAGCCGAAGCGGATGTTCAGGCCGTGGCCGAAGAACAGGGCGTCGCCGGCCTTCAGGTGCGGGGCGATGTCGGCCTCGTAGACGTCGGCCTGGATCGGGTCCGGCACCAGGATCATGATGACGTCGGCCTCGGCCGCGGCCTCGGCCGGGGTGACGACGCGCAGGCCGGCCTCCTCCGCCTTGGCACGGGACTTGGACTCCGGCTTCAGGCCGACCCGGACGTCGGCGCCGGAGTCGCGCAGGGACAGCGCGTGGGCGTGGCCCTGGCTGCCGTAGCCGATGACCGCGACCTTGCGGCCCTGGATGATGGACAGGTCGGCGTCGTCTTCGTAGAACAGCTCGGCCACGGGGGCACATCTCCTTGCGTGATGGTTGCCGGGTACGCGTTCTCTACGGTAGGCGTACCGGCGGGGGCGTGGGGCGGTGCTTCAGGGTGTGAGACGGCCTGCGTCTCGGGGGTGCTCAGGCGCTGCGGTCGAGGGCGCGCAACGAGCGGTCCGTGATCGAACGGGCGCCGCGCCCGATGGCGACCAGGCCGGACTGGACCAACTCCTTGATGCCGTAAGGCTCCAGCATCCGGAGCATGGCCTCCAGCTTGTCCGAGCTTCCGGTGGCCTCGATGGTCACCGCGTCCGGGGACACGTCGACCGTCTTGGCACGGAACAGCTGGACGATCTCGACGATCTGCGACCGGGTCTCGTTGTCGGCGCGGACCTTCACCAGGACCAGTTCCCGCTGGATCGCAGCGGACTGGTCGAGTTCGACGATCTTTATCACGTTCACGAGCTTGTTGAGCTGCTTGGTGACCTGTTCCAGCGGGAGGTCCTCGACGTTGACCACGATGGTCATCCGGGACACGTCCGGATGCTCGGTCGGGCCGACGGCGAGGGAGTCGATGTTGAAGCCCCGACGGGAGAACAGGGCGGCGATGCGGGCGAGCACGCCGGGCTTGTTCTCGACCAGGACGGAGAGGGTGTGCTTGGACATGGGGTTCCTCAGGCGCTCTGGAGTTGAAGGGGGGCGTTAGTCGAGGTCGTCGCCGAAGTCGGGGCGGACGCCCTTGGCGAACTGGATCTCGTCGTTGCTGGTGCCGGCCGCGACCATCGGCCAGACCATGGCG
>NZ_JBHXMU010000112.1:0-14514 GCF_042720685.1 Kitasatospora sp. NPDC058492
GCCCGGCACCTGGCGGCGATCTACCATCAGAGGTGGGAGATCGAGAACGGGTACGACGAGCTCAAGAACCGCCTGCGCGGAGCCGGGTTCGTCCTGCGCTCGAAGTCTCCCGAGCTGGCCTGCCAGGAGGTCTACGCACTCCTGACCGTCTACCAGGCGCTGTGCGCACTGGAGTTGCACGCCGCACAGCGCGGCGCCATCGACCCCGACCGGATCTCCTTCACGGTTACCGTCCAGCTCGCCCGGCTGAAGGTCGCCGGCCAAGCGGCCGCAGACGCCATCACGCTGCTGGCAGCACGCAGCGAGGTCGTCCGCGAGCTCTTGGACGGCCTCCTCCCAGCCCGACGCGACCGTCAGTGCGACCGAGTCAAGAAGCCGCCCAAGAACACCTTCGAAACCAAGAAGCGAGACCGGCCACGCACTCCCGGTCACGTTCAGTACACCCTCAAAGTGGCCTGGCACCCGCCCCTACCTGCGGAAACGCCCTAACTCACCGGCATTGTTCTGAGCTGCAACGATGAGGCTTGTCTAAGGTCCCAGTCGTACCAGCAGGAAGGCACTTTCTGCGTGCACACTACCCGGTCACGCCCCAAGCTCGTCGTCAGTGCCGACGGGCACGGGGTGGTCAACCACGCCGGCTCGCGTCTGCTGGCGGATCTGGCCGACGTCACAACGCTGACCAGCACCTTCAGCGACGCCCTGCGCCGACTGCGGCCGCGCGGGACCGGGCACGATCCCGGCCGCGTCGCGGTGGACCTGGCGGTGATGCTCGCCGACGGAGGCGAGGCGATCCGGGACCTGGCCGTGCTGCGCGACCAGCGCGACGTGTTCGGGCCGGTCGCCTCCACCCCGACCGCCTGGCGCGTCCTGGCAGGCATCGACACCAACAAACTGAACGCTCTGCGGGCAGCCCGGGCCGCTGCCCGCGAGGTCGCCTGGCTGCAGACCGCCGAAACCAGGGACGGGATACCGCCGGCCCAGGCCGCAGGACGTCAACTGCCCGGCCTGGTCCTGGACATTGACGCCACCCTGGTCACCTGCCACTCCGAGAAGGAAGAGGCGGCCGCCACCTACAAACGCGGTTTCGGCTACCACCCGATGCTCTGCTTCCTGGACAACGCCGGCGAGGCCCTCGCCGGCCTCCTGCGCCCCGGCAACGCCGGAGCGAACACCGCGGCCGACCACATCACCGTCCTCGATCAGGCCCTCGCGCAGATTCCCGACGCCCACCGCCACGGCACCCCGGTCCTCATCCGAGCCGACAGCGCGGGCGGCGCGAAAGCCTTCCTCGCCCGCCTACGCGCCCTGCGACAGCGCGGAATCCAAACCACCTTCTCCGTCGGGCACGCCGTCACCGAACAGGTCCGCAAGGCCATCCAGGTCCTGCCCGACCAGCTCTGGCACCCCGCGCTGGAACAGGACGGGACTCTTCGTTCCAGCGCCGAAGTCGCTGAACTGACCGGCCTGGTCGACCTCACCGGATACCCGGACGGCACCCGGGCCATCGTCCGCCGCGAGTATCCCCATCCAGGCGCCCAGCTGTCCCTGTTCGACCAGGACGAAGGCATGCGCCACCAGGTCTTCCTCACCGACACGCCTGTCGCCGGCGGCGGCTCGATCCAGTACCTGGAAGTCCGCCACCGGGCTCACGCCCGCGTCGAGGACCACATCCGCTGCGGCAAGACCACCGGCTTCGGCCGCTTCCCCTCCCGCCACTTCGCGATCAACCAGGTCTGGCTGGAGCTCTCCCTGACCGCGATCGACCTGCTTGCCTGGGCACGAACCCTGCTACTGGACGGCGAGTCGGCCACCGCCGAACCCAAGAAGCTCCGCTACCGCCTCCTGCACGCTGCCGCCCGGATCACGCGCGGAGCCCGCCGCCTACGCCTGAGGATCGCCACCACCTGGCCCTGGCGCCATGAACTGACCACGGCGTTCAGCCGCCTGATGGCACTACCCCGACCAGCCACCTGACAGACCCGAAGCAGCCCCCGACCACCCACGACCCGAGGATCCAGGAGCACCCGGCCATCGCGCCGGGCCCTCGCCATGCCCAACGTCCGACGGCAGCCCCGCGACCTCCGACACTGAGGTTCCCCCGAGGTGCGGAAGGTCGCCGGAGATGGCCTGATGGGCCATGAGAAGGGAGCCTCTGCCATGGCTGCACCGATGAAATACCCGCCCGAGTTGCGGCAGCGCGCTGTTGCCGCGTACCGGGCCGCGGATCCGAAGCCCGTGATCCGTCAGCTCGCCCGGGACCTGGGCGTGCACCACGAGGCCTTGCGGAACTGGATCCGTCAGGACGAGGCGGATCGCGGTGAGCGTGACGACCGGCTGACCACCGCCGAGAAGGAGGAGTTGGCCGCTCTGCGCAAGGAGAACGCTGAGCTCCGCCGGTCCTGCGAGATCCTCAAGGCCGCATCGGCTTTTTTCGCCCAGGAGCTCGACCCGACCCGGCGACGGTACTGAAGCTCATCGACGAGCACCAGGACCGCTTCGGGGCCGAGCCCGTCCTCCGGGAACTGCACATCCCCGCCTCCACCTACTACCGCTGGCGCCGCGACGTTCACGAGCCGTGCGAGCGCAAGCGCCACGACGCCGAGCTGACCGAGCACATCCGCCGCGTTCACGCCGACTCCGACGGAACCTACGGCTCTCCACGCGTCCACGCCGTCCTGCGGCGCGAGGGAACCCGCGTCGGCCGTAAACGAGTCGAGCGCCTGATGCGCGAGGCCGCCCTGCAAGGCGTGAGCCCGCGCCGGCCCCGCTCCTTCACCCGCCGCGACCCGGCGGCCGACCCCGCCCCGGACCTGGTCCGGCGCGACTTCACCGCGGGCGCCCCCAACCGGCTGTGGGTCGCCGACATCTCGCTGGTCCCGACCGGCGAGGGAGCATGGTGGCTGGCCACGATCCGTGACGCCTTCTCCCGCCGAATCGTGGGCTGGCACACCTCGGAGCGGGCGGACACCGACCTCGTCCTCACCGCCCTGGAGTACGCGCTGCACGGCCGGCCAGTCGAGCCCGGCAAGCTGATCCATCACAGCGACCACGGGTGTCAATACACGTCCATCAAGCTCACAACCCGCCTGCTGAAGGCGGGAATCGAGCCGAGTATGGGGAGCGTGGGCGACTCGTTCGACAACGCCCTCGCGGAGAACTTCTGGAGCGTCCTGAAGACCGAGTGCGTGCGCCGCACGACCTTCGCGACCCGCACCGACGCCGACCTCGCCCTGTTCGCCTACATCGACGGCTGGTACAACAGCCGCCGCATCCAAAAGCGCCTCAGCTGGCTCAGCCCCGACGAGTACGAAGCCAAGTACTACGCCGACCAGGCGACGGCCAAACCAGCGGCCCTCGACCTACCCACACCCGCTCTGACCAGCTAATCAGCACCTCCCACACAGCGGGGGAAGCTCACACAGAGATCACCCCAGATCAGCCGCCGTGAACCGAAACGCGCAGGCTAAAGACCCGATAGTTGTTCAAGCAGATGTCCCCAATGCCGAACAAAAGGGTGATCCGGGCTGGCATGCTCCGCGGAAAGAGCGTGCCAATAGAGCCAGCGAAAAGGCACGCAAGGATGGCAGCCAAGGGTGACCCGACCGCGAATCCCCGATCCTCACCTTCGGCCTGGAGGACCGGCACCGTCGTCATCATGAACATCACGGCCATGAAGATCAGGTAGGCCACCATCACCACCATGCCGAGCACGTCCAACACCCGGCCGCCCCCGATGGGTTTTCGCCGGGTAACAACCCTCGGCGCCCTACGCACGGTCGCAGCCGCCGGGCCGTCGCCTTCTTCGACCACCCGCGAACCCTGCGCGTCAATGAACGCCTGTAGCTCACTGACGAATCCGGCGAGGGTCGCATCCGTCAGCTCGTTGGCTGCGGGCACCCGAATCCAACGCGCCTCGCTGCCCTGCTGCAGTTCCTGAGTCAGGTTGACCCAGAACAGTCGCTTCTGGTCGCGGTCGTAAACGACCCCCACGACCGGAAGGCGGCTTTCCTTCCAGTCCTGTCGGTGACCACCCACCGGGATGGCGTACCTTTTAGCCCGTTTGTACCTTTCGCCGCTCTTCACCTGGATAGCGATGACGTGCCCGGTGCGCCGGCCATCGCTCGCAAAGCCGACGTAGAGATCCTCGCCGTGATCGGCACCGCCGTCGATCTCCTGGACAAGGTGATCGTGCTCCTCCAGTAGCGTGCGCAGAGCGTTCACTCCGGCGCGCTCGATCTTCCGACTCGCTCTGATGGTCGCCACGCTGGGCACCTCCCCCCGACACCTCCCGCTACCCCCTGCAGCGCAGCCACCGGGACGGACAGCGGTGCCGGATTGCTTGAGGACCGCTCAAGCCGCCTGCGTCGATCCCTTGCCTGCGGGTTCGGTCTTGCTGTCGGTGAGCACCGTCAGCGCCCGCCACACCGCCAGGCCCTCATTCGAGCGGGCCCTTCCACTCAGTTTGGCTCGGAGCATCGCGGGCTCATCCCCGGCTCCACGAGAAGCCAGCAAGAGGCACGTTTACGCAAAGTCAAGTGCCCTGATTGACATATTGCATGGCCGAGCATCTTAATGGTTCCCGCGTGAGCAGCTAACTCATCTTTATTGACATCGAGTTGAGCCGATATGACAGCTTAATTTATTGCCACAGGCCTGCGGAAGCCCAGATATTGCATCGGCCAGGCAAGTCCAACTCCGTTCACATCCGCCCACAAACGCCCAGTGCGCCTGGGTATCAAATTGTTCCCACAACCCAGAATCGCGTTCAGATACACCGAGCAACGGTGAGCCAATGAGCACTCGGCAACCACCTGCGATACGAGTCGGAACCCCATATTGCAGACCACCGGCCTACCCCGCGACGTCGACGTACTGGACTATCTGGGCAGCGAGAACGACGATTGCCAACACTTCCAGAACGGACAGGATGATCGGCAGAGTCACCCCCGCGCCGTAGACCCAGAACGCAGCAAGAGATGCAGTCGGAACCGCAGCGAAGGCGGTGAGATCAACTACGCACTGGATGATCTTCCGCTGTTTCCGGTGGCCATCGCTTCGGTGTGCCGACTCCCAACCGAAGAGGCTCTCATGCTCGCCAGCGAGCGCCGCCAGGCGAGGCCCTAGATCAGTACGGACATAGCGGCCGATCGCACTGATCTTCTGATCATTTGCCAGGTAGGTCCATCCGAGAATGGAGGTCGCCGCAGGCAGCGCCAGCAACAACGCGGGCTGGCGTGTCTGCGCCGCGCCGATCAGCACCGTCACCATCGCAGCCAGTGTGACGTAGAGCAGATTGTCCCGGAAGCCGATTCGGGTCTTCTGTTCCTCCTTCACCCTGTCGTACTCGGCCAAGAGTAGCTTGCCAACGGTGATGTCATCGGTCGTAGTCACGGCTGTTTCCCCGGTGCTGAGAGTCAAGGTCCCGTCCAGACAGTCTGGCTCAGCCAGCCAGTCACCGGAAAGGTGTCGCCGATGCCCGCAAGTAGCCGCTGTTGGCCGGGCGCAGCTCGCAGCGAGTCAGGACTGTCGGCGGGCGACGGTACGCTCGATGGAAGTCACGATTCCGGAGGTAAGGTCCTTTGCTCGAAGGCGAGTTCGGCTCAACCAGCCCAGTCGTCGTGCTGACGGCAATCAGTCTTGAGTACAACGCGGTACGCGAGCACTTGCTCGAACCACATCGAGTGATCCACGAGGGCACGTGGTGCGAGGTCGGTACGGTGACAGGATCGGAACGCCAGGTCGTCATCGCGGAAGTGGGACCGGGAAACCTCCGGACGGCCGTGGTCGCAGAGCAGCTCAGGGCGGCCTTCGCACCTCTGGCGATCATCTTCGTTGGGGTGGCAGGCAGCCTGAAGTCCGATGTCAGGCTCGGTGACGTCGTGGTCGCAGACAAGATCTACGCGTACGACGGCTCCAAGCACGGACCCGACGAGCAGTTCGCCCGTCCGGCGGCCTGGAGCCCTTCGCACGCACTGTTGCAAACCGCGCTGCACGGTTTGCGCGGCTCGGCCTGGCAAGAACGGATCCGCCTGGGTGCGTACCGGCCGGACCGGCTACCGGAGCTCCACGTCAAGCCGGTCGCCGCCGGTGAGACCGTCCTCAACTCGATGGACTCCCCGCTGCGTGAACGGCTTGTCCGGGTCTTCAACGACGCGGTTGCCGTGGAGATGGAAAGTGCGGGACTCGCAACGGCAGCCGCCCTCGGAAAGGTGGACTCACTGACGATCCGGGGCATCAGCGACCTCGCCGACGGTGCCAAGGCGTCGGCCGATGCCCGCGGCAGCCAGCAGATCGCGGCCTCGCACGCCGCAGCCGCTGCGATGGCTGTCATCGCCGCGCTGCCGGGCGACCTCGTGGAGGCCACCCCGGCCGGCGGATCCGGGCCCGTCGACGGCCCGCTCACCCCCGGGCCGACGCTGCGGCAGATCAACAAAGCGGACCGCAAGGGAGTCGTCAATGCCGTACAAAACGGCAACCAGTCCATCACCAATGGACCGCGGACGACTCCCAGGTGAGTAGCGACGAGAGGCTGGAGGACGAGGCACGGTCCGGGCCGGCTTCCCCTTCCGGCGTCCAGCCGACCGCACAGACCAACCGCGCGGACGCAGGCGGCACCGTCAACGCGGTGCAGAACGGTGACCAGTTCATCCAGTACTTCGTCGGGCCGGACGGAAAGCTGCTCTTCACCCAGTGGGAGAGGAGCCTTCGGCGAAACCCGGGAACACTGCGCATCGGACCGGACCAGGAGCTGACCGTCGACCGGCCGGCAGCACTCGCCGACCTAATAGAGGCACTCGTCAGCGACCGTCTGGAAGAGGTCATCATCGTCCGTGGGGCGCCTGGAGTCGGCAAGTCCGCGCTAGTGCTCCGAGCAGTCGATGAACTGCGTGACCGCTCCGTAGAGGTATTGGCGGCCTCCCTTCCGGCAATGGCCCCATATGCAGGAGGCTTGGCGGAACTCGTCACGTCGGCACTGGAGCGGGACAGCAGCGCACCGGGAACGCCGACCCGTTCGGGGATCCTCGTCCTGGACGGAACCGAGGCCGCCCAGGAAGGCTTCGACGACCTGACCATCGAGGCCGTCGATGCAGCGCTCAGTACCGGCTTGCTTCCGGTGCTGGTCAGCCGTGATGACGCCGCGGAGATGCTGCGTGATCTGGTAGCGCGCGCAGGCCACCGAGGAGTGGCGGAGACCAGTGTTCCGCCCCTGGACGACCGGGAGGTCGACGACGTCCTCCGTGCGGCACCGCACCTCGCCCAAATGGCGGATGATGGCCGGTCCCGCTGGCTGCTCCGCAGGCTCAAGATCATCGATCTGCTGTTGCGCTCCATCGGGCGTGGCGGCCGGCTACCGGCTCGTTTGAGAAGCGAGGCCGATGTCTACCGGCACGTCTGGACCGCGTTCGTCCTCAACAACGGCCTCCAGCTCTCCACCGGTCTGGAGGCTGGGGCACGTGGCCGAACCCTGGCCACGCTGGCCGAGGCCCGACTAACGGGGAGGAGGCCACCTGAGGTGCCCGGACCGGCCCTGGCTTCGTTGCGGTCCGACGGCATCCTGGCCCCGCTCGACGAGGTGTCGGCGGTCTCGGGCGAGGAGCACGCCTTCTCTCACGACCTGCTGCGGGACTTCGCCACGACCCGGCGCCTACTGCTGGACGACGGCTTCCTGCTCCTGGAGGGCACTGGCCCTCGATGGGCTGTCCATGCCGCCCGGATCTACTGCCAGGAGAGGCTCTGGCCCGATCCGGACGCGCCCGGCGGATTCCTCACCCGTTGGAACCGGACGCGTCAACAGTTCGTACGTCTCGCCGAGAGGCACGGGGCACGCTGGGAGGACGTCCTCTGGGAAGCGGTCCTGTCTGCCGACTGGTGTTCCGACGCCCTCTCCGCCTTGACCGAGGAGTTCCTCCGGGAGCCCGGCCTGCTGAACAGCCTGCTGCGTTGCATCCTGCAGCGCTTCGGCGACGGCGGGTGCTGCGATCCGCTGGTCGCAGGACCCGTGGTCGAATGGATCGTTCGGCATACGAGCGTCCTCTCCCGCCCTCGCGCCGATCCGGGCGACGAGGTCGTGCTGGCATGGCTGCGCGGCCTGTTCCTGCAGGAGGCACTCGGGACCGACACGGCGAAGCATCGGACGGTGCGGGCCCTGCTGCGCGATGCCATGCTTCGGGACGTACCGGAGTTCCCCTCGGGCGCCTACATCGAGGCACTCGCGCTGCTCGGTGCCGAGCGCGCCGGTACCGGGGCCGCCCTGCTGCGAAAGCTGGCGCACTCGCGCCCCGCCAGCCTTATGCCAGCCGTGGACCGTACTGAGGCCGCCGGCTGCCTGGCCATGACCGACCCCGATCTGCTTGTCGAACTGGCCTCGGCCTACTACCTTCCGCACTCCGATCGACCGGGCCGATTCATCGGACGCAGCCGGAGGCCGCGGATGGGGGAGCACGAGTTCCTCGGCGGCCTCGCCCACAGCCGGGCCGACTGGGCACGTGGCCCGTTCTTCTGGTTGCTCCAGGCCGCCCCCTCGCACGGGCTACGTCTGATCGAGGCCATGGTCACAGGCACCCTGGAGGCGCTGAGCACGACGGCCGACGAGCCCGGTGTGACCGCCGATTTCCTGGGCACCGGCCCGCGTTGCTACGCGGGTACCTCCAGCTCCTGGTACTGGTACCGGGGAGCACTGAACGGTCACCAGCCGTGTATAAGTGCGCTGATGGCCTTGGAACGCTGGCTGGAACGGGAGATCGACCGCGGCGCCGTCACCGTTCGCTCCGCCGCCCAACTGGTCCTGACCCGGGTCGGAACACTGCCCGGCCTCGGTCTTGCCTACGGTCTGCTGCTGCGGCATCTGGACACGGTCACCGACGAGTTGGACGAGTTCCTTGCCGTCCCCCTGGTCTGGGAATTCGAGATCGGCCGTATCGTCGGCGGCACTATGTTCCGGGGCGGCAACGACCTTCCTGGTGGCGAGTGGTTGAAGCGCTCACCGGTCGAGATCGCGATGACTCTGGTCGTCAATGCCGCACACACGGACAACAGGCAGGCCGTGGCGCGGCTGAGAGCGGTGGCCGATCGGCTCCGCTCAGCCGCGCCGGACGGCGCGGCCGGGTCGACCGTCAAGTCCTGGGCCGACCACCTCGACCTAGAGCGCTTCAGACTGGTGCGGCACGGTGACCAGGAGGCGATCGAAGCGCGGGCGTCAGAGGCCGACGCCCCGGTGCTGGAACGCCACCGTGCGGAAGCCGATCTCACCTCGCTGAAGTACGGGTTGATCAACCGCTACGCGCTCCGCCGGTCGCTGCCGTACCGCGTGAGCGCGCCGGTCCTCACCGATCCCGACCAGCTCGCCACCGACCTCCGGACAGCACGCGAGCTCCACGGAGGGCCGGCCGACGAAGCGGGATGGGCGTCCGGCGGGTGTTGCGCGGTAGCGGCTGCGGCCGTACATGCCGCAGCGATCAGCAGGGCGCCGACCGCAGAGGATCTGCAGTGGTCGGTCGACCTGCTGATCGCGGCGGTTCACGAGCCCGTCGATATGCTCTACGGTCCGGACGCCACTCAGCCCTGGGCCGGCAACCGGCTGGCCGCCCTTGCCCTGCCGCGTCTGCTCGCACCCCTGGCCGACGCTTGCGAGCCGCCGCCCATCGACACCGAACGCGTGGCCGGCGCCGTGGTGCACAGCACTGCCCACCCGATGCACGAGGTACGCGAGTACGCCGTCGAAGGGTTGCGTCCGCTCTGGTCCATCAGGTGTTCAGCGGATCACCTCCGCTGCCATCACGGCCTTGCCTGGCGCGCGGTGGAGTCCTGCGTCCGCCAGTCGCTGGAGCCCGGGGCCAGTCCGTCCCCGCCCACGACGGGCGACATGTCCTCGGCCTCCCTCGCTGCCGCTCTGGTCTCTCGCAAGGGGAAGGACATGGACCCGGTGGTGCTGCGGCCCGCGGTCTCGGCAGTGCTGGAGGCCGCTCGGACCCCGCACTGCTGCCGGGCCCTGGCCCACGAGTTGCGTGGACCCCTGTTGGACGCCTACGCCCGCGCAGCGCAGGTGTGGGGTACGGAGCCGCATACCGAACAGGGAGCGGGTCTGGGAGCCTCCCTCCTGCGCGCCGCCGACGCCGAGCCGGCTGTACTGATCCGGTTCGCCGATCGGCTGGTCGTCTCGCCCTCAACGTTCAGCCATCTGCTGCGGGCCCTGAAGACTGCCGCCACCTACGAGAGCGACCTCGTACGGCCCCTCGCCGCCACCTGGCCGTACCTCATGGAGCTGGTACTCACCCAGCCCCTGCCGGCCGCCGTGGACCAGGAGGACGAAGACGCCGACAGGTTCGCACGACACGACCACGGAACGATGCGATCGGAGATCATCCCGAACCCGGTGGCGTCCATGATGGACCGGGACGTCGATGGCACTCTGCGGGAGGCCCGACGCCGGTGGATCCCCCTCGCCCCTGTAGCGGACTTGGTCGAGGACTGGACGGCTCAGGTCGACAAGGACTGGTCGGCCCTCGACAACCTCATCGGCTTCCTCAAGGCACAGCCCGTTCATGAACAGGTCGATCCCGGCCTGCGCTGGGTCCGGCAGCTGTCCGTCGACCGCGTCGGGGCGGTCGACTCCTCCGGCTATCTCCTCGTCGATTGGTTGAAAGGCCTGCATCCCGAGGTGACGGCCGCGGCCCGGAGTCACTTCCAAGCTGTGGTGGACGGGCTCGCCCTGGCCCGGCACCCGAGTGCCACCACACTGCAACGGCTGGACGAATGAGCCCGAACGAACGCGGTCACCGGCTCCGGCCCGTCGGCTTGCCAGCTCAGTCGTGCGCCCGCACCAGGCCATGCGGACCGATAAGGAGAGAGAAGAGGGATGGACGACAACAGCGCGGCGAGCGTGGACCCCGGTTCCTCCGGAGACGACGAGCGACCCCTCGTCCAACAGAACACGGCCGACAACGGCAGCACTGTCTACGCCGTTCTGAACGGCAACCAGAGCATCTACCACGTCCTCCCGGATGTTACCTCGCCCGATCCGTGGCTCACGGCGCAGGAGGCGTTCGAAGATCCGCACGCCGCCGCCTACTTCTCCCACCGCTGGAACCTGGTCGGCCGTACGGAACTCGTCAAGGAACTGGTCTCCTTCAGCACTACCACCGACGAAGCCAACGGGCGTGTGGGCGTCCTGCTGGGGGCGGCTGGCGCGGGGAAGAGCCGTGTCCTGCATGCTCTCGCTGCGGACTTCGTCCTCCGCACCGGGGGCGTTGTACGGGTTCTGCCGGCGTATCCGGCCGTGAACCATCAGGTCTCGGCACGATTGCCCGACGACTCCAGCCTCCTTGTCGTCATCGAGGACGCGCACCAGCGCCCCGACGACCTACCGGATGTCATCCGCGACCTTTGCCGTCAACGACCCCGAGCCAAGATCATCATCTCCACCAGGCCCTCCGGCACAGCTGCCCTCAGAACAGCGTTCAGGCAGCTCCGGATGGACGACTCCCTGATTCCTACCTGGGAACTCGGCGAGCTCTCGACCAGGGAGGCCACCAGCCTCGCGGCACAGGCGCTGAGCAGTGAGACTCGACACCTGGCCCGCTGGCTCGCCAAAGCTGTGGGTGACTCACCGTTCCTGCTGCTCTTCAGCGCCGTACAGATCGGGCGGGGGCGACTCGATCCCGAACAAGTGGAACGAGACGGCGAACTACGCCGGCAGGTGACGGAGGCGTTCATCACAGAAGCTATGGGAAGCTCGGCCACTCACGACGAGGACCGGTCCCTGTTGCACCTCGTCGCAGCTCTGCAACCCGTACGCATCGACGTACCTCGCTTCCTGAGCACCATGGCCCACCTGCTCGGCGTCTCAACGGCCATCGTTCGGACCCGGCTGGCCCGCCTCGTGGACATCGGGCTCCTGGCGCGCCGTGGTACCTCTCACCGAATCCTGCCCGACCTGCTGGGTGATGTCCTCCTGGCCGAGGCAGCACTTGATCCCCGGAGTGGGCAGTCCATCGGTTTTCTCGAAGACATACTCGACAACACCGATGGCGAGCCGCTGACCAACCTACTGGTGAACACCGGACGGGTGGACTGGCAGTGGAGAGACCTCCGTCCCAATGGCCCTTCCCCTGTCGAACCCCTCTGGCTCATCCTCACGCAGGAGTACGCAGCCGGGAGCGCCGATGCGCGCCGGCAACTGCTGACCGTCGTACGCAAGGTAGCCCCGTTCCAGCCGAGGCGTGTCCTCGATCTCCTACGCACGACGGTCGAGGCGGACCGCTCAGGCCTTGCGCGGCTGCTGGACGACATCCCTCCGGTGCTGGCAGCCGCCGCACAAGACCCAGAGCATCTCGGGGAGTCGCTCGATCTGCTGTGGAAGGTCGGACAGCACGACGTGCGGCCGATTCACTCGGCCCCGCATTCAGCGCTACGCCTCCTCAGCGACCTCGCCTCGTACACCCCCGACAAGCCGCTTTTCTATCAGGAGGCCGTCGTCGATGCCGTCGGCCGGTGGGCGCAAGCCGGGACGGCCCACGCCTCCTCCCGTATGCCCTTCGCCCTGCTGGACCGGATCTTCGAAACGGTCGCGGAGCGCCATGAGACCGAGGGGTGGACGCTCGTCATCTCGCGTCTGCCTCTGGCAGCCGATCGTGTGGCCTCCGTACGCGCCCGCGCCTACCAAGTGCTCCTCGACGCCTATGGCTCCTCGGACCCGGTACGGGCCGGCATCGCGGCGCGGAGCCTCGCGGAAGCCTTCCGGGACCAACGCGGCCCGTTCGAGGCTCTGGTGGTCCCGGCTCTGGAGGAGTTGGCCGTACGGACCCGGGAGATCGGACCAGGACCGCTGGTGTCGCTCGCCGTACACCGATCGGTGCTGTGGCACCTGCTGTACGGCGCCGCATCGGCCTCGGCCGCAGCGCGTCGGGTCTCGGACTCCCTGCCGGACTCGTTGCCGCACCGGATCGCCGTGCTGATGCACAGTGACTGCCACGAGTGGCAACTGGTCGGCGACGACTACGACTTCGGCGCTTCTGAGCACGCCTGGCAGCTCCGCATCACCCAGGCTGCCGAGGAAGCCGCTTCCCTTTGGGACGACAGAACCGTCTGGAGCGTGCTGTGCGACCTCCTGGAGACGGGGGTGCGGGTGTTCGCCGAATGTCCACCAGACTGCCGGCCACTGATCGACGGCTTCGCGGCAGGACGGCCCGGGCTCTCCACGGCAATCATCCGCGGAGCACTGGAACGCGGCGACACCACCGTCGACCTCGTCGTGGCACCGGCGTTGAAGGCCCTCTGGGAGAGCGATCCATTGGCAGCCGAGCAACTCTTGACGGAACTGTCGGACACCAGCCGCGCCGCCGTGCTCCGATCCGTCCTCCAGACAAGCCTGACCCGGCTGGCGGCAGGCAACGCGCTGCACACGTCGGAGGGCACGGCGGCCCGCCGGCTGGCCGCACACCATGACGTCTCCGTTCGCGTCGCAGTCCTCTCCCTGGCGGTCCGGATGGTCCGGAACCTCTCGACGCGATCGGAGGGAATCGCACTCCTCTGCTCCGTCCCCTTCTCGGCGTTGCCCTCCGGGGCAAGGGAGTTCGCGTGGGCGTTCATCGGCCCCGACGCCCTCTCCTGGTCCGACCTGACCCCGGACCAACGAGCGGGCTGCGTCATCGAGCTGACCGGAGCACCGACGCTAGACGACTACCGGGTCCAGTCAGCCATCGCAGCCCTGTCCGAGGCGTACGAGGACGAAGCACTCGACATGCTCATCGAGCGGGTGGAATCGTGGGAGTCTGATCCCGCACCTGCTTGCACCCCTCTCCCCTTCTCTTGGGGCGCTCCCCTCCCATTCAAGAACAGCACACGTCGCACAGACCTGCTGGAAAGACTGGTCCGCTGGTTCGAACGGGAACGGGAACACCCCTGGCGTCGAGAGCTGTTCGGCATCAAGTTGTTCAGCATCGTGGCGGGCGGCACGTACACCCGCGAAGTGCTCGATGTCCTCCTGAAGGTCTTCAGGTCGGGCGACGCCGCACGAATGCAGGCGATAGCCCCGCTCCTGGGCGGAGCTCACCGCGACCTCCTGTGGGAGAAACCTGACTTCGTGGCCGACATCCTGCAGACGGCCGCCCAGCACTCGAACGAGCTGTACCACCGGGTTGGCGGCCACCTAATGAACGCCGTCATGTCCGGTGTGAAGTCAACCTCACCCGGCGAGCCGTTCCCCCAGGACGTCGAGGTCCGCGAACAGGCAGCTCGAATCCGCGCAGGGCTGACCGCTGGCTCACCGGAAGACCGCTTCTACTCCGCGCTCGAAGACCGCGCCGGCGCCGAGATCGAGAGAGCGCTTCGGGAGGACTTGGACCTCGACAACCGCCGCGAATGGTAGAAGGCGCCTGCACCCGTCGCTTCACTCACCTCCATCGCTTTTGGCCAACCGCTTCTAGTAGTACTTCGTTAGGTTGGGGCGGGCTGTCGGGTGCGGTTTGTGGATCTTCTTGTGGGAAGCGGGCGTTGGCAGGTGTGGCAGACACCGGT
>NZ_JBHXMU010000113.1:0-12387 GCF_042720685.1 Kitasatospora sp. NPDC058492
CCGGCACGGCGTCCGGCGACGCGAGCAGCGTCGGCGCCGGCTCGACGGCCGCAGGCGGCACGGGCGCGGGCGGCGGGACGGCGGCGGGCACGGGCGCCTGGGCGGCGGGCGGCGGGACCGGCGGCATGCCGTAGCCGCCCTCCGGCGGCATCAGCATGGTCGCGGCCTCGGCCCCGGCCGGCGCGGGCGCGTCGGGCAGGTCGGAGCCGGTGGTCCGCAGCCCCTCGGGCATCAGGACGGTGGCCGCCTCGGCCCCGACCGGCGGCACCGGCACGGGGCCCGGGGCCGGGGCCTGCGGCGGGACGGCGAAACCAGCAGGACCGGCAGAACCGGACGGCACGGCGGGCACGGGCGGCTCGACGGCGGGCGCGGCCGGCACGGCGGGCGCCGCAGCGACCGGCGCGGGCGGCGCGGCCACCGGAACAGCCGGAACCACCGGAGCAGCCGGAGCCCCCTGGCCCCCCAGCCGCTCCGCCTCCGCCGCGATCGCCGCGGCCCCCGCCTCCTGCAGCCACTGCGGCGGGCTGAGCAGGAAGGACGTCGCCTCGACCGGCCCGGGCGCGGGCTTCGCCGCCCCCGCCGGGTTGGCCGCGACCGGCCGCCCGTACGCCTCCTCGTACTGCCGGACCACCTCGTTGACGGGCAGCGCGGGCCAGAGCGTGGTCGCGCCGGAGTCCCGGGCGATCACCAGTCGCGCCTCGCCGGCCGACCCGTCCCCCGCACCCGACGGCCCCGCCGTCCCGTCCCCGGGTGCCACCGCCCAGCAGACGAAGCCCAGGTCGAACTCCCGGACCCGTACCTCGCGCTGCTGCGGCTGCGGCACCCCGCCGTTGATCCACTCCTCGGCGAGCTCCTGCGCCTGCGCGTACGTCACCACGCCCGGTTCACCCCTGTCCCCATCCTCGTCGTCCCCGCTCGTTGCACCGCCGCGGCCACGTCAGTCCACCGGGACGGCCCGGGCGAACCCGCCGTCCACCATCAGCTCCGCGACCGTCTCCAGCTCCGGCGGGCTGCCGGCCAGCCGCAGCAGGAACGCGTCGAAGTCCTCGCCGCAGGGCAGCAGCAGCCGGGCGCAGCGGTCCTCCGGGGCCTCCGGCGCGCCGGTGTCGCGGGCGTCGTCGTACAGGTGGAACCAGACCGAGCCGGCCCGATCGCCGCGCACCTTGAGCGCGACGATGCCGCCCTGCGCGTAGGCGACGCCCAGGTAGTCCTTGGTGAGGTGGTCGCGCAGGCACTTGTTGGCGTACACGACGTCCTGGGTGCCGTACTCCTCGCTGAGGGTGAGGAAGGGCTGGTCGAGCAGCATGCCGAGCTCGGTGTCCAGCGCCACCCCGACCGGGGCGCGGCCGCCGCCCAGCTTGAGGAAGGTGCGGTAGGCGCCGGGCAGCCGGTAGCCGAGGCGCTCCTCGGCGCGCTGCACCAGGTCCTCGGGGACGCCGATCGGGTCGCCGCCGTCCTTGGCCAGCGAGAAGTGCACGGGCCGGCGCTCCTGCAACGGGCGGGTGCCGCGGCGGGTGTGGTCGGCGGCGGAGGTGGCCAGGCCGGCGTGGTGCCGCAGCAGCGCCTTGACCTCCACCGGGACGAGCTCCATCCGCCGCCAGCCGGGGGCGGCCCGGCCGACCGCGTGGTGCCAGGTCCAGCCGGGCGGGGTGGCGACGGCGGTGTCCAGGTCGGCCCAGAGCGGGTGGCCCTGGGTGAACAGCGCGGCGTTGGCCGACACGTAGTCGGTCAGCCGCAGCTCGTCCACGCCGAAGCCGTCCGGCGGGTCGGCGACCTCGGCCGCGGCGGCGGCGTACGAGCCGAAGTCCGGGTAGCCGTACTCGTCCACCCGGACCCCGGCGGGGTGTCGCTCCGCGCGGACCGGGTCCGGGAACTGCACCACCTGACCTGCGTACGCCGCGTTCGGTGCGGCGGCGACGCCGGGCCGACCTGTCGTCATCTGGGAGCCCCCACTGGCTGCTGCAAATTCTCGAAGCGCTTGCTGGACACCAGCGTAGGGGGTCGTCTCCGGGCCCGGGCCCCCGCCCGGGAGAAGAAGGGGAACCGTCAGGGCCGCTGCCCGAGCGCCCCGGCCAGCACCCCGGCGACCCTGGTCTGCTGCGCCTCGGTGAGGTGCGGGTGCAGCGGCAGGCTGAGCAGTTCGCGGGCGGCCCGTTCGGCGACCGGGAACGCCCCCGCGCGGTGGCCGAGGTGACGGAACGCGGGCTGGAGGTGGACCGGGACGGGGTAGTGCACCCCGGCGCCGATCCCGGCGGCGCGCAGCGCGGCGAGGACGGCGTCGCGGTCCCGGCCGGGGCCGATCCGCACCGCGTACAGGTGCCAGACGTGCTCGTTGCCGGGCGCGGTGCGCGGCAGGGTCAGGCCGTCGAGACCGCCGAGCAGGGCGTCGTAGCGGGCGGCGGCGGCCCGGCGGGCGGCGTTCCAGGCGGGCAGCCGGCGCAGCTTGGCCCGCAGCACGACGGCCTGCAGCGCGTCCATCCGGGAGTTGAAGCCGAACCGCTCGTGCCGGTACTTCTCGCGCGCGCCGTGGTCGCCGATCAGCCGGACGGCGGCGGCGAGTTCGTCGTCGTCGGTGAGCACCGCCCCGGCGTCGCCGTAGCCGCCGAGGTTCTTGCCCGGGTAGAAGCTGGTGGCCGCGATCCGCCCGTAGCCGGTGCGCCCGTGCTGCCGGGCGCCCTGGGACTGCGCCGCGTCCTCCACCACCGGCCGTCCGTCGGCCAGTTCCAGCAGCGGCCCCATCGGGGCGAGCTGGCCGTTCAGGTGGACGGGCAGCAGCGCGACCGCGCCGGGCAGCGCCCCGGCGGCCCGCTCGGGGTCGATCAGCAGGTGCGCCGGGTCGGCGTCGACCAGCACCGGGCGCAGCCCGGCCCGCTGCACGGCCTCGGCGGTGGCGACGAAGGTGTTGGCGGGCAGCACGACCCCGCCGCCGGGCGGCAGGTCGAGGGCGCGCAGGGCGAGTTCGAGGGCGTCGGTGCCGTTGCCGGCGCCCACGCAGTGCCGGGCGCCGGTGAAGTCGGCGTACTCCCGCTCGAAGCCGTCCACTTCGGGTCCCTTGACGTAGCCGCCGGAGGCGAGCACCCGGTCGAAGCCGGCCCGGACCTCGGCCGCGACCTCGGCGTGCGCGGCCGCCAGGTCGACCAACGGGATCGAGTCGACCGGCGGGATCGGGCCGACCGGCGGGATCGGGTCGGCCGACGGGATGCCGGCGCTCACCGGGCGGCCGCCCGGTCCCCGGACCCCACCGGGACGGTGGCACCGCCGAGTTCGAGGCTGAGCGAGGCCGCCTCCAGCAGCTGGAGCACCCGCACCCCGGCCCGGCCGTCGGTGAGCGGGGCCCGGCGCTCGGTGATCGCGGCGGCGAACTCGGCCATCACGTTGCGCAGCGCCTCCTGCTCGACCAGTGCGGGCGCGACCATCTCGCCGACCCGGTAGGAGATCAGCGCCCGGTGCCGGATCGCGTCGGTCAGCTGGTCGGGCGGGGTGAGGTCGACGCCGCGGTCGTGCACGGCCAGCCGGGCCTGCGGGTTGAGGTCGTCCCAGACCAGGGTGCGCCGGGAGCCGCCGATCAGCGTGGTGCGGACCTTCGTCGGGGAGAGCCAGTTGACGTGGCAGTGGGCCAGCGCGCCGTTGCTCAGCCGGACCGTCAGGTACGCCACGCAGGCCCGGCCGGCGCCGATCGGGTCGGCGCCCTGGGCGGACACCCCGACCGGTTCGACGCCGGGCGGCAGCACGAAGTCGAGGATCGACAGGTCGTGCGGGGCGAGGTCCCACAGCACGTCCACGTCGGGCTGCACCAGGCCGAGGTTGATCCGCACCGAGTCGAAGAACTGGATGTCGCCGATCTCGCCGCCGTGCACCAGCTCGCGGATCCGGCGCACCACCGGGGTGTAGCAGAAGGTGTGGTCGCACATCAGCACCAGCCCGCTGCGCTCGGCCAGGTCGACCAGTTCGGCGGCCTCGGCGGCCGAGGTGGTGATCGGCTTCTCCACCAGCACGTGCTTGCCGGCCTCCAGCGCGGCCCGCACCAGCCGGTAGTGCGCGGCCGCGGGCGTGGCCACCGCGACCGCCCCGACCCGCTCGTCGTCGAGCACCCGCCGGTAGGAGCCGGTCGCCCGGACGGTGCTGTACTCCCCCAGCACGGCACGGGCCTTGGCCTCGTCCAGGTCGCACAGCCAGTGCAGCCGCAGCGCCGGGGTGTCCTGCGCGTTGCGGACCAGCTTCGGGCCCCAGTAGCCGGCCCCGACCACCGCGAGGCCCACCGGGCGTTCCGGTGCCGGCCGGGGCGGTTCGCCCGGCGTGGGCACGTGCCCACCGGGCGCCTGGTTGGCGGCCTGCGCGTCCCAGGCCCCCGACCGCTGCCGTGGTCCGTTCCTACCGGGCTGCTCCGACGTCATCCACGAGCCCCTTCGCTCCGCCGCCGGGGCGGGCGCGGGCCCACCCCGGCGGCCCCAACGTCCGGCGCGGGCACCGGGTCCGGCCCCGTCCGCGCGTCCGCGGGCGGTCGGCCGGATCCCCTTCGGCCTCGCTGCCGGAACGGTACCGGCCGTGCCCCCGGCCCGGAGGTGGTTTCGGGAAATCAGCGGACAAGTCGTGACGACGGTGTGCGGATCCGGCCCCGGTCCGGCGAGGATCGGGTGACGGCCCGGCCGGTCCCGCACGGTCGTTCGTCCGCCCCCGCACCCCGGTTGTGCGGATGTCGGTGTCGTTTGACAGGCTTGCCCCGGACCGTCCCACCGGTCCTTCCGTCAGCGGGAACAGAGGAGGAGGACGACGCATGACCACCGGTGAGCCCGCGGGCCCGCCCGTGCTGCGCCACCACCGCGACAGCCTGCTGCCCGCCGTCGCCGCCGCGCTGTCACTCAAGGGCGGCGAGGTGCACACCCTGGCCGGGGACAAGGACGCCCGACGGCCGGTCCTGCACCCGCTGGTCGGCGAGTTCCTGGACACGCTGCCCGTCGAGGCGCGCGAGCGGTTCACCGGCCGCTGCCCGGAGGCCGTCCTGCTCTCCCAGCACCTGGTCGCGGTCGACGGCCGGCGCTCCAAGCGCGCCGCCCGCAAGCCGATGACCCTGCACGAGGCCCGCAAGGCGCTCAAGGGCTCCCGGATGACGACCGTTCGCATCCGGGAGGAGGGCGACCCGGCGCACGGCACCCACGCCCCGCCGTGCCGTTCCTGCGCGCCGATGCTGGAGCACTTCACCGTGCAGAGCGTCGCCGTCGGGCCGCCCGCGCCCTGACCGCGCCCTCGTACGCCCCCTGTCCCCGAGCCCTGGAGTCCGCCCTGAACCCGCCCAGCCCGCCCCCGCCACCGCCGGCCACCCTGTCCGCCGCCCCCGCCGGGCGGGCCCGCCCGCGCTTCCCCGCCGACGTCGCCGCCGAGCTCAAGGCGGCCGGCTGGCACCCCGGCCGCTGGCAGATACGGCAGGCCGAGGAGTGGGCCGACGCCCTGGTCGGGTACGGCGGGCCGTCCGGTCTGCGGCACGCGGTGTTCCCGGCGGCGGTGGAGGCCTGGGCCGAGTTCGGCGGCCTCGCCTTCGACCTGGCCGGCCCGGGCCGCCAGCTGGCCCGCACCCCGTTCCTGATCGACCCGCTGTGCGGGCTGCACCAGCCGCGCACCCTGCTCGACCTCGGCCGCGCCCTGGGCAGCCAGCTCGCCCCGCTCGGCGAGGAGGCGTACGGGCAGGCGCTGCTGGCCGTCGACGAGGAGGGCCGGGTCTACAGCCTGGACCACACCGGCGAGTGGTTCCTCGGGCACGGCATCGACCAGGCCGTCACCACCCTGGTCCTGGGCACCGCCCCGGAGCGGCTGCGCACCGCCGACGGTTCCTGACGGCGGTCCGGCGGGCCCTGGGTCAGGCGGCCGACACGCGCTCGGCCGGACAGGGCCTGACCGGCCGGGCCTGGCGGCGCGTCACCGCAGCCGTTCGGCCCGGACCGCCAGCCGGGACGGCAGCACCGCCTCGACCCGGAACCCGCCGTCCGCCTCCGGCCCGGAGGAGAAGGTGCCGCCCAGCGCGATCACCCGCTCCCGCATCCCGACCAGCCCGTTGCCGCCGCTGGGCAGCTTCGCCGCGCCCCCGCCGCCACCCGGGCAGGCGTTCACCACGCTCACCCGCACCCCGTTGGGCGCGTACGCGAGCAGGACGGACACCTGTGCGCCGCCCGCGTGCTTGTGCGCATTGGTCAGGCCCTCCTGGACGACCCGGTAGGCGGTCTGCTCGGCCTCGCCGGTGAACTCCTGCCGGCTGCCGCTGACGGTCAGCGTCACCGCCATGCCGGCCGCCCGGGACTGGTCGACCAGCCGGGGCAGCCCGGCCAGCGAGTCGGGCTCCGGCTGGCGCTCGTCGTCCATCCGCAGCACGCCGAGGATCTCCCGCAGCTCGTTCAGCGCCTGCCGTCCGACCTCGCCCATCAGCTTGGCGCTCTGCGCGGCCTTCTCCGGGTCCTTGGCGACGATCCGCTCCAGCGCCCCGGCGTGCACCACCATCAGGGACACCCGGTGCGCCACCACGTCGTGCATCTCCCGGGCGATCCGGGTGCGCTCCTCCAGCCGGGCCCGGCGGGCGCGCTCCTGGGCCTGCTCGGCCAGCAGGTCCAGTTCGGTCTCCAGGCCGTGCGCGCGGTCCTTGAGCGAGTCGATCAGCCGCCGCCGCGCGCCCACGTACAGTCCGGTGACCACCGGCGGGACGGTCAGGCCGACGGAGACCAGCACCGCGATCAGCACCTGGCCCCAGAGCGGCGGCTGCTCCACCGCCGTGTCGCCGGGCGTCAGCATCGACACCATCATCACGGCGACGGTCTCGGCGAAGGCCAGTGCGGACAGCGCCACCACCCGCCAGCGCCGGGTGGGCCACTCCCAGGTCGCCGCCAGCGTGTACAGCGACACCACCAGCAGCAGGACGCCGAGCATCCCCGGCATCGCCACCAGGGTCACCAGCACCGGTACGGCAGGCCAGCGGCGGCGCAGCACCAGCGAACCGCCCGCCACCACGCCGAGCAGCGAGATGCCGGCCATCCCGGCGGCGTCCAGGTGCACCCGGCCGGAGAGGAAGGCGATCGTGCTGAGCGCGCACTCCAGCGCGGCGAGCACCGCCAGCCCGATGTCCAGGAAGGCGCTGCGCGGCCGCTCCCACCACCAGAACGGCCGGACCGGCGCGCGCTCCCCAGGCGACTTGCTCATGGCTGACACCCTAAGCGGCAACCCCCTCCCCTCCCCACCGGGATTGCCCCCGACACCTCGCCGGACCCTCAAGTGGTCCAGACCACATGCGGCCTGCGGCGTCACTGTCCGCCATCCGGCCACCTCGCGGACAGCGACCGCCCCGACACCTATGCTGGTCGCGTCGGACAGCGCGGTCCGCACGCGTCACACCCGCCACACGCGGGCGGACCTGTGACGATGAGCCGTTGCCGAACCCCACCACCACAGGGAGCCAGCCGTGACCGCTCCGGTCCCCACCCCGGCGGACAGCCCCACTGTCCACGCCACCGGCCCAGTTGCCGACAACGCGGCCCTGCGGGCGGACATCCGCCGCCTCGGCGACCTGCTCGGCGAGACGCTCGTCCGGCAGGAAGGCCCCCAGCTGCTGGGCCTGGTCGAACAGGTCCGCCTGCTCAGCCGCACCGACGGCGAGGCCACCGCCGAACTCCTCTCCGACATCGACCTGGACACCGCCGCCAAGCTGGTCCGGGCCTTCTCCACCTACTTCCACCTCGCCAACGTCACCGAACAGGTGCACCGCGGCCGCGAGTTCGCCACCCGCCGCGCCCGGGAGGGCTCGCTGCTCGCCCAGACCGCCGACCAGCTCGCCGAGGCCGACCCCAAGCACCTCGAGAACACGCTGGCCCACCTCGCGGTCCGCCCGGTCTTCACCGCCCACCCCACCGAGGCCGCCCGCCGCAGCGTCCTCAACAAGCTGCGCCGCATCGGCGAACTCCTCGACCGCATCCACCGCGAGGAGATCGCCGCCGGCCTCTCCCAGGCCGACCCGGCCCGCACCAGCAGCGCCCGCCGCCAGGCCGACCGCCGCCTCGCCGAGGTCATCGACCTGCTCTGGCAGACCGACGAGCTGCGCATCGCCCGCCCCGAGCCCACCGACGAGGCCCGCAACGCCGTCTACTACCTGGACGAGCTCTACCGCGACGCCGTCCCCCAGGTCCTGGAGGAACTGCACGAGGAGCTCGGCCGGGTCGGCCTGACCCTGCCCGACGGCGTCCGCCCGCTCACCTTCGGCACCTGGATCGGCGGCGACCGCGACGGCAACCCCAACGTGACCCCGCAGGTCACCTGGGACGTCCTCAACCTCCAGCACGAGTACGGCATCAAGGACGCCCTGGCCGCCGTCGACGACCTGCGCAGCACCCTCTCCACCTCCGAGCGGCTGGCCGGCGCCTCGGTCGAACTGCTCGCCTCGCTCAACACCGACCTGCACCAGCTCCCCGAGCTCAGCCCCCGCTACAAGCGGATGAACGCCGAGGAGCCCTACCGCCTCAAGGCCACCTGCGTCCGGCTCAAGCTGGAGAACACCCGCGAGCGGCTCGCCCAGGGCACCCCGCACGTCGAGGGCCGCGACTACCTCGGCACCCGCGAGCTGATCACCGACCTGCGGCTCATCCAGGACTCCCTGCGCGCCCACCGCGGCGAGCTGATCGCCGACGGCCGCCTCGCCCGCGCCATCCGCACCATCGAGGCCTTCGGCCTCCAGCTCGCCACCATGGACGTCCGCGAGCACGCCGAGGCCCACCACCACGCCCTCGGCCAGCTCTTCGACCGCCTCGGCGAGGAGGCCTGGCGCTACGCCGACATGCCCCGCGAGTACCGGCAGAAGCTGCTCGCCAAGGAGCTCCGCTCGCGCCGCCCGCTCGCCCCCACCCCGGCCCCGCTGGACGCCGCCGGCACCAAGACCCTCGGCGTCTTCAACACCATCCGCGAGGGCTTCGAGCGCTTCGGCGACGAGATCGTCGAGAGCTACATCATCTCCATGTGCCAGGGCGCCGACGACGTCTTCGCCGCCACCGTCCTGGCCCGCGAGGCCGGCCTGATCGACCTGCACGGCGGCATCGCCAAGATCGGCATCGTGCCGCTGCTGGAGACCACCGAGGAACTCCAGAAGGCCGACCTCATCCTCGACGAGATGCTGTCCGACCCCTCCTACCGGCTGCTCGTCTCGCTGCGCGGCGACGTCCAGGAGGTCATGCTCGGCTACTCCGACTCCTCCAAGTTCGGCGGCATCACCACCTCCCAGTGGGAGATCCACCGCGCCCAGCGCCGGCTGCGCGACGTCGCCCACCGCTACGGCATCCGGCTGCGCCTGTTCCACGGCCGCGGCGGCACCGTCGGCCGCGGCGGCGGCCCCTCCCACGAGGCCATCCTGGCCCAGCCCTGGGGCACCCTGGAGGGCGAGATCAAGGTCACCGAGCAGGGCGAGGTCATCTCCGACAAGTACCTGCTCCCCTCCCTCGCCCGGGAGAACCTGGAACTGACCATCTCCGCCACCCTCTCCGCCTCCGCGCTGCACACCGCCCCGCGCCAGGCCCCCGAGGAACTGGCCCGCTGGGACGCCGCGATGGACCAGGTCTCCGCGGCCGCCCACACCGCCTACCGCGCCCTGGTCGAGCAGGACGACCTGCCGAAGTACTTCTTCGCCGCCACCCCGGTCGACCAGCTCGCCTCGCTGCACCTGGGCTCCCGCCCGTCCCGCCGCCCCGACTCCGGCGCCGGCCTCGACGGCCTGCGGGCCATCCCGTGGGTCTTCGGCTGGACCCAGTCCCGCCAGATCGTCCCCGGCTGGTACGGCGTCGGCTCCGGCCTCGCCGCCGCCCGCGCGGCCGGCCTCGGCGGCGTGCTCGACGAGATGCACGGCCAGTGGCACTTCTTCCGCAACTTCCTGTCCAACGTCGCCATGACGCTGGCCAAGACCGACCTGCGGATCGCCCGCCACTACGTCGAGCAGCTGGTGCCCGCCGAACTGCACCACGTCTTCGACCAGATCGTCGCCGAGCACGACCTCACCCTGCGCGAGGTGCTCCGGCTCACCGGCGAGGGCGCACTGCTGGAGCACAACCCGGTGCTCAAGCAGACCTTCACCGTCCGCGACGCCTACCTCGACCCGATCTCCTACCTCCAGGTCGCGCTGCTGCGCCGCCAGCGCGAGGAGGTCGCCACCGGCCGCCACGAGGACCCGCTGCGGGCCCGCGCGCTGCTGCTGACCGTCAACGGCATCGCCGCCGGCCTGCGCAACACCGGCTGACGCCACCGCGCGTACGGGACGGGGCCGCCGTCCGCCCTCCGGGGTGGGCGGCGGCCCCGTCCCGTACCGGAAGGGCCCGGGGCACGCGAAAGGGCCGGCGCCCTTGGGCACCGGCCCGGTGTCGTGTCACCGCGCGGACGGCTACTCGCCCGGCTCGCCCGCGCGCCGGCGCTTCAGCCACAGCGCGGCGCCGCCAGCGGCGACCACCAGGCCGCCGCCGACCGCCAGCAGCCCGGCGTCCGTGCCCATCGAGTCACCGAGCAGCGGCCCGAACTGCGCCGCCGCGGGCTCCGGGGAGCCCCCCGGATCCGGCTCGGCCACCGCGTCCGCGTGCGCCACCGCGCCGCCCGAGAGCAGCACCCCGGCCGCCCCCAGCGCACCGGCCGTGCCGACCCGCCGTCCGAACTGCTTCAGTCGGACCACCCGGAGCCGCCGCAATCGGCGGACCGGACGAAAACCCCGCATCGAGAACTCCCCAGGACTCGTTCGCGTACCAGGCCGACGCTATCCGATCCCGCACAGGCTTCTCACACGGATTCAGGTTTGGACCGGCAAGCGTTGTACGACTGTTGCGTAACACCACTCCCGGACTTGATGGAGCGTCAGGAGTTGTAGGTGCCCTGCGCCCGCTCCAGCCCCTCGGACAGCAGCGCCTCCACCGCGTCCGCCGAGCGGTCCACGAACCACTCCAGTTCCTTGCGCTCGGCGCCGGAGAAGTCCTTCAGCACGAAGTCCGCGACCTCCATCCGGCCCGGCGGCCGACCGATCCCGCACCGCACCCGGTAGTAGTCCGGCCCCAGCGACTTGGTGATCGACTTCAGCCCGTTGTGGCCGTTGTCCCCGCCGCCCAGCTTGAGGCGCAGCGCCGCGTAGTCGATGTCCAGCTCGTCGTGGACGGCGACCAGCGCCGAGGCCGGCGCCTTGTAGAAGTCCCGCAGCGCCGTCACCGGCCCGCCGGAGAGGTTCATGAACGACATCGGCTTGGCCAGCACCACCCGGCGGCCGGACAGCCGCCCTTCGGCCACCTGCGCCCGGCTCTTGTGCGCCTTGAACTTCGCGCCCATCCGCTGCGCCAGCAGGTCCACCACCATGAACCCGATGTTGTGCCGGTTCCGGGCGTACTGCTCGCCCGGGTTGCCCAGCCCCACCACCAGCCAGGGGCCCTCGTACTCGTCCGCCATGCCCTCTCTCCTCCTGTGCGCGCTCTACGTCATCTTCCCGGACACACCGCTGCCCCGGCCGCTCCGAGGGGAGCGACCGGGGCAGCGGTCACAGCTGGTGGGGCGAGGCTCAGGCCTCGGTGCCCTCGGCCTCGGCGGCCTCGTCCTCGGCCGGGGCGGCCTGGGCGCCGATGACCTGCAGCACGACGGCGTCGGCGTCGACGGCCAGGGTGACGCCGGCCGGCAGGACGATGTCCTTGGCGAGGACGGAGGCACCGGACTCCAGGCCCTCGACCGAGACGGTGACCGACTCGGGCAGGTGGGTGGCCTCGGCCTCGATCGGCAGCGCGTTGAGGACGTGCTCCAGCAGGTTGCCGCCGGGGGCCAGCTCGCCCTCGGTCAGGACCGGGATCTCGACGGTGACCTTCTCGCCACGCTTGACCAGCAGCAGGTCGACGTGCTCGATGGTGCGCTTGATGGCCTCGCGCTGGACGGCCTTGGGCAGCACGTACTCGTCCTTGCCCTCGATCGGCACGACCAGCAGGGCGTTCGGGGTCTTGAGCGCCATCATCAGGTCGTGGCTCGGCAGGTTCAGGTGAACCGGGGCGTGGCCGTGGCCGTAGACGACACCGGGGACGAAGCCGGCGCGGCGGGCGCGACGGGCGGCACCCTTGCCGAACTCGGAACGGGTCTCAGCGGCGATGCGGATCTCGGACACGACTGCACTCCTCGGGAAGACTGGCGCGGGGGTGCAGGCAACGCGAAAAACCGCCGGGACCACACCCTCAGTACGTTCGGGGGTCACTCGGCGGTAACGGCCTCTGCCGGCGGACGGGAATCCGGTACCGGCAGCGCGTCGATCACGGAGCGGGCACCCGGCAAGCAGGCACACGGCATCCCTCGCCGAGCAGTTTCACGAGTCTAACCGCATGAACGGCCTCCCGTGAAATCGGCGGCGGCCCCGGTCCGATCCGGACC
>NZ_JBHXMU010000114.1:0-11702 GCF_042720685.1 Kitasatospora sp. NPDC058492
CCGGACGATCGTCCGGTCCCGCCCGCGCCATGCCTGGCCGTTGTCAGAGGGGGTGCGCCCATGATGGGGGCGGCCTGTAGGGGCGCACAGTGCCGTCGCGGCCTGGTCAGCTGGTGCGGTGGGCGCTGTCAGCCGGTGATGGCGAAGGTCCAGCCGGGCATGCTTTCCCAGGCGAGCCAGTTGTTGTCCTTGTAGGTGGCGCGGGACATGGTGCCGTTGGTGCCGGTGGCGAAGAGTTCGAGGGTGTTGATGTAGGCGTTGTAGGTGGCGGAGGGGGTGCCGGAGAACTTCCAGTCGCTGATGGTGCTCCAGTCGGCCCAGGTCTTGGTCTTGTTGTCCCAGTAGTTGTGGCCGAGTTCGCCGGTGTTGCGGACGGCGAAGAGTTCGACGGAGTTGGCGGCGGGGTTGTAGACGGCGGTGGGGGTGCCGTTGAACTGCCAGCCGCCCATGGTGGTGATGTCGGACCAGCGTGCGCCGTTGAGGCTGTAGCTGTGGGCCATCGTGTTGTTGGTGGTGGTGATGAAGACCTCGGCGCTGTTGTTGGCCGGGTTCACGACGGCGGTGGGGCTGCCGGTCACCGCCTGGCCGCCGATGGTGCCCCAGTCGCTCCAGGTCTTGGCCTTGTTGTCCCAGTAGAGGTGGCCGAGTTCGTTGCGGCTGCTGGTGGCGAAGAGTTCGACGGCGTCGGTGGCGGGGTTGTAGAGGGTGGTGGGGGTGCCGGTGAACTGCCAGGTGCCCAGGCCCCGGACGTCGTCCCAGCGGGCGCCGTTGGTGCTGTAGGTGTGGGTCATGTAGCCGTTCGTGTCCAAGGTGAACACCTCGGCGGTCTGGCTTGAGGGGTTGAACACGGCGACCGGGTTGGCCTTGAGCTTGAGGGCGCTGGGAATGACGCTCCAGCCGGCCCACTTCCTGGTGGCCGGGTCCCAGTAGTTGTGGCCGAGTTCGCCGGTCTTGCCGATGGCGAACAGTTCGGTGGCCTTGGTGGCGGGGTTGTAGATCGTGGCGGGGATACCCGTGAACTGCCAGTCCCCCAGGGCCTCCCAGCCGCTGTTCCAGCCCTTGCCCGCAGTGTTGGAGGCGTGGGCGAGGACGCCGTCGGTGCCCAGGGCGAAGATCTCGGCGGTCTTGGAGTCCGGGTTGTACACGGAGTTGACGACTGCGGAGGAGTAGTCGACCTTGGTGCCCCACGTGGAGACGGTCTGCTGGACCCAGCCGGCGAGGTCGTCGACGCGGCTGGAGGAGGCGCCGGTGCGGGTCTCGGTCTCGCCGAGGCAGCCGCCCTGCCAGGAACGTGAGGCCACCGCGACGAGTTCGGCCTTGCCGTTCTTCTCGCGGATCGCGGGGGCGCCGGTGTCGCCCTTGCAGATCGCCGCGCCGCCGGTACCGGTGGTGTCGATGGCGGTCGCGGCGACGGTGTCGAGGGTGAAGGCGCCTGAGTGGAGCTTGTTCGGTATCCACTCGTCCTTGGTGCGGCCGTAGCCGGGAACCCGAAGGTTCTCACCGGCCGTGGGCGCGGCGGTCGCGACGGGCAGCGTCGCGACGCCGGTGACAGGGGTGGCAAGGCGCGCCATGACCAGGTCGCGGTCCTGACGGGTCACGAGTTCGGCCACGTCGACCGTCTTGTCACCGACGGTCGCGTTGGTCTTCCACTTGGGGGCGCCCGCGGCCAGGGCCTGCGGCTGCGTGGGGTCGTCGGCGAAGCAGGACGCGGCGGTGATCACCCAGTACCGGTCGACCAGCGCGCCGGTGCAGGCACGCACGCTGTCGCCGATCGCCAGGCGGACGGTGTAGGCGTAGGAGCCGTTGGCGGCAAGGTCGCCGGGGACGGCGCCGGCCGGGGCAAAGGTGCTGAGCGTACCGGCGGTCGCGGCTGCGACCAGTACGCCGAGCTTCCGGGAACGGGACGGAGTCTTACGGGGCATGGGGTTGATCCTTCGGGTGAGTGCATGGGAGTCCGCAGGGCGGCCGACCTCGTGCCGACGACCCCGTGGGGGAACCCTGTGCGGGGTCGATTCAGCCGGTGGTGGCGGTGATGCTCTGGATGGCGCTGCTGGCAACGGGGTAGACGGTGGTTCAGCTGCCGTCGGCCTTCCTGTCGGCGGTCCAGATGTTGTTGGCGCTGCCGATGGCGAACAGGCGCGTGGTGTCGCCGATCGTCGCCGCCGCGACCAGCTGCGGGGTGATGCCGTCGACCGGGGTGGTGAGGCGGGACATGACGAGGTCGCGGCTTGGACGCGGAACCGGCTCGGCGATGTCGACGGTCTCGCCGGCGTCCGTGGTGAGGTCGGCGCGGCCGATGGTGGTGGTGTTCCACTTCGGCGCGCCCGCGGGGAGGGCCGGTGCCTGGGCGGGGTCGTCGGCGAAGCAAGAGGCGGCGGTGATCACCCCGCACCGGTCGACCAGCGCGCCGGTGCAGGCGCGGACGCTGTCGCCGATTGCCAGGCGGGTGGTGTAGGCGTAGGAGCCGTCTGCGGCGGGATCGCCGACCACGGCGCCGGCCGGAGGAGCGGAGAAGGTCAGCGTGCCGACGGCCACTGTCGCTATCAATACGCCCGCCCGCCACGCGCGGGACACGGTGGTGGCACGAGACATGAACGAGGTTCCCAACAGGTGATAGGTGGATGAGGGACCGTCGACTTCACCGCGGACCGGAGAAGACCCGGGTCTATGGCAGCCCGCGCGTCACCAACGGGCAGCAGGTCACCATGACCGCGTCCTCCCGCGACAGCGTCTCCACCAGGACCTGGCTCGAGGACCACCCCCGCAAGCACGTCTTCATCCAGGTCGGGGCCTGCTGGCTCAAGCTCCAGGAAGGCTGGCGGCGCACATTCCGCAAGGCCGCACTCGCCGACAAGTTGTTCGCCGACCCCGACGAGATCGACAAGGCCACCCGCTTCGCAACCGCCCAGCTCAACGCGCGCGCCAAGCCCTGGATCTGGGGCAGAAAACCCCCACCAACCCGCCTACTCCGACGCCAATTTGTGTACCTCCTTAAGGAATCCAGCGCTAAGGGAGCTTGGTCCAGGGGCTCCAGGCGGTGGTTCCGGTGGTGTACCAGGCGTGGTACACCCGCTGGTCGTCACCGACCGCGACGGTCTCGATGGTGTTCTTGTCAGCGTGATAGAGGGTGCTGGGAGCGGTGGTGAACTTGCCGGGGGCCACGAGGGTCCATGTGCTCCAGGAGGTCGCGCCGGTGGTGTACCAGGCGTGCTGGATCTGTCGGTTGTCGTCGAGTGCGATGATCTCGATGGTGTTCTTGTCGGCCTGATACGCGGTGCTCAGCGCCGTGAAGGTGCCGGGGGCGACGAGCTGGAAGTTGCTCCAGGTCCAGGTGGCGTCGCTGTACCAGGAGTGGTAGATCTTGCGGTCCTCGCCGAGTGCGGCGACCTCGATGGTCTTCTTGTCGGCGTGGTAGACGCTGCTGAGCGCGGTGTACCGGCCGGGGGCGAGGAGCTGCCACGGGGTCCAGCCGGTGGTGCCGGTGGTGTAGTAGGACTGGTAGATCTGCCCGTCGTCGCCGATGGCGTAGATCTGGTTGGTGCGGCGGTCGCCGATGTAGTTGGCGTTCACCGCGGTGAACTTGCCGGGGGCCACGAGGGCCCACGTGCTCCAGGAGGTCGCGCCGGTGGTGTACCAGGCGTGGTAGACCTGCTGATCGTCTCCGAGGGCGATGACCTCGATGGTGTTCTTGTCGGCGTGGTAGACGGCCTGGAGCGGTCCGGTGACCTTGCCAGGCGCGAGGAGCTGCCAGTCGGCCCAGGTGCTCGAACCGGGGTTGTGCCAGGAGTGGTAGACCTGCCGGTCGGTGCCGACCGCGAAGACCTCGGTGGTGTTCTTGTCGGCGTGGTAGACGGCGGTGGGGCCGCTGACGAACTCGCGGGGGGCCAGCAACTGCCACGCACTCCAGCCCGCACCGCCGGTCTTGAAGGACGATCCATAGATCTGCCGGTCGGTCCCGAGCCGGAAGACCTCGGACGTCTGCGCGGCCGGTTCGTAGACCGTGGTTGTACGGTTCTCCGGTGTCAGCGAGCGAGTCTGCTGGATCCAGGCGCCTAGGTCGTCGACGCGGCTGGAGGAGGCGCCGGTGCGGGTCTCGGTCTCGCCGAGGCAGCCGCCCTGCCAGGAGTGGGAGGCTACCGCGACGAGTTCGGCCTTGCCGTTCTTCTCGCGGATCGTGGGGGCGCCGGTGTCGCCCTTGCAGATCGCGGCGCCGCCGGTACCGGTGGTGTCGATGGCGGTTGCGGCGACGGTGTCGAGGGTGAAGGCGCCTGAGTGGAGTTTGTTCGGTATCCACTCGTCCTTGGTGCGGCCGTAGCCGGGTACGCGCAGGTTCTCGCCCGTCGTGGGCGCGGCGGTCGCGACGGGCAGCGTCGCGACGCCGATGACGGGGGTCGCGAGGCGCGCCAGGACCAGGTCGCGGTCCTGACGGGTCACGAGTTCGGCCACGACAGCGGTCTCATCACCGATGGTCGCGGTGGTCTTCCACTTGGGGGCGCCTGCGACCAGAGCCTGCGGCTGCGTGGGGTCGTCGGCGAAGCAGGACGCGGCGGTGATCACCCAGTACCGGTCGACCAGCGCGCCGGTGCAGGCACGCACGTTGTCGCCGATCGCCAGGCGGGCGGTGTAGGCGTAGGAGCCGTTGGCGGCAAGGTCGCCAGGAACGGCACTGGCCGGGACGGGGAGGGTAGCGAGGGCGCCGGCGGTGACGGCGGTGGTGAGGAGTGTGGCCTTCCAGGAGGCGCGCGCAACGGTGCCAGGCAAGAGTTCAATCCTTGGGGGGGGGGGACAGGAAGATTGCTGTGTTCGGTGACGCTCAAAATGGCTCTGCCCTGGGATTCACACAACCATGGGCAGAGGTGACCAGCGTCGGGCAGCAGACGATGCTCAGCCGGTGACGCGCAGCTCGACGAGGACGGCGCGCTTGCCGCCAGGGAAGCCGTCGCCGACAGGTGCGTACGAGTTTGCGCCGATGTCGACCTTCTTTTCCTGGTCGGCGGCGACGACTCGGGCGGTGACGGAGCGGTCCTCGGTCCAGATTATGTATACGTCCGGTACCTCCATGGCGAGGTAGCCGGTCTTGCCGGTGACGGTGAAGCAGTAGCCGGCCTTGTCGAGGCGGGACTCGACGAAGATCTCGTTCGATGCCTGGCAGTCGGTCGGGGTGCTGTTGCCCGGGCCTTCCTTCAGACGGATGTGCCCGTCGCCCTGCTTGAGGGAGACCTTCCGGTCTTTGAGGAGGCGTTCGGCTCCGGGGTGCTGGAAGTCCTCGATGGCGGAGGGGATGGCGGAGGCCGCGAGGGCAGCGGCGGAGGGTTGTGGGGCGGCCTGGGCGGCCGTGAGGGACGCGAATCCGATGCCTGCGGTCAGGGTGGCGACAGCAGTGGCCAGGACGGCCTTCCGGGAACGGGATATCAGCAAGGTGGGGGTCTTTCTCTCCTGAGGTGACGCCAGGGCGGCGGTCCGCCCGGCGCACATGTGATGACTTAGTAAAGCATGCGTAAGATATCAGCAATCATCTGCCAAAAGATCTATCGCTGATCTCTGCAAGATCATTACTCGGCGGATGATGACGATTCATTCCGCGACCACATTCCATGATCACTTGCCCCCTCCCGTACTGGCACACAGTGGCCTTCCGCTGTGCCTGCCTATGCGATGCCGAGGCGTCGGGTGGTTCGGCCGCGCGATGACACACCCCCCTGAGAGGAATGGATTGTGAAACACCCCTCACGCTCCGCGGGAGCGCCGGGAACCGCCGGGACGCCCCGGCGTGGGAGAAGCCGGATAGCGGGCCTGCGCGGTGCGTGCGCACTTCTGCTGCCAGCGGCGCTCGCGGCCGGCCTGCTCGGTACGGCACCTGTATTCGCGGCGACACCCGCTCCTGACGTGGCGCCATCCGCCGTAGTGGACCGCGGCCACGTCCTCACGCTGTGGACGATCGGCGGGCCCGGGGTGAAGGCAGCGGCCGAGGCGGCACTGACCGGTTCGGACGAGGACGTCAAGCGGTTCCTCGGAGTCCAAAAGGACATCGAGCGGTACCACGATGACCGCGTTACGGCCGTACAGATGCTCAGCCTCGGCGATGTGAGTGTGCGCGAGGCCGCCACCAAGGCGTTGAAGGGCTCCGAGGACGACCTGCGCGCCTTCCTCAAGGACGGCTGGCAGACCCCGCTGGAGCAGGACCGGCGGGTCCGGGCCGTGCAGCTCCTCGCCACCGGAGGCGTGAGCGTCAAGGAGCAGGCCACCGCCGCCCTCAAGGGCACGCCCGAAGACGTGAAGAAGTTCCTCGAGCAAGGCCAGTACGACGCCCAGGAGATCGACAATCGCGTTCGGGTGACACAGCTACTCGCGACTGGCGGCCCGGCGATGAAGGAGGCGGCCAAGGTAGCCCTGCGCAATGGCACACCCGCCGACGTCGTCGAGTTCCTGGAGGTGGGCCAGTTCGTGGCCCGCGCCCGGGACCAGGAACGCGCCACCATCTCACAGCTAGCCGACCAGGCCGAGCAGGCCGGAGCCCAGGCCGAGGCCGCCAAGGACGCCGCCAAGACCGCCTCCGCACGCGCGGTCGACGAATCCCGGGCAGCCAAGGAGAACGCGCAGGAGGCGGCCAAGGAGACCGAGGCCGCGGGCAAGGATCTGACCCGCGCCGCAGAAGCAGCCGGACGAGCGGCGGACGCGGCCCAAGGCGCCGCGGCCGCCTCCCAGCAGGCGGTCTCCGCCGCCGGAGCCGCCAACCAGGCCTCTCGTATCGCCGCCAGCGCCGCGGCTCAGGCCGCCAGCGCCGCGTCCGGTGCGGCTCTGGCTGCGTCCAACGCCCGCACGGCGGCCAGCGCCGCCGCCTCCGACGCCGGCAAGGCCGCCGAGGCCCGCCAGCGGGCCGAGGAGGCGCGCAACGCTGCCAAGGATGCCGAGCGCGCCGCGCAGGCTGTCGAGCGCGCCGGTGACGCCTCGAAGGCTGCGGGCGAGGCATCGGACGCTGCCAGGAGCGCCGGCGGCAACGCCAACGCCGCCGCCGACTCCGCGGAGAAGGCCGCCCGCCTGGCGAAGGCCGCTGGGGCCGGCTCCAACCGTGCGCAGGCCGCAGCCGAGCAGGCCCGCCGTCACGCCAGGGAGGCCGACCGGGCCGCGAACGCCTCTGCGGCACTGGCCCGCCAGTCCGCCGAGGCCGCCTACCAGGCCCGCGACGCCGCTCGCTCCGCCGCCACCCACGCCGACAACGCTGCCACCGCCGCAGACAACGCCGCCCAGCACGCGGGCGCCTCCGCCGGCGCGGCCGCCGAGGCGACCCGCCAGGCGGAGGAAGCCAGGAAGGCCGCGAACACGGCGAGCGAGGCCGTCAAGACCGCCGGCGGCGTCTACGAGATCGCGCGCAAGACCGAGGCCGAAGACCTCGCCGCCCGAACCGCCGCTGCCGTCGAGGTCGCCCGCGACCTGAAGACCACCGACGACGAGGCCACCGCAGGTATCGGCACCATGCTTGGCGACTGGCAGGCCCAGGACCAAGAGGCCGCCGCTTTGACGGCCGAGGCCGCCCGCCCCGACGCCGATCCCAAGGCACTCGCCGCCAAGGGCCGCAAAGCCGCACTCACGGCTATGAAGACCGGCGGCCCCTGGAGTCAGGAAGCCGCCGCCAACGCACTCTCCAGTACCGACGACACCGTCCTGGACTGGCTGCGTGCTGGCCGTGGCAAGGCTGAGCGGGACGACATGCGCCAGAGCGTGCGCGAGATCGCCCAGGACAGCCCCGACGAGGCCGTGCGTACCGCCGCCGCCCAGGCCCTGAAGGGCGACGACGACCAGGTCAAGGCGTTCTACACCACGGGCCAGTACGAGGCCGCGGTCACCGACAACCGCGTCCGCGCGGTCCAGCTGATGGCCACCGGCGGTACCAGCGTCAAGGAGGCCGCCGAGAAGGCCCTGCGGGACGGCTCCCCCAAGGCCGTCACCGCCTTCCTGATGGCCGGCCAGCACACCGCCCGCCAGATCGACGAACGCGTCCAGGCCACCCAGCTACTCGCGAGCGGCGGACCGGAGGTCCAGGCCGCGGCCAAGTTCGCACTGTCCGGCACACCCGAGTTCGTGCACGACTTCGTGACAACCGGCCAGTACATGGCCGACCGCAAGGACCAGCTCGCCACCACCCACGCCGCGCAAATGCGCCGCCTGATCGCCGAAGCCTCCCAGACCGCGGCGAAGGCCCAGCAGAACGCCTGGGAGGCCACCGAGGCCGCAGCCGTGGCAAGCAACGCATCTGGTGAGGCCGACAACGCCCGCAACCAGGCCCAGGCCTCTGCCGCCCAAGCCGCTCAGTACGCCGCGACCGCTAAGACCTCCGCCAAGGACGCCGAAGCCTCCGCCACCCGAGCAACCAAATCCGCTGCCACCGCCCGCAATGCCGCCCAGGCCGCCACACGCGATGCTGGCAAGGCCGCAGCCTCTGCCGCCCGAGCCCGGGTTTCCGCCAACCAGGCACTCGGATCCGCCGAAGCGGCCCGCACGGCTGCGTCGCAGGCCCGAGCCTCGGCGGTCGCGGCCGGCAAGGACGCCACGCAGGCGAAGCAGGCTGAGGACGAGGCCTGGGGCTTTGTCGCGGAAAAGAAGATCCAGGAACGCGAAGCCGCGATGAAGGCGGAGGAAGCGGGCATCCAGGCCGAGGCCAAGAAGGTCGAGGAGGAAGCCAAGCAGGAGTTCGAAAGGGTACTCAGGGAGCATCTGGAGCAGGTTGCGAAGGACGCGAAGGGTCAGGAGAAGAACACCTGCCACAGCGGTGGCGCGTTCAGCCCCGGAGCCACAACGGCGTGCGTCTTCATGAAGGGGGGGAACAAGGCCGTAGTCATCGATACCAACGAGGAGTTCAATAAAGGCCTGATGCAGTTCTTCAAATCAGCTGCCGGCGTGGATAGCTTCGAAGAGTGCATCAAGCAGAAGAATGTCAGTGCCTGTGCAGAAATCGCCGCAGGGGCTTTCCCGGCCGGAAAGGTCCTCAAGCTCCGCGCGATCGCAAAGCAGGCAAAAACCGTCGAGGATGCAGCCAGGGCGTCACGACTCAACCGCTTCGAGAACACGCTCAAGGCATGTCTGCGGAGGAACAGCTTCCCTGCCGGTACCCGGGTTCTGATGGCGGATGGATCAACTCTGCCGATCGAGCAGGTGAGGGTCGGCGACTACGTTCGGGCGACAGATCCAGACTCTGGCGAAACCACACCCCGCCGCGTTGATGCGACTATCTATACGCCCGACGACCGCGAATTCACCGACCTCACTATCGCGTCGGCGGGCGCTACGGTCGGCACGATTACCTCCACCGACCGGCACCCTTTCTGGTCGGAGAATCGCGGCTGGCGAAACGCCGCTGACCTCGCGGCCGGCGATCTCGTACGCACGGACACCGGCCAGCCAGCACAGATCACCGACACCAAGAAGTGGGCTTCCGTCCAGCCCGCGTACAACCTCACCGTCAGCACCGTCCACACGTACTATGTGCTCGCCGGAAGCATTCCGGTGCTGGTTCACAACACTTCATGGTGCACTGACGAGGAGCGCATCGAGGACGCCGCAGATATCGCCAGCGGGCACGCTGGAGGAAAGCATTCACTCGATTTCCCAGGCCTGTCGGTCGCTGACCTTGGCAAGCTTACGGAGAATGTCATGAAGAATCCTTCACGAACTAAGGATCTGGGAAGCGGCCGGAAGGCATTCCTCGGAAAGGACGGAACAACCATCGTCCTCCACGATCCGATGCACCCGGATGGCGGTACCGTATTCCGTCGAAACCCGGAAACACTGGAAGAATATTGGAGTAAGCTGAATTGATGCAACAATTTGACGCCGCTGCGCGAAGCTTGCTTGACCAGGGCGAAATTGAACTCTTGGAACGAGCGCTCCTGGAATGGGGCGGGCCGGCTTGGTGCAGTGACCGACTCGCTGCCGGTATGGGCTTCGAGAACGTACAGGACCTGCTCGATCAATGCCGAAGGCTGCGGGCTGCGCTCAAGGATGATTCCCCGATCGCCCCGGCGGACTGGGCTCGCATCCTCCTAGCTGTTGAAATTGTCTTCGTAAGCGACCTCATGGGTACCGGCGTCGAATGGTCGACGACCACGGGACTCAGCGATGAGTCGACTATCAGGGCACTTCGGTCGATCCAGCGGAAGCTGGCCAGCACCGTTCGTCCCTACTACGGAAAGACTCCAGGTATCGGCGGAGAATAAGCCACCCGCCAGGGCAGCCTCCCTGACGGGCACTGACGGACTGCCTCTCCGTCTGGATGTCAGTACGTTTGGACGCTGGAGCCCCACGAGATTCTCGTGGGGCTCCAGCTGCAGATCGCCCCGGCAGGCGCTGGAATAGCTCCTCGGCACCGGTCGTACCTTACGGTCAAGACGGTCAAGACGGTCAGCAGGTCAAGGACGCGAAGGGGTTCGTCGTCTTGCCCCCGGCGCGCTGGGTGGGTCCGCTCCGCCTGCGTGGGACGGTTGTCGTCGAGTCCGCGTCGGCGTCCGCTGCGGCCGTGCGGAGGTGACCCGGCCAGGGCCGCGATCTCACATCCCCGGCCCTTGTCCACTCCGTCCGTGAGGAGGTGACCCGTGGTTCGGCTGGCCGGCCTGGCTGGGGCCGGGCTCTGGTGGTCGGGCTCGATGGTCCCCTGGGTCTCCTCGGTGATGGCGGCCGCCGGGGACGGCGGGCCGAAGGTTCGATGGTGGCGGCAGCCGGCCGGCCTCACCTACCGGTCTGGGTCCGCTCATTGGCACCGGATCGATCATGTCCTGGAGCGCGGGTAGAGGACGCCACCAAGCTGACACGCTCCGCCTTCAAGTCCGGAAAGGACGGGCTTCTCAAGGTCATCGACAAGGCGTGGCGCAGGCGTGGCGCTCATGAGCCAGGCGACGCGGGCGCCTACGTAGTCGACCTGAAGGACGTCATCGGGACTGCTGGCGAGACCAAGGGTAAGGATCATCGTGAAGCCGTGGACATCAGAAATCATCACTGCATATCCATGGCAATAAGGAGCTCAGGAAATGGCTGACTGGTGCCCGAGGTGCGACCAGGGCTGGGTGCGGGAGTACGTTGCCCGGAGACAGAGCGAGATCGTCAGGATCTGCGAGGAGTGCGAAGCTCTATGGCGGGCCGGAGAGCAAGTCGCGGTGGAACGCTTCGGGAGCTTCGAGTCCTACATGGATGACCTCGGCCTGTCACCGCTATGGCCGGAGATCTCGGCGGTGAATCGCTAGGACGCCTGGAGGACTACCGGAATCCAACGGCCACTCGAGCGTACGGACCAGTGCGTTTTCCGCTGCCTTCGTGAACAACTGACCATGGAGCCCCGCCAGGTCTGGCGGGGCTCCACCGTGTCCTCATTGCGGCAGCTCACTCCGTCGTTGTCGGGGCTACTTTCCGCCCTGACCGCCGTCTCCCGGATCGAGCTGCCCCCTGGCTTCATCCTGCTGCTGCGACAGCACGCCGGCAGCGGTCTCACACCGCTACTCGGTTCAACAGCGCTTCACGGCGATCGACCTTCTTCTTCCACAACTCGACCGCCTGGTCGTCCCGTTCGATGGCCCTGAGGGCTGGCCGCTGCCACGATCAGCCTTGGCGCTTGAGCAGGGTCTAGGGCCAATGCCAGTGACTTTGGTGTGTCTGTCTCGTTGGTTGTGGTGTGGCGAGGGTGGGGCAGGTCAAGTCGTGTGCGGGTGAGCGGTTGT
>NZ_JBHXMU010000115.1:0-11577 GCF_042720685.1 Kitasatospora sp. NPDC058492
GTCCGGTACCGGACCCGGGAGCCTCCCGGCTTTCCGGGCGGCCTCCGCGGCGCTGCGGCGCCAGTGCGGAGGAAGATCATCAACGGTTCGTCAGGGAGCCGTCAAGATCACGGGTGGTGCCGGTGAGCGGCCCTAGCATCCGGAGGACCGTTCTCCGCTGCGGATCCGCAGACGGACGCCACCTCGCCGAATGATCGGGGCACTTCAGCATGCGCGCTTCCTCCCGCCGGACGGCCAGGGCCACCCAACGGGCCGTCGCCGGCACCCTGCTGGCGGCCCTGGCCTCGACCGGCCTGATGGCCGTGCCGCAGCAGGCCTCGGCGGCGACCGACTGTCCGGGCATCGAGCCGGGCGTCGGCGGGCCCGCCAACATCGGCAACGGCAACTGCTACAGCGCGCTGATCAGTTCCATCGGCGCCATGATCGGGGGCTTCCGCAGCGCGGCCCTCACCGCGCAGGCCGACAACGCGGCGTTCACCCAGGGGATGGCCGGCCAACTGAGCGCCGCCGCACCGGGGTTCAACGTGATGGTGTTCAAGTACGACGGCACCGACCTGTACGACACCCTCTGGTTCCGCAACGTCTACGAGGCGGACATGCGCGGGGTGCTGATCGACCAGACCGTCAAGCTGGAGCACCACGACAGCGAGGGCGGCCCGACCGGCTACGACGACTTCCGGATCTGGGTCTTCGCGGGCGAGTCGACCTTCACCAACAAGGGCGACGGCGGCTACGGGAACTGGGCCTTCGTCGGCAGCGACTCGGACCGGACCGTGACCACCTCCCGGTCCTGCGTGCTGATCCGCTGCTACGACAGCAAGCGGATCATCCACTTCCCGGCCCGCGAGATCCCGGCCGACATCGCGGGGACCCCCGGCACCCCGGGCGTTCCCGTCACCCCCGGCATCCCCGGCACGGTGCCGGGCGTCGGCACCGGTGGGACTGCCACCCCGGGTGTCCCGGCCAAGCCCGGTACGGTGCCGGGCGTCGGCACGGGCGGCACTGCCACCCCGGGCGTCCCGGCCAAGCCCGGTACGGTGCCGGGCGTGGGCACCGGCGGGACCGCCACTCCCGGCGTGCCCGCGCACCAGGGCGGCGGCGGTGGTGACGCCGTGACCGGGCTGCTGTACCCGAAGGTGAAGACCGGCCGGGGCCCGGTGGCCACCGGGGCCGCCTCCGGCCCCTCGATCCTCGCCGGCACCAGCGGCCCCAAGAACACCGGCTGGCAGTTCACCGCGCTGGGCAACGGCCGCTACAAGATCACCAGCGCCGTGTCCGGCCTCGCGCTGACCGAGAACACCAAGGGCTACGTCGCCGACGCCAAGCCGTGGACCGGCGCCGACGAGCAGAAGTGGCAGCTCGTCGCGCAGGGCGACGGCCAGTACCGGATCCGGATCACCGACCAGGACTGCCTGACCTACGACGAGGACGCCAAGGCCCTGGGCGTCTGGACCTGCGACAGCGGCTGGAACCAGCAGTGGAGGCTCCAGTAGCAGCCCCGGGCCCTAGCCGAGGAGGGCCCCGGTGCCCGTGAGGAGCAGGAGGGCGGCGGCGTTGGCGCGCGGGTACGCGAGTGCCGTGCCGACCGCCTCCCGCAGCAGTGCGTACGGGCCGTGGGCGAGCAGTCCGTCCGCGCCGACCACCCGGCCGGGGGCGCCGGCCCGGCGGGCGGCGAGTGCGGTGCGGGCGGTGTGGAAGCCGCTGGTGACGACCGTGCACCGGTAGCCGGGCCGTTCGGCGGCCATCAGCGCCGCGCTGAAACGCAGGTTCTCGACGGTGTTCACGGCCCGTTCCTCGCGCCGGATCCGGTCGGCCGGGACGCCCCGGGCGGTCAGGTAGCGGGCCATCGCGGCGGCCTCGGTGCACTCCTCGTGCGGGCCCTTCCCGCCGGTGACCAGGAGCAGCGGCGCGTGCCCGGCGGCCTCCTCGGCGGCGAAACGTTCCAGCGCGGCGTCCAGCCGGGCCGCCAGCGGCGGGGCGGGCTCGCAGCCGTCCAGGGCGGCGCCGAGGACCACCAGGTAGTCCGCCCCGACGGGGGCGGGGCGGCGCCCCTGCCGCAGCGCGCAGCCGAGGAAGCCGAGCAGCCAGAGCAGGACGTACCCGCCGAGCAGGACGGCGACGATCAGCAGAGCGTGCATACCGTCCGAACGTATACGGCGGAACCCCCGTTCCACAGGGGGACGAGGGTTCCGTGGTGCAGGCGGCGGCGGGCTCAGCCGGCGTCGGCCGCCGGGGTGACGGGGGTGACAGCGGCAGCGGGGGAGGCCGGGGCGGCGGGGGCCGCCGGGCGCGGGCCGCGCTTGTGCAGCGAGGCCAGGTAGGCGTTGTACGCCTCCAGCTCGGCGTCGCCGCTGCGTTCCTCGGCGCGGTCGCTGCGGCGGGCCTGCCGCTGTTCGGAACGCATCCACTGGTACACCAGCGCGATCAGCACGATCGCGGTCGGGATCTCGCCGAACGCCCAGGTGATGCCGCCGGCCAGCTTCTGGTCCTCCAGGAGGTCGGTGCCCGGCGGCGAGCCCTCCACGGTGAAGGTGGTGACCAGCGGGTGGCTGGCCATCATCACGGCCACGCCGAAGAAGGCGTGGAACGGCATGCCCATGAACAGCTCGATGATCCGCATCACATGGCTGGGGCGGTGCGGGCCCGGGTCCACGCCCATGATCGGCCAGAAGAAGGTCAGACCGGTGAGGAGGAAGTGCACCATCATGAAGATGTGCCCGGCGCGGTACTGCATCAGGAAGTCGAACAACGGGGTGAAGTAGACCCCGTACAGGCTCGCGATGAACATCGGGATGGTGAAGGCCGGGTGCGAGATCACCCGGACGTAGCGGCTGTGCAGCAGCGCCACCAGCAGCTCGCGCGGCCCGCGCGGGCGGCCCCGGCCGGCCGGCCGCAGCGCGCGCAGCGCCAGCGTGATCGGGGCGCCCAGCAGCAGCAGGATCGGCGTCAGCATGGACAGCACCATGTGCTGGATCATGTGCGCGCTGAACAGCACCATGCCGTAGTCGTTCAGCCCGGTGCAGGTGACCAGGATCAGGCTGCCGACACCGGCCGCCCAGCCGACCATCCGGCCGACCGGCCAGCGGTCGCCGCGCCGGTGGAGCCGGACCACGCCCGCCGCGTACAGCGCCAGGGCGGCCAGGCCGCCCAGCAGGAACACCCAGTCGGGGGACCAGGTCCAGACGTTGGACAAGGTGAACGGGCCTAGCTGGGTCATCCCGCCGTGGTGGTGCATGCCTGACATTCCGTCGCCCATCGGGGGGCCCTGCTTTCCGTCCTGGTGGCCCCTGGAGGGGGTCCGGTTCGCCCGTTTTGCTTGGCCTACAGCCTAGGTGGGCCTTACCTCGGGCCGTGCCCCGCCCCCTCCGTACGGGTGGCCGCCGGGCGGGTGGCGGCTGGATAGACTGACCGGCCGGTCGACGGCGACACGCCGATACGGCGACACGGGACGCGCCGAGACGGCGACACGGTGGGACGGCGAGGGGTGCGGCATGGCGGCGGGACGGCGGCACCCGGAGCGCACCACGGTCGCGCTGACCGGGGCGACCGGCTTCATAGGCTCCGCGGTGCTGGCCGCCCTGACCGCCCGCGGCGCGCGGGTGCGCGCGCTGGCCCGCGACGTGCCGGACGGGCGCGGCCCGGCCGTCTGGGTGCCGGGCGACCTCGCCGACGGGGCGGCGCTGGCCGCGCTCTGCGAGGGTGCCGACGTCCTGCTCCACCTGGCCTCCCGGGTCTCCGGGGGCGCCGAGGAGTGCGCGGCGGTGAACGTGCGCGGCACCGAGGCGGTGACGGCCGCCGCGACCCGGGCCGGGGTGCGCCGGATCGTCCACCTGTCGACGACCGCGGTGTACGGCGAGGGCCCGCACTCCGGCATCGGGGTCGACGAGGTGCCGGCCGCCCCGGTCTCCGAGGCCAGCCGGACCAGGCTGCTCGGCGAACGCGTCGCGCTGGCGGCCGGCGCCGTCGTGCTGCGGCCCGGCCTGGTGACCGGGACGGGCGACCGCTGGGTGGTGCCCGCGCTGGCCGAACTGGTCCGCCGGGTGCCGGTGCCCTGGGCGAGCGGGAGCGCCAGGCTCTCCGTGGTGGACCGCGCCGACCTGGCCCGGCTGATCGCCGCGCTCGCCCTGGACGACCACGCCGTCCCGCCCGGCGTCCAGCACGCGAGCCATCCCGACCCCGTCCGGGCCGGCGACCTGCTCGCCGCCCTGGCCGGCCTCGGCCTGCTGCCCGCCCTGCCCGGCGCGGACGGCCCGGATGGCCCGGACGGCCCGGACGTCTCGTGGGACGAATGCCGGCGTCTGCTCGCCGCCACCCCGGGCCGCGTCTCCGAGCGGCAGTTCTCCCTGATCGCCCGCGACCACTGGTACCGGGGGGACGACGTCTGGCGCCTCGCCGCCTGTCCGCCCGGCCCCGGCCCCCTCGCCCGGCTGCCCGCCGCCGCCCCCTGGTACCGCCAGGCGCTGGGGCTCGCCGCACCGGCGTAGGACGAAACGTCGGTGCGGCGCGCCGGTTCAGGCGCCGTGCCGTCGGTCGGGCGCTGTGCCGACGGTCAGGGCCGCACCGCCGGTCAGCTGGTGCCGGGGTCGCTGGTGCCGGGGCGGCCGTTCTCCAGGTGGCCGGCCCAGCGGCGGCGGAAGGTCGGGCCGTCGGTGGCGGCGACGGTGATGTCGTACCAGCGGCTGTCGGGGCGTATGTCGAAGGTGAACTGGGCCGAGGCGCCGCGCCGGATGCTGCGGCTCTGCTGCGAGCCCTTGGCGTAGGCGTTGGCGACGGTCACCGTCCGGGCGACCGGCCCGTTGTTGGTGATCTTGACGCGCACCTTGGACTTCTGCGGGTCGAACAGCGCGACCAGCTCGGTCCGGGCGCCGCCCTCGAACTCGTACACCGACCCGTTCGGGCCGTGGGCGGCGAGGTGGTAGTCGCCGGAGGCGGAGTGCGGCCAGAAGTCGCCGAGGGTGTCGCCGCCCGAGATGGTGTAGCGGCGGGGGGCGGCCTTCGGCGCGGTCCGGTCGTAGATGTAGAGCCAGGCGCCGGCTTCGCCCCGGTTCTCCAGATCCAGCTGGAACCGCCCGGGGGTGTCCGTCTCCTCCTCGTTGACCACCAGGTCGTACGGGAGGGCGCGGGCCGGCCGGACGCCGGGCTCCTGGGTGGGCATCCGCTGGGGCAGCGGCACCTGGTACGGCTTGCCCTGCGAGGCGATCGGCGCGGGCACCGGGATCGAGACCGGCCGCGGGTCGGCGCCGGAGAAGTCGAGCGCCGAGGTGAGGTCGCCGCAGACCGACCGGCGCCAGGCGCTGATGTTGGGCTCCTCGATGCCGAACCGGGCTTCCAGGAACCGCAGGACGGAGGTGTGGTCGAAGGTCTCCGAACAGACCCAGCCGCCGCGCGACCACGGGGAGATGACCAGCATCGGCACGCGCGGGCCGAGGCCGATCGGCTGGAGGCCGCCCGGGTCGGCGCCGGGGACCAGCGGGCCCATCTCGCCCGGGTGCTTGCCGAGGTCGAGCAGTTCGTCGCGCAGGCTCGCCCTCAGGTCGGCGGAGACGATGCCCTGGCCGCCCGGGCCGCTGACGACCGGCGGCATCGGCGGGACGACGTGGTCGAACAGGCCGTCGTTCTCGTCGTAGTTGATGAGGAAGACCGTCCTGCCCCAGACCTCGGGGTTGGAGGTGAGCGCGTCCAGCACGAGGTTGATGTAGTACGCGCCGTCGGTGGGCGTCGCGGACGGGTGCTCGCTGTACTTGTACGGCGGGACGATCCAGGAGACCTGCGGCAGCCGGCCCTGCTGGACGTCGGAGCGGAACTCCTTCAGCGTGTGGTCGGTGGCGCCCTTGTCCACCAGGGGGCCCGACGCGCCCTCGGCGACCTGGTACCGCTCGAAGAACATCAGCGAGTTGTCGGTGTAGTTGTCCGTGGGGGTGCCCGGCTCGCCGGAGCCGCCCTGGTACAGCTTCCAGCTGACGCCGGCCTTCTCCAGGCGCTCGGGGTAGGTGGTCCAGGTGTAGCCGTTGGTGTTGTTGCGCTCCTCCAGGCCGGGGCCGTTGGGCTTGCGGCCGTACACGTTGCGCGGGTCGCTGGTGCCGGTCCACAGGTAGATGCGGTTGGGCGCGGTGTCGGCGTGGACGGAGCAGAAGTACGAGTCGCAGAGGGTGAAGGCGTCGGCCAGGGCGAAGTGGTACGCCAGGTCCTGGCGCTTGAGGTGGCCCATCGTCATGACGTCCTGCTTCTGGTTCACCCACTGGTCGTGGCGCCCCTCGTTCCAGGCGAGGTGGCCGCTGCTCCAGCCGTGGTCGGTGCCGGCCTGGTACTCGGTGGTGTTCCTGGGGTCGATGTACCAGGGCAGCACCTCCTGCTCGGAGGCGGGCAGACCGCGGTCGTGGTAGCGGCCGGTCTTCACGGCGGCGGCGGGCTGGTGCCAGTTCGGCCGACCGTCGGGCAGCAGCGTGGGGCGCGGGTCGTCGAACCCGCGCACGCCGCGCAGGGTGCCGAAGTAGTGGTCGAAGGAACGGTTCTCCTGCATCAGGACGACGACGTGTTCGACGTCCTCGATCGAGCGGGTCCGGCCGATCGCGGGCAGTGCCAGGGCCTTGCTGACCGCGGGCGGGAACGCGCCGAGGCCTGCGGCGGCTGCGGACGCGCCGCTCAGCTGGAGGAATCGGCGCCGGTCGATGGAGGCCACGTGGTGTCCTTCCTTCTCGGGGTACAGGGGGGTGCCAAGAAGGTTCGAACATAGGTGCCGCAGCCAGGCCGTACGAGGTCCCCCAGCGAACGCCGCATGAGTTTTCAGCCAATTCCTGTCTAGCCAACTTCCCTGGACCCACCGGCGACGGGCCCGGAAACCCGCATGCGTCGCCCCGCACCGTTCTGCGAGCATGACCGCATGGTCCACCGTCTCGAACCCATCGTCGTCCGGCACACCCATCGCCTCCCCGCCCCCTCCCGGCCGGGCGCTCCGGCGGGGCAAGGCGCTGTCGTGGCGCGGCAGTTCGACGCCGCGCTGATGTCCGTGGGCTTCAAGCTCTCGGCGGACCTGCTGGAGTACCTGTCGGGGCTGCCCGAGGCGACGGTCGTCGACACCGCCGCCCGCACCCTGGGCACCGTCCGCGAGTCGGTGGGCGACCACGTCGGGCACAACGCCTACTTCATCGACTTCCCGCTCAACGTGCCGGACACCTTCGAGTTCTGGACGCACTGCATCGCCGGGGCGCTCGCCGACGACGCGTCGCGAGGCAGTGTGCTCGCCCAACTGCGCACCGGCGTGGTCGACCTGCTGACCCTCCCGTCCTACGGCCGCTACCAGCACAGCTACGCCGAACTGCTCGCCGCCCACGACGAGCTGATCGCAGCTGCGGGCGACCGCATGACGGTCCTGCACCTGGGCGGCGCCCTGGAGGAGGAGGTGACGGCCCTCTACCTGGCCCTGGCCGGCAGCACCACGCCGCTGGGCGAGGAGGGCCTGCGCGACCTCGGCGTGCTCGCCGGGCACTGCGTCGCCGGTCCGCAGCCAGAGACGATCCCGGTCCGGGAGAACCGCGCCGTCGTCAACCTCGCCCGTCTCCAGGCCGGCGCCGACCTCCTCCTGGACACCGTCACCGACGTGCTCCGGCTGGCCTGCGCACTGTCCGACGGCGACGTGACCCTGGCGGAACCGACCCGGTTCCGGGCGCTGTCCCGACCGGCCCGCCGTGCCCTGCTGGCCGGCCTCGACGCCGTGGTGGGCGCCGACCCCGCCAAGCTCGCCGACGTCAGCGGGCACCGCGAGGCGTTCAAGCGCCTCGGTGAGCGCCTCCACCCGCACGAGTACCCGCGCTGGCCGCGCGCCGCCGAGGTGTTCGCCGTGGCCCGGGGTGAGGTGGCGGCCCGCTCCCTCACCAGCCGCGTCGAGGAACTCCTCGGCGCCGGCGACGTCACCGGCGCGGTACGGCTGCTGGCCACCGCCCCGGGCATGCTGTTCCGCTCCCTGGACCGCCTGCTGCGCGCGGGCCGCACCCCGGAGGAACGCGACACCGTCGTGGCCGCCGTCGAGCAGGCCGCCCCGCAGGTCTCCGGCCGGGTCCTGCTGTCGGTCCGCGAACACCTCCACAACCGCACCGGGGTAGCGGACGGGCGCCGCCTCTTCGTCAACCGCCTCGGCCGCGCCTGGGTCACCACCGACACCCGACCGCCCCTGCCGGCACCCGAACGCGACCGCCTGCTCGCCGCCCTGGACGCCGAGACGAGCCGCCGCCTCCCCGACCCCGGGCACCTGCTGATCGACCCCGACGTACTCGACGTCGCACTCCCGCTCAGCGGCAAGGCCACCACCGCCGGACTCGGCGTGCTGCCCCGCGGTTCCCTCACCCCGGTCGACGGCGAACTGCTGCGCTTCTTCGTCTACTGGAAGCAGACCGGTCACAGCACCGACTTCGACCTGTCCGCCCTGATGCTCGACGACTCCTACGAGACGCTCGGCTGGCTCTCCTACACCTCGCTCAGCCAGGTCGAGGGCGAGCACTCCGGAGACGTCACCGACGCCCCCGACGGCGGCTCCGAGTTCATCAACCTGCGCCTGGGCGCCGTACGTGGCAGCGCCATCGTCCCGCAGGTCAACATCTTCTCCGGTGAGGGCTTCGAGGAGGTCGAGGAGTCCTTCTTCGGCTTCATGCTGCGCGACGCCGAACAGCAGGGCCGCCCCTTCGAACCGCGTACCGTCCGGATGAAGTCGGACCTGCGCGGCCCGGGCAGGGTCGCCCTGCCGCTGGCCTTCCTGCGTGGGGACGACGGCCGCTGGCACGCCAAGTGGCTGCACCTGTACCTGAAGGGCAACCCGAACGCCAACCGGGTCGAGGGGAACCGGATGTCGGTCGCCACGCTGCTGCGGGGCATCGTCGGGCGTGACCACCTGACGATCCGCCATCTGACCGAGCTGATGGGCGAGCGCGCCACCGCCACCACGCTGTGGGACGGCATGTCGTTCCCGGCCGGCCCGGTCACGTACATCGGTCTGGAACGCCCGGAGGGCCTGCACCCGGACTCCGTCGTCATCACCCCGGAAAACCTGCGTGACCTGATCCCCGCCTGACTGCTAGCGTTGGCCCCGGCGAGGCCATGAACGGGCTTCCTTCTCACTCCACCTGACATAGCCCGTTCGCTTTCCTCGCCCTCGACCACCCGCCGGGGTGCCACAAGGCACCCCGGCGTCGTCGTTTCCCCGTGGTCCACCTCCTCGGCCAACGTTGTTCCGCCCCAGGCCGGGTGGGTCCGTGCCGCCCCGCCGGTCCGCTCGGTATGACCGTGATCACATCAATTCCGTTGTGCCGTGGTCCGACCCCCATCGCGTCTGAGTTCGGGGGTCTGTGCCCACGAGCGAATCGGAGACCGGACTGTGCGTGCTGACCAAGGTGGCGGGGCGGAGAAGGAGAAGCCCGGAGGGGAGGCCGGAGGGGAGGAGCCCGGAGGGCGGCGGTGGATCGACTACCCGCGCAGAGGGCGGCGCGGAGTCCGCCGCTGGCTCCCGTCCTGGCGGCAGCTGCTCCTGGTGGCGGGGGCCGGGGCTGCGGTGCTGACGGGATGGCTGACCTGGTTCTACGTCACCACCCACGTCCCGGAGGACCTGAACGCCTTCGCCACCCAGCAGAACAACGTGTACTTCTGGGCGGACGGCACCGAGATGGCGCGGATCGGCGAGACCAACCGGCAGGAGGTGCCGCTCGACCAGGTGCCGGAGTCGGTGCAGTGGGCCGTACTGGCGGCCGAGAACGAGACCTTCTACTCGGACCCGGGGATCTCCTTCACGGGCATCGGCCGCGCGGTCTACCAGATGGCCTCGGGCGGTGAGACCCAGGGCGGCTCGACCATCACCCAGCAGTACGTCAAGAACAACTACCTGAACCAGCGTCAGGACTTCTCCCGCAAGCTGAGCGAGATCGTCATCGCGATCAAACTGGACCGGCGGATGGGCAAACCGGACATCCTGGCCGGCTATCTGAACACCAGTTGGTTCGGGCGCGGCAGCTACGGCATCGAACGGGCCGCGGCCGCGTACTACGGCAAGGACGTCTCGCAGCTCAACCCGAGCGAAGGGGCCTTCCTCGCCGCCCTGTTGAAGGGGGCCGGGCAGTTCGATCCGGGGATCAGCGCGAACAACCACCGGCGGGCCGAGGAGCGGTGGTCCTGGATCCTGGACCGGATGGTGAAGGTCGGCAGGCTCTCCGCCGCCGAGCGCGCCCGGTACACGGTGTTCCCCGAGCCCAGGACCCAGCCGAAGGCGGCGGGGCTGAGCGGCCAGGTCGGGTACCTGGTGGACATGGCCAGGACCTACGTGGAGGGCCACAGCGACATCACGCAGGCCCAGTTCGACCTCGGCGGCCACCAGATCTTCACCACCTTCGACAAGCCCAAGGTCAACGCGCTGGCCGCCGCGGTGCGGGACGCCACCAAGGGGATCGACCCCGACAGCCGTGAGACCGACCGGTTACTGAAGGTCGGTGCCGCCTCGGTCGCCCCGGACGGGAGGATCGTCGCGCTCTACGGCGGAACCGACTACCTGAAACAGGGCTTCGACAACGCCAACACCTCCACGGTGCCGGTCGGTTCGGCCTTCGCCCCGCTGGTCTACGCCTCGGGCCTGAGCGAGGGCGTGCAGCGCAAGCGGGGCGGCAGCCGCACCCCGGTGACGCCCACCACCACCTACGACGGCGACGACGGCGTGAACGTGATGACCCCGGAGGGGCCGTACTGGGGGCGCAACGGGCGGATAGCGAAGACCGCCAACGACGGCAAGCGGAGCTGGGGGACGGTCACCCTGAGGAGCGCGGTGGAGCAGTCCGTCAACGGGCCGATGATGCAGCTCGCCATGGACGTCGGCCTGGACCGGGTGCAGAAGACCGCCGCCGACCTGGGCCTGCTCCCGGGCAGCATGGGGGAGTTGGTGCCGGCCTTCGGCGTCGGGAACTCCACACCGAGCGCGATCAGGACCGCCGACGCCTACGCCGCCTTCGCCGCCGGAGGCAGCCACACGGACCCGTACTCCGTCCTGCGGATCACCCGGAACGGCGAGCCGCTCGGGCTGCGCCTGCCGACCGCCGTACAGGCGCTGACCCCGCAGGTCGCGGGGGAGGTGGACGCGGCGCTCAAGAGCGCGGTCCGCACCGGGAGCGCCAAGGCGGCGGCGGAGGCCGGGCCGGACCTGGCCGGGAAGCCGGGGACGACCCCGGAACGCACGGCGGGGTGGTTCGTCGGCTACGACGCGCGGATGTCCACGGCCGTCACGGTCTTCCGGGCGGACCTGAAGGACATGAAGCTGCTCTCACTGGAGGGGCTGGGCGGCGCCGCCCCGGACACCCCGGACTCCGCGCTGCCCACCCAGATCTGGACCTCGTACATGAAGGCGGCCGGTGGCCCGGGAGGACGGTAGGGCCTGGGGCCGGTGGGGCCGGGGGGGGGGGCGGAGGGGGGGGGGGGGGGTGGGGCGCGGGGGGTGTGGTTGGTTGTTTTTGGTGTGGGTTTCTGCGGGGTGGTGGGTGGTGGGGGGGGGGGGGTCTGGGGGGGGCGGGGGGGGGGGGCCGCCGCCCGGCCTGTTGGTGCGTCATGGTGGTC
>NZ_JBHXMU010000116.1:0-11388 GCF_042720685.1 Kitasatospora sp. NPDC058492
TGGTGCTGGTCATCAGGGGTGGAACTCCTACTCGGGCCCTCTCAGGCTAACCCGACAAAGCGGGATGTCTCACCCAAGGCTGACAGAGAGGGGACCGCCGCGCGGGCCGGTGTAGAGGCGGGCGTCCGGGCCGCCTCGCGTCGCTTGGAGCCGCCTGATGATGAGCGGGCGCAATGGTTCGATGATCGGGATGAGGCGGGCGACCCTACCCTTGGTGTGCTTGTCGACCAGGCCGCCGGGAGCGGGGGTGGTCTGTCGGCGGCAGGTCATGAGCCACTTGTCGGTATCGACGTCGCGGGCCCGGACTCCGGAGACCTCGCCGATCCGTGTGGCGGTGCAGGCGTTGTGGACGACGACATCACCCCATCCGCGATAGCGGTTGTATGGGGCCGCGACCAGGGCATCGGCGAGTTGGGTGAGGGCGTCCCGGTCGCGCAGGGCGAGGGAGCGGGGGTCCCGCAGTTCGTCTTCGACCTGATGGTATTCGCGCTGCCAGCCGGTGATGTGGGCGGGGTTGCGTTCGAGGATGCCGTCCACGATGGCCTGTTCGAAGATGCGGGAGAGCATGGCGAGGGTGTTCTTGATCGTGGAGCGGCTGCAGCCATCGGCGATCCAGCCGAAAACTGCCGCAGTGATGAGAGCGGTGGTGATCAGGCGGAGGGGGAGCTGCCCGAGCTCGGGCTCGATCCGCAGGTGCCAGCCGGCGAGATAGGGGGCGTGTGTGGTGGCTTCCAGGCCGGTCAGGATGACCGGGAGGCGGAGGTTACGGCATGGAGGCCAGGGACGGGAGGACAGGGCTGCCGGTGGCGTCGGCCAGGATGGTCAGCCATTGGGTGACCAGTGTCGGGTCGAGCCCATTGTGGACGGCCCCTGCCAGAAAGCTGGCCCAGGCCTGCGTCTGGGCCGGGGTGGCCGGGGAGGCCGGCGGGCGAGGGTTGGTGAGCGGTGAAGTGCGGTAGTGCGAGCGCAGGGCGCTCGGCGGAGCCGGAGGGTCGGCGGTGGTGATCTCGCTGAACGGATCCGGGGCGGCTGATTCCCAGGGATGCATTGAAGTACTCATGCACCATGGTTGCGCCGATTCTCCTTGCTTGCTTGATGCCGTCATGGTGTCATTGCTTCATGCTCTATGGTGTGCCATCGCTGCAGGACATCGACCAGTCCGTCCTCGCGGAGATCGGCGAGATGCGCGACCGGCTGCGTCTCCATCTGCGCACTTCACGTCGCTGGGAAGGGCAGCTGCGACGTAACCTCACGGCGCGGGCGATCGCAGGATCGAACACGATCGAGGGTTACGCCGCGAGCGTGTCGGACGTCGAGGACATCATGGTCGGCGAAGCGCCGATCGATGCGAACGACACCGTCACGGCCGAGATCGAGGGCTATCGGCAGGCGATGACCTACATCCAGCGCCTCGCCGAAGCGGGCGACGACTTCGCCTACAGCAAGGGCCTGCTCAACGCGCTGCACTTCATGATGCAGGGCCACCACCTGATCAAACGGCCCGGCTGGTGGCGTACCGGGCCGGTGTACGTCACCTCCGCCGAAGACCCGACCATCGCCGCGTACACCGCTCCTGATGCCCAGCAGCTGGCAGTACTGACTGACGAGCTGGTCGAGTGGCTGAACGAGGGCGACCTGAACGCTCCGGGGCTGGTGCGGGCCTCGATGGCACACCTGAACCTGGTGGCGATCCACCCGTGGTCGGACGGCAATGGGCGGATGTCCCGCGCCCTGCACACCCTGGTCCTGGCCCGTGAGGGGATCATGGCGCCGGAGTTCTCCAGTATCGAGGAATGGCTCGGCCGGGCCCGCAACACCTACCGCTACTACGACATCCTCGCCGATGTTGGCGGCCCCGTCTGGACTCCGGACCGCGACACCCTGCCCTGGATCCGGTTCTGCCTGCGCGCCCACCACCAGCAGGCCCAGAGCGTCGAGCGCCAGGTGAACACCACCCGCGAGGTCTGGACCGCCCTCGACGAAGCCGTCGAGCAACGCGGCTGGCCCGACCGCATGCTCTACGCCCTCTACCCCGCGGCCATGGGCAACCGTCTGCGCCGCGCCACCTACCAGGCTGACGCCGAGCTCAGCGAGCAGCAGGCCCAACGCGACATCCGCGAACTCGTCCGCGCCGGCTGGCTAGCGGCCCAGGGTGAAGCGCAGGGCCGCTACTACACTGCCGGCCCGGACCTGCCCGAGAAGATCACGCGAGGGGTGCGCGAGCCTCGACCGCTGCGCGACCCGTACGCATAGGCGTTGATGACGGCAAGAGGGGACTCAGTGCTTTGGTGGCGGGCCGAGTCCCGGGTCTGGTCCGGCACGGCTGCGTCGGGCGACCGTATTACCATCAGCTCAACGCAGGGCGGGCCTCAGGTGTGAATTTCCGGTTGATAGAGCCCGGTCCCAGCTTTGTTTCATACGTATAAGCTGAGCACCGGAGATTGGCCGAACCCGCCTCGCCTGGCACGCGAGCGGCGTCATCTCTAAATGATCGATTCTCCGGCCGCAGGCGCAGTGCTGTGAGGCTAACTGATCTTGATGAGGTGCGATGTCAGGGGTACCCGTGTTCGGCGGGCGCATGAAGGTCGTTGCCTATCTGAACCACGACAAAGCGCTCTTCTACCGGGTGGTCCTGGATGTACTGCTGGACGAGGAATCCCGGCTGGGAATCCACCTCAGCACGAAGGAGGTTGCGCAGCGTGTCCGGGAAGCACTGTCGGTCGAGCCGGAACTCTTGGCGCAACTCCCCTCCGTTGATGCTCTGCTGGAGGACTTGTACCGGTGGGGCAACGTGGACCGTATTCATAACACCCGGCGGATCACCACGCCTGAGGAGTACCTCCAACGAGATTTCCTGTACCAACTGACGTCGGCCGGCGCGCGGGTCCACCGCGAGATGACCCGGATCGACCAGGACATGGCTGATGCTGGCGCCCTGCAGTCCTCGATGTTGCCGGAGATCCTCACCTCTCTTGCCACACTGGTCCGTGCCCTGCGTTCTGGCGAGGAGGACTTGGAGGCGGCACTAGGTGCTTTCCGGACGACGACCAACGGGTTCGCACGGCTTTCGGAAGACGCGAAGCTCTTCGTCCAAAGCCTCAACGGCTCCCTGGCCTCGGAGGAGATCCGCGACCCGGAGACCTTCATCGCCTACAAGAACGTCGTGGTCCGGTACCTGCGTTCGTTCACCGTGGTGCTGCATCAGAATTCCCCTCTGATCGCCAAGCTGATCACACAGGCTGAAAGGGCGCGCCTGCTGTCGAGGCTCCCGGAGCTCGCCGCCCTGGAGACCGCACCAGTCCTCGGTCTGAGTCATGAGGAAGCCGTTGACCGGGAGGTGGAACGGATGCGCGAGAGGTGGAACGGCCTGCGCCGATGGTTCGTGCCCGCCACCGAACGGCCTCCGGTTGCCGAGTTGCTGCTCGACCGCGCTTCCGACGCGATCAACTTCATCATCCTCACCGTTGGCCACATCAACGACCAGCGGTTCCGCAGGGCGAGCCGAACGGCCGACCTGGTGGCCCTGGCCGGCTGGTTCGACCGCTTCGACCGGGAAGGCAGTGTGCGCGAGTCCACCGCCCTCTGGCGCACGGCCTTCGGGAACTACTCCGCTCGCCATCTCGGTCATCCCGCAGCGCCGGAGGCCGGCACCGATCTGCAGCCCGAGACCAGTTGGTGGCACAGCGATCCCGCACCGGTCTCCGCCGAGCTCCGGGCCAGGGGGCCGCGAGCGAGCTCCGGGCCGTTGCCCCGCATCCGCAACCCGCGGCGTGCGAAGAGCCTTCTAGCGGCCCGACAGCAGCAGGAGCACGCGACCGTGGAGGCCGCCGAGAGGTCGCTTGCCGCCAGAGGGCCGATCCGGTTGTCGGAACTGGGCCAGCTCGACAGCTCCGAGGCCGAGGTCTTCCTCGCTTGCCTGTCCTTGGCGCTGTCCGTACGTGAGCGCACTGGTGGAATTCGACGTGCCCGGACACCGGACGGGCGGCTTCTGGTCACTCTGGGTATCGCGCCGACCGAACGTACCGGGGCAGGAGTGGGGCTTCGCGGCGGGCGGCTGAGCACGAAGGATTTCCAGCTGACTCTGTCGTTGAACGGGCGGGGCAGAAGATGAGCGACTGGGTTGGGCAGGACGGCCACGAGCGTCGTGAAGTCATCCGCGCACTGCTGCGGAATCCGACCCTCCGACGGCGGGGCCGGCGCGGACGGCTGATCGATCAGGCCCGTGTGCACGAGGAGGAGCTGCGGACCTGGTTCGACCACCGGCTGGGCTGGACACTGCTGGTGGAACGAGACCGCGTTCGGCTGCTGAAGGTCCCCGAGGACCCCGGCCGATTCCCCGATCCCTCGATTCCGACAGCGCGGCAGTGCACCCTGTACTGCACAGTCCTGGCCGTACTGGTGGATTGCGGGCAGCAGACCGTCATCACCGAGCTCGCCGACCGTGTCACTGCGCTCACCACTGCGAGCAGTTCGATCCGCCGGTTCGACGCCACGGCGACCCGCGAACGCCGCGACCTGGTCGCCGCAATTCGCCGCCTCACGGAGGACGGCGTCCTGGTGCCCACCCGGGATGCTGGGATCACGGCGGATCACGAACAGGCATACGTTACTGGCGGAGGCAACGCCCTCTACGACATAGACCATCGCACGGCCGCCTTCGCGATAGCCTGCCCGGTGCCGCCCAGCCTGGCAGAGGGGCCGGACGCCCTGCTGCATGTGCAGGGCGGTGATCTCGCAGGTCACGGACCCACTGACGGCGAACTGCGGCAGGCCGTCATGCGTCGGCTCGTCGACCATCCCGTCGTGTACGTCGAGGACCTTCCAGTCGCCCAGCGGGCTTACCTCGCCGAGCACCGGGACGAGCTCGTTGCCGACCTCCGCCTGAGTCTGGACACCCGCGTGGAAGTTCGCGCCGACGGCGTGGCCATTGTGGACCAGGACTTCTCCGACCTGGAATTCCCTGCCGCGAGCGCCGCGTCCGTCGCCGCCCTCGCGCTGGCCGATCTGCTCGCTGGTGAGGCGAACGTGACTACCGGAACGAGCTTCATGGTCCGGGACGACCGTCTCCTCGAACTGGCCGATCTGGTGGCCGCGAAGATCAGCCGCGTCGTGGCGAAGATCGAAGGCAGGCCCGTCGATGCCGCCACCACACTCCGGTACGCACTGCCTGTGCTGGTCCAATTCGGCCTCGTGGACCCCCACGATGACGGTGTCCGGGTCCGTGCCGCTGCCGCCCGGTACCGCGATCCCACCGGGCGTGGTGCCCGCGTCCAGGGAGAAGCGCTCCTGCTGTTCGGCCCGGAGCAGGCCGGAGCCGGGACCAGGCCAGGCACGCCATCGACTGTTCGCCCTTCGAAAACGGAAGACCTCTACGGTGACGGAACCGACTGACGGAGCGCCGAGCGCGGCACTGCAGGGCATTCTCGACGGCGCACTCCCCGTGCCGGAACGAAATCGGTTCCAGCAGCTCCGCTTGGGCCTGATCGGCATCTGGGAGTACGAGGAGCAGGAGTTCGTCTCATACGGCCACGGCCTGATCCTGCGCGGCCGGAACGGGGCCGGCAAGACGAAGGTGATGGAAGTCACCAGCCCACTCCTGCTGGACGCGGTCCTCAGCGCCCGCCGGCTGGACCCGTTCGGCTCCACTGCCCGTCCGATGCGGGACAACCTCTTGCACCGCGGGCGCACCCAGCGCGTCGGATACAGCTGGTGCGAGTACGGGCGTGTCGCCGAGGACGGCAGCCACGAGTACGTCACCATCGGCATCGGCATGCGGGCCAGCACGTCCGTGAAGGGCGGGCTGCACAAACCCTGGTTCTTCGTCACCGAGAAGCGCGTCGGCCAGGACTTCGACCTGTTCAACGAGCACCGGCAGCCACATCTGCGGAAGCAACTGGAGGCCCGGCTCGGCCCCCAGAGCGTCTTCGAGGACCGTCGCGAGTATCGGGCCGCAGTTGCCGAACGCCTCTTCGGATTCAGCTCCGGGAGCCTGGCGTCCCTGGTGGAGCTGCTTCTCGTCCTTCGCAAGCCCAAGCTTAGCGAGAACTTCAACGGCGAGAAGCTCAGCCGGATGCTCAGCAACGGCCTCCCGCCGGTCAGCACCGTGCTCCTGGATGACCTCGCAGTCCGCTTCGACCAGTTGGCCCGCGACCGGAAGGACCTCGCGCAGCAGGAGCGGCACCTCCTAGGCATGCAGGCATTCCAATCCGTGTACACCAGGTATGCACGCCGCTGGACTCGGAACCTGGCCGACCACGTGGTCAAAGCCGAACAGTCACTCGACGCGGCCACCCGTGGCCGCGACAAGGCATCGGACGAGCTCGCGGAGGCCGAGAAGGCACTTGATCAGGCCACTGGGGAACGGCGGCAGCTCAAGGAGCGGCACGAGAAGCTCCAGACCGCTCTCGGGGAGTTGCGCTCCAATCCCCTGATGGAGCAGCACGAGCTCCTCTCCCGGCTGCAGGAGCAAGCCGAAGAAGCCAAGGCGAAGCTCCCCGAACTGCAGGAGCGGTACAAGAAGGCCGAGACTGCAGTCACCGACGCCGCCTCAGCCGCTGACGGGAAGAGGCAGCGCCTCATCGTGGCGGCAGCGGCACTTGGCAAGGCCGAGGAATTGTCGGCGGTCCGCGCGGCCCAAACCCGGATCGAAGACACGCACACCCAGTGCGTTCCAGTGATCCGCACGACACCGCAGGAAGCGGAGGACACACTTCTCGGCCACGTACAGGCCCGCGCCAGCGTGCTCGAACGAGCCGTGGAGCTCGCGACATCGGTCCAGAAGGTCCAGGCTGCCTTCGACCATGCCAACGAGGCGTTCCAGAAGAGCAGGACGCTCTGCAACGCCTCAAGGAAGGCCATGGGCGACCACGAAACCGAAGTGGCCAACCAGGTCGCCCTACTCCGCGAAGGTCTGTCCGACTGGGGCGACCGCTGCCGCGAGTTCCTGCTTACCGACGACGAGCTCACCGAGCTGAACACCGCCGTACCGACGTTCGGTCTGCCTGGCGCTTCCACCCTGTCCCAGGAGCTCACCCGCCTGGCCAAGCGCTTGTACGAGCAACTGGCCATCGCAGCGGCCGGATTGGAGAGCGACTGGCGCCGCGTCGGGAACGATCAGAAGGCGCTCACACGGACTCGTCTGCGAGTGGCTCAGGAGACCGACCCGCTCCCGGCTCCACCGCCCCACCGGCGCCGGGACCGCACTGCAGCCGCCGACGGAGCGCCGCTGTGGAGACTCTTGGAGTTCGCCCCACACCTCACCGACTCGGAGAGGACCGGGCTGGAGTCCTCGCTCCTCGGCTCGGGCGTCCTCGACGCCTGGGTCACCTCCTCAGGGGCGGTCCTCGACAGCAGTACGCTCGATACTGTTCTGCCGGCCGACCGTGCGCCGGTTCCCGGCCCCTCACTGACGACCGTCCTGCAGCCTGTCGACAACCCGATGGTCCCCGTCGAGGTGACCGCCCGTGTCCTCGCCGGCCTGGCCCTCGCCCGACCTGGCACCCCGCCGCCTTCCGGCGACTGGATCGCCACCGACGGGTCCTGGCGAATCGGGCCCGCTCACGGCCGGACCGCCGTCTCGGAGCCTGCGTACATCGGAGCCGCGGCCCGCGAGGCGGAGCGGCAGCGGCGCCTGCGTGTGCTCGACGAGCAGATTGCCGAGCTGGACGCCATGCTCCTCGATCTGGACGAGCGGCTCGAAACCACTCGCGGGCGTCAGAACGACCTCGCTTCCGAGTACGAGGATGCGGCCGGCCTTGACGTGCCACTGCGAAGCCGCCAGCAGGAATTGGCCACCGCTCGGAAGGTCTTCGAAGCACACGACAAGCAACGCGAACTCGACGAGGCTGCCGCGGCTGGGCGGAAACGGGAGCTGGAGGACGCCGGAGCCGCCCTCGATCTCTACGCGCGGGAACGGGCGACCGCCACCCGACTCGACCTGCTGGCTTCCGAACGGCACGCACTGCAGGAGTACCGCACAAGCCTTGACGAACTGTTCCGCAAGGTTGAGGCATGGGCACACCGGGAACAGCAGTACGAGGATGCCGACAATCTCCTGAGCATTTGTCAGACCCACCTGGCCGTGGTCGACAAGGATCAGAAGACGGCGATCCGGGATGCCAGCCAGAAGCGCGAGCAGTACGACGTGCGGCGGCGTGTGGTCGGCGCGGATGTTGATTCCGTGCTGGCCGAGTTGGCCATCGCCCAGAAAGCGCTCGCGGATACGGCGAAGCAGCAGGAGAACAATGACCGAATGGTCGAACGGGCGACGGAACGGGCCGTCCGTCGCAAGGCGGCACACGAGCAGTCGATCGCTTTGGTCGAACAGCGCCAAGAGTTGCTGAACGACCGGTCCGGCGACTACGACAGGCTCCAGCAACTCGGTTTCATGGAGTTGGTGTCCGCCATGGGTTCCGTGCCGAGCCCCGAGACGAGCGCTGCTGTTCGGGCCCGGGCCGTGCTGCCCGAACTCGCGAAGGACCCGGGAGACCAAGGCGCGCTCGACCAGGCGCGCGACGATGTCGACCAGGCCAGGCACCAGCTCGAACGGGAGCTTGCCGGCCAGGATTGGACCGTCCGCAGCGGAAACGACGAACGGCTGGTCACTGTCCGGCTGATCCACAACGGTCGCAGCCACACCATCACCCAGGCGTTGGCGGTTGTTGAGACGGAGGTCCGCGAACGCAGCCGCCTCCTCGACGCGAGCGAGCACGACCTCTTCACCGAGGTCCTCCTCGGACAGGTCGGCGACCACCTGCGCCGTCGCCGGGCAGGAGCCAAGGCCCTGGTTGGGGAGATGAACCGGCTGCTCGGGCTGCGTCGCACTGCCTCCGGACAGGTCATGCGGCTGGTCTGGGAGCCGGACCCCGAAAAGGGCAGGGAGACCCGGGAGGCCTTGGACACGCTGGACAAGCAGGCGAGCCGGTTTCTCCCGGACAGCGCGCGCGAGCACCTCATCACATTCCTGGGCCAACAGATCGCGACGGCTCGCGAGGCCGAGGGCGGAACCGACTGGAAGGCCCATCTGCGCGCCGCTCTCGACTACAGGACCTGGAGCCGTATCCGCGTCCAGTACAAGACCGGACCACAGCAGAAGTGGATCGACATCGACGCCGGCATGCACGGAAAGGGCTCGGGTGGAGAGAAGGCCGTGATGCTGCAGCTCCCTCTCTTCGCCGCTGCCGCCGCCCACTACACCGGCGCAGCACCCACTGCCCCCCGCCCCGTTTACCTGGATGAGGCGTTCGCCGGAATCGATGCCGAAATGAGGGGAGAGTGCATGGGCCTGCTCGTCGAACTCGACTTGGACTTCGTCATGGCGAGCCACGACGAGTGGGGCTTCTACGAGGAAGTCCCCGGCGTCGCGACCTACCAACTCTTCCGTGATCCTCAGACCGAAGGCGTGCTGACCACACCGATCATCTGGGATGGCACCCGGCGTCACGTCATGGTCGATCCGGCACTCATCGGCGGCGCGGCGCTTGACTTCGGCACGGACGACGACCTCGGCGACGACCTCGACCAGGACGAGGATGAGCTCTACCCGGACGACGAGGAGGACGTCTTCGACGCCGAGGGCGACGACGACCTCTACAGCCGGACGGGCGACCTGATCAGCGAAGCGGACCTGGACTGACATGCGCGCCCACGTCGTGCTCCACCCCGACCTCGCGGAATGGACGGCCACCCCGGGCGGCCAGCTCTTCTGCACCCTGGCACGCGAGCGCATTGCCAACGGGGGGAAGCTGGACCGTTCCATGCGTATGCGCCTGACCGCACGTGAACGTGCCGACTTGGTCGACCTCTTCGGCACCAACGCCGTGACCGGTCAAGGTATCCACCTCGGGCGCGCTGACGCCGTACTGCGCGGCAGCCGCCATGCGTTGCCCCTACGGCAACTTCTCATCGGTGCGGACGGACCTATCAGGACCAAGCGCGGCCAAGCCCGCTATCGCTCGATCGTCAAGCGCCAGAAGGTACTCAGAGAACGTGAGGAGGCCATGGCCGCGATGGCCGGTGTGCGGGAACTCACATCGGAACGCTCCCTGCTCGCGGCGCTCCCGGACGACAACCGCAGGCTCGCCCCAGCCGGAACACGCACCGGAACCAGCCACTGGGCCACCTACTACGCTGCCATACGAGCTGCGGCAGAGTGGTACCGAGGCGTGAGCCGTGGCTGGAAGTACGGCGAGCGTGAACTCGCGACGCAAGCCCTCGGCGGGAGCAAACAGTGGACTGATGCATCCAAGGCTGCTTTCTCCAAGTTGATCGGACGGCCGTTCAGCGATGCTGTTCACACTGCGGACACCGGCCTGAGGATGACTGGCCCTGCCGAATGGCACCGCCAGGGCCTCGTGGCCGATCTCTCTCGGGCCGAGCCGTTCATCGAACTGCCCGGAAGAGCTGCGGCCCAGGACGGCCGCCTCGACCTTCAGGCCGCGGGGGTTCTCCTGATCGAGAACCAGGAGACCTTCGAGGCCGTTTCCTCGCGCACGACCGTCCCCACCGAATGGCTGTGCATCTGGACCGGAGGCTTCGCCTCCGACGCACTGGCGCTCTTCCTGCGCAGTCGCGTGCCGCCTTCGCTCCCGATCGCGGCCTGGGGAGACCTCGACCCGCCTGGTGTCGGGATCATCCTCAACCTCGAGGACAAGAGCGACCGGGCCATCCGGCCAATCGGCATGGATGCGGTCCTTTACCACAACGGAAGCAAGCTCGACGAAGAACCGGCCGAGCTGGAACGCTGGCGAGCCGCTGCCCGGACGATGGCCGAGTCCGTTCCGGCGCACTTTCAAGGGCTCCTCGCAGCGATCGTCGCTCACGGGGGAATGCGCTGCGAGCAAGAAGGGCTCCACGAGCAGGTACTTCCCCAGTTGCATCGATGGCTCAACGAACTCGCTCGGCGAGAATGATGGCCTCTGCCACCACATGCGAAGGTCGAAGCAGTTGGCCGCGGCACCCTGTGGCACATTTTACCACGCGCGTGCTTTGCCGGCAGTTATGTGCCGCCCAAGTCTCGTGCCAGGGAGGCGAACTCCGTGGTTCCCCTTGCGATGTACCTGATCTTCAGTCGAGGTGAAGGAGACTATGCGGCCTCCGGCACCCCCCGTCCGGAAAGCGTGTCAGGTCCAGTGGCCCTCCTGGAGCCGAACCATACGGGCCTGTCACCGTGAAGCGGGCGGCTACGGCCACTCGGTTCCGTCTGCGGAGGCATTCGGGTTTCTCCGAAACTGTCGTCTGTCCTCCCTCCGGAGCGCCCGGCACAGGAAATGCGCGGTCCCTGCTTTCAGCTGACCTAGTAGTACTTCGTTAACTTAACTTGATCTTGGTCTTCGGGTCGGGCATCCTGTCGGCGTGGATTTGGGGGATATCGAGAAGCTTCGCGGCGAG
>NZ_JBHXMU010000117.1:0-11349 GCF_042720685.1 Kitasatospora sp. NPDC058492
CCCGTCCACGGGAGCCGCGAGGCCGTCCGGTGTCCGGCCCCCGCGCGCGGGAGCCGGACCGAGGGGTGGAGCGGTCAGCGGCAGAGGGCCGCGTCCAGTGCGTCCGCCATGTGCTGCGCGCCGGCCCCGCCCGGGACGGTGGTGACGGTGATGGTGGCGGCGCGGCCGTCGTCGGTGACGCCGCCGCGGGAGCGGTAGCCGGGGGAGGTGCCGCCATGGCCCCAGGACAGGCCGCCGCAGGAGAGCGGCCTGCTCTGCAGGCCCAGCCCGTAGCGGACCCCCGGGCCCAGGAGTTCGGCGGGGACGGTGGTCCGCATCTCGGCGAGCTGCGCCGCGGGCAGGAGCCGGCCGCCGAGGAGCGCGGTGAAGAACGCGTTGAGGTCGGTGTTGGTGGAGACGATCGCCCCGGCCGCCCAGGCCATCGAGGCGTCCATCTCGGTGTAGTCGATCGGGGGCGCGTCCGGCGAGCTGCGGAAGTAGCCCTGGGGGTGGGCCTCGTGGATGCTGGTGTCCCCGGGGGTGGGGAAGTAGGTGTGGCGCAGGCCGATGCGGTCGATGACGCGCTTGGTGATCTCCTCGCCGACGGGCCGTCCGGTGACCTTCTGGACGAGGAGTCCGGCGACGATGTAGTTGGTGTTGCTGTACTCCCAACTGGTGCCCGCGGGGAAGCGGGCCTGCTGGGCGAGGGCGCCGTCGAGGAGGTCGCGGGGCTCGAAGTAGCGGTACTGCACGGTGGTGAAGTCCGCGAGGGCGGGGGCGTCCATGTAGTCGGGCAGACCGCTGGTGTGCTGGAGCAACTGGCGGACGGTGATGTTGCGTCCGTCGATGCCGTCGCCGCGCAGCAGCCCCGGCAGGTAGGTCTCGACGGGTACATCGAGGTTGATCTTCCCTTCGGCGACGAGTTGGAGGACGACGACGGCGGTGAAGGACTTGGTGTTGCTGCCGGCGCGTATCTGCCCGTCGACGGGGACCTTGGTGCCGGTGGCGAGGTCGCCGACGCCCGCGGTGTAGGTGCGGGTGCGGCCGTCGCGGCCCTTGACCGAGGCCAGTGCGGCGGGCAGGCCGTCGTCCTTGACCAGCGTGTTCAGGCTCTGTTGGACGCTGTCCGGCTTGCCGCCGGCGAACGCCGCGGTCGGTGCCAGCACTCCGGCCGCCACGACGCCGGCGGCCACGGCTGCCGCCACCATGTGCCTGCCGCGGCGGCTCCGGTGGGCCCGGGGGGACCGGGGGGACCGGCTGTGCGGGACGTGCTCGTTCACGGAAGAACTCCTCTACGGGAAGGGGGAATTGGCGGGGTAAGCGGGTGCACGGGTACGCGGGTACGCGGGTACGCGGGTACGCGAGTGCGCGGGTTCCGCGCGCGCCGAGGCGCGCAGAACCCGCGGGTCGTACCGGTGCGGACGCTCAGACCGGATCGGGGAGGGTCAGCGGCACAGGGCCGCGTCCACCGTGGCCTCAACGTGCTGTCCGGCGGCGCCACTTGGGATCATGGTCACCGCGATGCTGGTGGCGCGGCCGTCATCGGTGGCGCCCCCGGCGGTGTCGTAGCCCGGGATGGTCCCGCCGTGGCCCCAGTAGAGGCCGCCGCACGACAGCGGCCGGCTCACCAGGCCCAACCCGTAGCGGGCGCCGGGGCCCACCTCGTCGGCGGGGACGGTGGTGCGCATCTGGGCGAGCTGCGCCGCGGGCAGGAGCCGGCCGCCGAGGAGCGCGGTGTAGAAGCGGGTGATGTCGCTGTTGGTGGAGACGACGGCGCCTGCCGCCCAGCCCCAGGAGGGGTCCAGTTCGGTGTAGTCGCGGAGTGAGCCGTCGGCGTCCCGGTTGTAGCCCTTGGGGTGGGCCTCGCGGATGCCCGTGTCCCCGGGGGTGGGGAAGTAGGTGTGGCGCAGGCCGATGCGGTCGACGATGCGCCGGTTGATCTCCTCGCCGAGCGGCCGCCCGGTGACCTTCTGGATGATCAGGCCGGCCAGCAGGTAGTTGGTGTTGTTGTACTCCCAGCTCGTGCCCGGGGCGAAGTGGGCCTTCTGGGCCAGGGCCGCGTCGAGGAGTTCGCGCGGTTCGTAGTAGCGCGTCGGGCTGGTGAGGATCGAGTCCTTGTCCACGTACTCGGGCAGGCCGCTGGTGTGCTGGAGCAGTTGGCGGACGGTGATGCGGTGTCCGTCGATGCCGTCGCCGCGCAGCAGGCCGGGCAGGTAGGTCTCGACGGGCGCGTCGAGGCCGACCTTTCCCTCGGCGACGAGCTGGAGCACGACGACGGCGGTGAAGGTCTTGGTGTTGCTGCCGATCCGCACCTGCCCGTCCGTGGGCACCTTGGCTCCGGTGGCGACATCGCCCACGCCGGCGGTGTAGGTGCGGGTGCGGCCGTCGCGGCCCTTGACGGCGGCCAGCGCGGCGGGCAGACCGTCGTCCTTGACCAGCGCGTTCAGGCTCGACTGGACGTTGTCCGGCTTGCCGCCCGCGAACGCCGCGGTCGGTGCCAGCGCTCCGACCGTCATCACGCCGGCGGCCACGGCGGTCACGACCGCCACCGCCCGGTGCCGGCCGCGCCGGCGGGAGCGCGGGAGGCGGCTGTGCGGTGCATGATCGTTCACGAAGGAACCCCTCTGATGAATGGCGCCGGTGATTCCCGGCCTTGATCAAGAGGACCATTCAGGGGCAGGGGAGTTCGTCCGTATCCAGCACGAGACCGCACCCGGGAGCTGGCTCCGGGAGCCGCCCCCGGCCAGGACCGTGCTCCCGGCGGTGCTCTTGTCGACCTTCCGGTGGAGCGGCTCTTCGAACGGGGGCGTGTTGTACTGCTGCGGGGAGCGCGGGAGGGCACCTACCGGGTGCTCGGGCCGGGAGGCCGATGGGGCAGCATGGGTGACGGACCACCACCGGGATCCGTGGCACCTCCGCGCCTGCGCGGGCGCGCAGACCCGGCCGAACGGAAGACATCTTCGTGACCGATACCGCCGCCGCCGTTCCCACCGAGCAGATCCGGGCCCGTCTCGCCGGGTACGAGCGCCGGTTCGGCACGCTGGCCGAGCAGCACTTCCAGGACCTGGCCGCCGCCTTCGACGCCCCGTCGTTCAGCCGGTTCACCCCGGACTGCCTGGCCCTGCTGCGGGACCTGTCGCTGCGCGGCGGCAAGCGGATGCGGGTGGCCCTGCTCTTCGAGGCCGCCCGGCTGGTGACTGCCGAACCCGTGGCGGGGCTGGACGACGCCGCGCTGAGCATCGAACTGCTCCAGACCCACGGGCTGGTCCACGACGACATCATCGACGACAGCCCCACCCGCCGGGGCGGGCCCTCCACCTACTACGCCTACCGGGGGCGGTTCCCCGACCGGCCGCAGACCGCGCTCGGGCTCGCCGTTCTCGCCGGCGACCTCGCCCTCGCGCTGTCGCTCCAGGTCCTCCTCGATTCCCGGGCCCCGCTCCCGGTCCGACAGGCCATGGTCGAGGTGCAGACGCGGGCGGCAACGGCCACGTTCGTCGGCCAGATCATCGACCTGGAGCGGGACTTCACCGCGGACCCGGACGAGGAGGTGCTGCACGACGTGGCCGACTACAAGACCGCGCGCTACTCGGTGCTCGCCCCGCTCCAGCTGGGACTGCTCGCCGCAGGCGTCCAGCCCGCCGCCCACGACGGGGAACTGCGCCGCTACGCCCGGCTGGTGGGGATCTGCGGGCAGCTGCGTGACGACTACCTGGACCTCTTCGGCGACGCGGGGACGATGGGCAAGCCCACCGGAACGGACATCCGGGAGGGGCGGCGCAACTACACCGTCCGCGCCGTCCTGGCGGCGGCCACCGGCCCAGAGCGGGCCGTGGTGGAGTCCGCACTCGGCGACGGGGCCTGCACCGGGGAGACCATCGCCGCCATCCGCGACCTCGCCCACCGCCACGGCGTCCCGGAGCGGATGCGGGCGGACATGCGGCGCTTCGCGCACGCGGCCGCCACGGAAGCCGCGGCCTGGCGCCCCAGGTGGCGGGAGGAGGCGGTCGCGTTCTTCGAGTACCTGCCGAGGTGGAGCGTCGAGCGAGTCCGGTGAGGCGAGGTGAGGCGGGGTGGGATGAGGTGAGGTGGGCGAGCCGGGAATCCCACCCGTCCCTGACCGGCGGTCAGTTGGCTCCGGGCCCGACCTTGGTGGTGAGGACGAGCTTGCCGCGGGTGCGGCCCGCCTCGCCGCGGGCGTGAGCGGCCCCGGCCTGCTCCAGCGGGAAGGTCCGCTCCACCTCGACGGCGACCTCGCCGGCGTCGATCAGCGCGGCGATCGTCGTCAGCGCGGCGCCGTCCGGCTCGACCAGGAACGGGGTGACCCGCACGCCGGCCGCCTCGGCGGCCGCGGCCAGTTCGGGGGAGACACCGGCCGGGACGGCGACCAGCAGGCCGCCGGGGCGCAGGACCTTCAGGGAACGGGTGCTGGTCAGGTCGTGGGCGTCGCCCACCAGGTCGATGACGACGTCGATGCCGGCGGTGGCGTCCTCGAAGCGGGTGCCGGTGTAGTCGATCACCTCGTCGGCGCCGAGCTCCTTGAGCCAGGGGTGCCGGGCGGCGCTGGCGGTGGCGACCACGTGGGCGCCCAGGTGGCGGGCGAACTGGACCGCGAAGTGGCCCACCCCGCCGGCGGCCGCGGTGACCAGCACCCGCTGGCCGGCCCGCACCTGGGCGGTGTCGACGACGGCCTGCCAGGCGGTCAGTGCCGCCAGCGGCACGGCGGCGGCGTGCACGTGGTCGAGCGTGGCCGGCTTGCGGGCGAACTGCCGGGCCGGGGCGGTCACGTACTCGGCGTAGGCGTTCGCGGCGCGCGGGAACCACGGCATGCCGTACACCTCGTCACCGGCCTTCAGCGTGGTCACGCCGAAGCCGACCTCCTCGACCACGCCGGACACGTCCCAGCCGAGCGTGAACGGCGGCTCACCCAGCAGGCCGGCCATGCCGGAGCCGTCGCGGGTCTTCCAGTCCACCGGGTTGATCCCGGCCGCGTGCACCCGCACCAGCACCTCCGTCGGCAGCGGCACCGGGCGGGTCACCTCGGCGACCCGCAGCGCCTCCGGCCCGCCGAACGTGTCCTGGACCACCGCGCGCATCGTGTCTGCGGACATGCGTCATCTCCCGAAGCATCAGAGTGTGGAAGGCCTTTCAGCGGCCGTTCCTCGATGCCGGCGACGCTATCCCCGCAGGTATGGTTACCTTCAAGGGCTAGTACTTCCCATCGGGAAGTGTCCTGGTGAGGAGAGTGAGCATGACGACCACCTGCCCCAGCGGCGAGCACTCGCAGCACGACGTCTACGCCGCCCAGTGCCCCTGTCGCGTCCTGCTCGACCTGCTCGCCAACAAGTGGGCCGCCCTCGCCATCGGCGCCCTCCAGGAAGGCCCCCAGCGGTTCGGCGAACTCCAGCGCCGCCTCCAGGGCGTCAGCCCCAAGGTGCTGACCCAGACCCTGCGCCGCCTGGAGGACTTCGGCATCCTCGACCGCACCGTGTACCCCGTCGTCCCCCTGCACGTCGAGTACTCCCTCACCCGCCTCGGCCAGAGTGCCGCGGTGCCGTTGAACGCGCTTCGCTCCTGGGTCGAGGACAACATCGACCAGGCCTTCCGCCCGGAGCCGGTCGCGGGGTAGCCCGGCATCGGCCACGACCGGCTCGCGCCGCGGAGGGGCCGGCCGGCACGCCGCTGACGGCGGGCTCGCGGTGGGGGCCTGAACTCAGGGCCGGCGCAGGCGGCGGCCCCGCTGGGCCTCCATCGCGCCGCGGGCGACGGCGCGGGCGTGGTCCTCGGCCTCCGGGTCGATGCCGAGCAGCCGGTTGTGGTGCAGGTGCACCAGGCCGGGCAGCTCCGACCCCCGGGGGGTGGCCGCGCGCAGCGCCTCGCCGTAGCGGGCGAGTGCACCGGCCCGGCGCTGCCAGCCGGCCAGGAGCTCGCCGCCGCCGGGCAGGGCGCGCAGGGCCGCCCGGTCGTCGGCGGGGTCGCTCAGCCGCACGGCCGCCGTCCGCAGGTCGCGCAGCTGGGTGTGGACGGCGGATCTGGGATAGGTGGTCAGCAGCCACTCCTCCGCCCGCGCGGCGCCCTCGGCGGTGTCCCCGTGGACGTGCCGGGCCAGGTCGAGCATGTTGAGGGCGCCCAGCAGCCTCGGGTCCAGGTCGAGCCGGCCCGCCTCCAGTGCGTCGAGCTGGGCGAGCACGGCCGCGCTGTCCGCGCCGAAAGCGTCCTCGGCGGCGGTGGTCGCGGCCGGGCCCCCGTAGCGCTCCCACTCGGGCTCGTAGGTGTCGAGCACCAGTCGCCAGGCCAGTCCGGAGCGGCGCAGTTCGGCGAACCAGTCGTGGCAGTTCGGCAGCAGTTGCCGGTTCAGCGCTGCCGGGTCGCCGTGGAAGCGCAGCCTTAGGTGCGGTTCGGGGTCGCGGTAGCGCAGGAAGAACCAGCGGTCCACCTCGGCGGGCAGTGCGGCGAGCAGGCGGGGCAACGCTCCGACGAGCAGTTCGTTCTGACGCCGCGTCGAGCAGTAGACCTTGGCGTAGAGCCACTCGCCGCCGGGCGGCTGGACGCGGAGCGCGGGCGTCGGGCGCACAGCGGGTCGGGGACGGGGACGGGGGCGCGGGATCGGCGCGTCGGCGAGCAGCGGGAAGACCACCTCCGCGGTGTGCGCGCCCGCCGGGCCCGACAGCCAGCCGTACGCGTCCTCGCCCGTCGGTGCCTCGCGCAGGACGGCGTCCGGCCATCGCGCGACGTCCTGGCGCAGCAGTCGGAGGTGCAGCCCGGTGGAGAGGTCGAGTTCCAGGCCGCGATCGGCGACGCAGAGCAGCACGTGGTCCGGTACGCTCCAGCGCTCCCGCCAGCGGTCGAACTCCAGCCGCCACTCCCGCTCCGGCATGGAGGTGTCGGCGAAGAACGGCGCGGACGGCCGCCAGCGGGCCGGGGCGAGCACGGTGCGTCCGTGGCGCACGCGCGGGGTGTACGGCGCCTGCTCCAGCGGGCCCCAGTCCCAGGTGAAGCCGGGCCGGACACCCGACAGGCGCAGCTCGCGCAGGAAGCGCCCCACGTTGCCGACCTGGGCCTGTGGGTTGAGCATGTTCCAGGCCAGCGGGACGATCCGGCGGCCGCTGCTCAGCCGCACCAGCTGGAGGCCGGTGAGGTCGGCTCCCACGGCGAGGTCGTCCAGCGGCACCGTGCCGGGGGCCGTGCGGTCGGCGAAGGCGCCGACCACGATCTGCCGGTCCAGCAGACGGCGGACCTGGTTGAGGTTGGCCGACCGCGACCGGGAGGCCCGCAGGACGAGTTGGGCGGTCTCGATGCTGTCGTCGCCAGTGCCGTCGTCAGTGCCGTCGTCAGTCGCGCTCTCGGCTTCCGCGCAGGCTGCCGCGATCCGCTGCGCGGCGTCCGGCAGCAGGTGGGAGAACCTGCCGATGGTCGCACCGGCGTGGTCCGCGCCGGTCTCCGGGGTCAGCCAGAGTCGGAACCGGCCGCGCGCCAACGCCTCGGCGGAGCCGGCCAGTACCCGGGCGTAGAGCTCCAGCGAGGCGGGCGGGGGCAGGTCGGTGTCGGGGCTGAGGCGCGCGAGCAGGCCGTCGTCGAGGACCACCTCGGATGCACCGGCCATGGCGGCGGCCTGGGCCAGCTCGATCCGCAGCGCGTCCGCGGGCGAGGGCTCGGGCCTGGCGGGCTGCTCGCGCTCGCTGGGCGGCATCAGGTAGCCGGCGGGCGCGCCGAGACCGCGGTCGGGGTCGAGCAGTTCGGTGAGGGGGACCAGCCGGTCGGTGCCGTAGCGTTCGACGAACTCGCCGTGGTACTGGGCCAGGTGGGGCGGCGCGCTGCGGGCGCGGGAGACCCGCCACAGTGCCTCGGCGGCGCGTTCGGCCTCGGCCGCCACCTCGGCGGGCAGCGTCACGTCGGCGTCCAGGGCCAGATCCACCTGGAGCCGGCGGTCGGTCTCGTGCAGGCGTCGCATCCGGCGCAGGACGGACGAGTAGTCGGTGCCGGGCCGGGCCGCGCCCAGTTCCCGGTGGACGGCGGCGAGTTCCGCCCGCTCGGGGCCGGCGGGCAGGCGGTCCAGGACGTGCGCCAGCGGGTCGGTGGCAGTGGTCGGCGGGCGCAGGTCGGTGAGCAGGAACTCGCGCTCGACCAGCTGCCCCAGCAGGCCGTTCACACGGTGTTCCGGGGTGCCGGGGAACCGCTCGCACAGCCGACGGCCCAGCTCGGCGAACTGGACGGGCTCCGCCGTCAGTTCCAGTACGGCGCGCACGGCGGGGGTGTGGCGGATGGAGACCTCGATGACGGTCCGGCCGGCCGTGGGCTCCGCGGCGTGGCGTTCGGGCACGTAGGGCAGGACGAGACGGTCGCCGCGGACGAAGGTGAGCTCGTTGGCGACGACCCGCAGCGCCTCCAGGGTGTCGGGCCTGGTCTCCAGGCCGGCGAGCAGCGCGCTCAGCCAGCCCATGTCGGGCCGGGCGACGGGACGGTGGGCGGTGCCGAGCCGTGCGCTCGCGTCACCGGGCTCGGGTGCGGGCGTGGCGGCCGTGGCTACTGCGGTCGTGGGTGCGGAGGCCGCCACCCGGACGGCGGCGACGCCGGCGAAGAGCCCGAAGGGTGTGGGCCGCGCGGCCATCCGGAGCTGGTAGCGGCTCAGCGAGAGCACGGCCTTGCGCAGGCGCTTCGGCTCGACGGCGCCTCCCTCCCGCACCTTGTCCACGAGACGTGCCAGCGACGGGCTGGCCAGGGCGACGGCGGCCCGCAGCTCGGGGTCGGCACCGAGCCGGGCGAGCTGCCGGGACAGCTGTTCCGGCTCGTCGGCCGCCTCGGCGGGAAAATCCGCGAAGGTTTCCTCGATGCGGTTCCGAGGAAAGACCGGAGCCCGCAACAATGCGGTGTCCGCGCAGCGGAACAATGGAGTTCCAGCCCCTCGGAAAGGTGCGGTTGCGGGCATGCGAGAGCTCCTTGTTCAAACCCCTGGAAAACCTGGGGAATTTCCCGTTCTGAATACCGCCCCGGGCGGGCCGAAAGCCCGCCCGGGGCGCTCTGCGGCGACGGCTCAGCAGTGGAAGCCGTGGCTGCAGAAGCAGGTGCCCAGCGACGGGTGCTGCACGGCAGCGGCCTCGTCGCCCTGGCTGACGGTCTCCTTCAGGTCCAGGTCGAAGGCGTCGAACTGAAGCTCGGCGTCGGCGAAAACAATGTTCTGCATGATTTTCTCCCTTTCGGAATCAGCCGGTCCGTCCGGCTCGTGAATGACGCTACGAGGCTTTTCGATTTCCGTCAACCGAAGCCCCGTGGGGAATCTTTCGAGATTTGTGGCAAGGTGTCTTCGGGCATGCCGAAACCACGATCCGAAAGAAGGGCATGGCATGGAGAATTCCATGATGGAAAACCGGGGGAAAGGCGCCGTCGAGCGGACGGCGGAGGAGGCGGTGGAGTCGGTCGCGCGGCTGCTGCGCGATCCCGACCGGGCGCCCGGAGTCATGGCGGCCCCGGGGAACGCCGATCCGTACCTCGGGGTGAGCCCGTGGTCAGCGGCGTCGCTCGGCGACGGCTACCCGGGCATCGCGCTGCTGTTCGCCCGGCTGGCACGGCAGGACCGGTCCTGGCGTCCGGTGACGCACGCCCAGCTGTCCTCGGCGGTTTCCCTGCTGGGCGGGGGGAGCGCGGCGGACAGCCTCTACCAGGGCGCGCCCGCGCTGGCCTTCGCGGTCCGTACGGCGGTCGCCGGCCCGGGGGACTACGCCGGGCTGCTCGCGGCCCTGGACCGCCGGGTGGCGGAGCGGGTCCATGTGCTGCTGACGCTGGAGCGGGCCCGGCTGGCCGCGGGGGAGCGGGGGCCGGCCATGGCCGCGTACGATGTCATCGGCGGTCTGACCGGGCTCGGCCGCTATCTGCTGGCCTGCGGTGACGGCCAACGGCCGCTGTTGGTCGCGGTGTTGGAGTATCTGGTCGAGCTGAGCCGGCCGCTGAGGATCGGTGGCCGCACGGTGCCCGGCTGGTGCGTGCCGGGGCCGCCCTCGCCCGGAGCGGATGCGCGGTTCCCCGACGGTCACCTCAACCTGGGCTTGGCGCACGGCGTTCCGGGGCCGCTGGCCCTGCTGGCGCTCGCCCGCCGCGAGGGAGTCGTGGTGCCGGGGATGGCCGAGGCCGCGCACCGGATGGCCCAGTGGCTGCTGGCACACCGCCGCCACGACGACGAGGGCGCTGGCGGCCCCGACTGGCCGGCCTCCCTCACCCCCGGGCACGAACACCGGCCCGGTGGGGACCGGCCCGGCGGAGTCGACGCCCCCCGGGCCAGGGCCGCCTGGTGCTACGGAACGCCGGGCGTCGCCCGCTCCCTGCAACTGGCCGGGCAGGCGTTCGACGAGCCCGACTGGGAGGCCGGGGCGGTCCGTGCGCTCCACGCCGTGCTGGACCGGCCGCGCGAGCGGCGGGGCCTGCACGACGCCATGCTCTGCCACGGCGCCGCGGGTCTGCTCCAAGTCACCGCCCGGGTGGCCCGGGACAGCGGTGACGCGCGACTGCTGGCCCGGCTCGGACCGCTGGCCGAGGAGGTCATCGCCCACTACGACCCCGAGGCCGCGTTCGCCTTCCCCTGCCCGCCCCCGCCCGGCGCGGTCACACCTGGCGCGGTCACACCCGGCGCGGTCACACCCGGCGGGGAGCGGCCGACCTGGGCGCGCGACCGGGCAGGGTTCCTGGAAGGAGCGGCCGGCGTCGCGCTTGCCCTGGTCGACCACCTGGCGGGCGGCGCGGAGGAGGCCGGCGCCCTGCCGTGGGACGCCGCGCTGCTGCTCGCGTAGCGGCCGCCCCGGTGCGGGCGGGTCGGTGCGGTCTGCCGTCGGCGGGCCGCCCGGCCCGCCCGTTCGGAGCGGGTGTCGGGGCGCCTGCCCGAGCTGCGTGCAGGCGGAACCGGTCAGGATCATCGGAGGGTGTCTCGTTCTTCGGGGCACGTGAGATGCCGCCGCCGGTGCGCCGGTCAACCGGCGCGGGCGGTACGGGCGGTGCGGGCGAGTGGCGAACCACCCCGACCCCGGGCAGCACGGACTGCCGCCCGGATCAGGGCAGTTGGCGCACGTCGGGCCGGAGTCTCAGACGTGCACGATGGTGAGGGGAGTGCGGCGGTGACACGTACTATGACCGGGTTTCATCGCCCACCTCCCTCGGTTGCGCGCGGACAGGGCAGCGCCGGGCCCTCGTCGGACCCCTGCTGCCGGGTGGCGACACCCCTCACGTAAGAGCTTCGGCACTGCACGGCGTATCCCCACCCGAGCGGGCGGGAAGCCACTTCGGGTCACCCCTTAATACTGCAACCGCATCTGGGCGTGACTGTGGGTGTAGGTGTTCGTTGTCTTGACTGTGTGCCTATGGGTTGACGGTTGAGCAGGTTGAGTC
>NZ_JBHXMU010000118.1:0-11045 GCF_042720685.1 Kitasatospora sp. NPDC058492
ACACCCGCCGCATCCAAAAGCGCCTCGGCTGGCTCAGCCCGGACGAGTACGAGGCGAAGCACTACGCCGACCAGGCGACGGCCGAACCAGTGGCCATCGAACAGCCTGAACCCATCCTGACCAGGTAATCACCACCTCCCGTTCAACGGGGGAAGCTCACGACCGCGACCCCGGCCGCCAGTCCCCGGTGCGGCCCGCGCAGCCACTGCGCGGCCTCCGTCGACACGCAGCCGTCCGCCACCACCTCGTCGTGTTCCGGGTCGTAGTCCTCGTTCAGCCACGCCATCGAGTGCAGCAGCGTCACCGGAGTCCCGACCTCGGCGGCGCGGGCGGTGAACTTCTTCACCCGGCGCCACATCGCATCGGTGGTCGCCATCGTGGGCAGCAGCACCGCCAGACCGCCGGCCCCGGCCGCCGCGCCCAGGATCCGGGCGGCGAACAGGGAGGTCACGGTCTTCCCGTCGCCGGTCGGTGCGGTGACGAGCACCAGGCCCGGCCCGTCCACCAGGTCCTTGAGCCGCTCCGCGACGTCGGCCTGCAACGGGTAAGGGTCCTTGATGTCGGGGAACAGGTCGGTGAACGATCCGGCCGGTTTCCAGACCGGCGCCGCCAGCTGGGCGTGGGCGAGCACCCATGGTGCTCGCTGCCGGATCCTCGCGACGTGCGCCGCCAGGTCTCCGTTCCACGCATCGAGACGGCCCTGTACCTGCCGGGTGTTGGAGGCCAGCCAGTCCGCCAGCACCACCACTGCGGTCACGACCACCGCCGCGCCTGCGGGCAGCAGCCGTTCCGGCGCCGCCGGCGATCCACAGACCCCGAACACCGCCTGGACGTGTTCCTCCCGCTGCTCGGCCCAGCCGTCCGCGCCCAGCCCGCGCAGCGCCTTCAGCGGATCGGCCATCGTGGCGGGCGACAGCGCCTCACCGAAGACGCCGTGGTGACCGCCGAGGATCTGCGCGAGCTGGTGCGCCACGGACTTCCACGGCCGCTCGATCGACGGCCACCCCAGCCTGGTGAGGATCTGCGGCAACGCCCAGTGGCTGGCTACCTGGTGGGGGATCCACTCGTCGTGCATCCAGCCCGCCGGCGCGGGATACCGCGGATCGGCCAGCAGCCCGGCAGTACCCTCGATACCCCGCTGGAAACAACAGGTGATCTTCCCGGTGTCGTGCAGGCCCGCCGCCAGCATCACCAGCCGCCGGGCACACACCAGATCGCCCCCCACCCGGCGGCGATCAACCGCCGCTGAGAAGACGGCAGGTACGAATCCCACAGCGCCCCCGCGATCACCGCAGTATCAGCCAGATGACACACCAGCGGATACGGACCCGTCAGACCACGCCGCTTACCGGAAACTCGCGGATCGAACATCAAACCCTCCGGATACTGACTTCGGCGCTTCGGGGTGATTGGCCTGTTCGTGTAGCTGACTGACGGTCATTTGCGCGCTATGCCGTAGGTATGCGATATGCGGATGGGGGCGGGCTGACGGCGGAAGGTCGCCAGCGCCGCGAGGTGGTGCGGCTGGAGGCCGCCGGGTTGTTCGCCGATGGGCTGGGGGCCGCCGGAGGTCGCCCGCAGGCTGCGGGTGAGTTCGAAGTCGGCCTACCGGTGGCACCAGGACTGGATGGAGGGCGGGGTGGCGGCCCTGGCCTCACGAGGGGCGAGCGGCCGGCGTTGCAAGCTGTCCGCGCGCTGCCAGGAGAAGCTGGCCGCCTACCTGGAGCAGGGCCCGGCCGCTCACGGCTGGGACGAGGACCAGGTGTGGACCGGCGGGCGGGTGGCGACGCTGATCGGCCGGAAGTTCCATGTGTCCTACAGCGTCTCGGGTGCCACCCGCCTGATGCACCGGCTCGGCTTCAGCCCGCAGGTCCCCGCGCGGCGGGCCGCCGAACGCGACGAGCGGGCCGTGAGCACATGGAGGGAGGCGACCTGGTCGGAGGTAAAAGCACCAGGGCGGCCTGCGACGGCTGGATCTGCTTCGAGGACGAAGCAGGGTTCACCCGCAGACCGCCCAAGGGCCGCACGTGGGGCCTGCGTGGCATCACCCCGGTCGTGAAGGTCTCCGGCCGCGGCTCCGGACGGGTCTCGGTCGCCGGACTGCTCGCGATGCGCCCGGGCTCCCGGACCCGACTGTGCCACCGGCTGCGGCGCCACAGCGGGCGCAAGGGCGAACGCCGCAGCCTGTCCGAGCGCGACTACATCGATCTGATCGACGGGATCCACCAGCTGGTCAGGGCGCCGATCGTGCTGGTCTGGGACCGGCTCAACACTCACGTCTCCTATGCCATGCGCGACTTGATCAGCGCACGGGGCTGGCTGACGGTGTTCATCCTGCCCGCATACGCACCCGAGCTGAACGCGGTCGAGTACCTGTGGGCCCACGTGAAGCACAGCCTCGCGAACCTCGCCAGCGTCGCCCTCGACCGACTTGCCACGCTCGTCCGCAATCGACTCAAACGTCTCCAGTACCGCCCCGACGTCCTAGACGGCTTCCTCACCGGAACCGGACTCTCCCTCGACCTACCACCCTGAAAAGCCGAAGTCAGTAACCGCCTGACGGACGGTGTGAACAGTAGGAGACCACAGGCCTGCGGCGGTGCGACGAGGCGCCCTTATACAGCGGAGCGGACGGCAAGAAGACCACCCGTAGGAGCGGCCATCACAGGTCACCTCCGCACGGGCGGAGCGGACTCCGGCAGCACGGCCATCTCAGCCACGATGCCCGGGCCGCAGTTCGGCGCCGGCCTTCACGGTGCTGTCCGCTCCGCCCGTGCGGAGGTGGCGCGTCGCCGGCGGATCGTAGAGTTCGCTCCGCCCGCGCGGAGGTGACCCGCTGGTCGCCGCCGGAGTCAACACCACTGAGCCGTCCGCTCCGCCCGTGGAGGTGCCCCGAGGTCGGCATTGCCGGAATCGAACTGAATAAATTGGCGCGCTCTGTGGTGGAAAACTGCAGGTCAGTCATCTTGGCCCCGGGCGGGGACACCATGCGGCGTGAAAACAATAGGCTGGCGCTGGCGCCTGGCGTGGTGCCCTGGTCATTCGGCCGGGGGCATCCACGTCCGGGCGAGTTCCGCGACCCAGGTGACGGCCGCGTCAGGGGTCGGCGGGGGCGCTCCGACGACGACGACCTCGGTGATGCCGGCTGCGGCGAGTTCTGGAAGATGCTCCGGGTGGCCGTCACTCAGTGCGACAGCGATGGTGAGTTCACCGGGAGTGCGGCCGCGTCGGGCGCACTCGTCGACGAGGACGGCGATGCGTTCGGGGACGTCGGCGACGGGGATGTTGAAGCCGTACCAGCCGTCGCCGAGTGTGGCCGCGCGGCGCAGGGCGGTGTTGCTGTTGCCGCCGACCACGACCGGGAGTTGGGCGCCGCGCAGCGGCTTTGGGTTGACCCGGATCGCGTCGAAGCGGATGAACTCCCCGGTGAAGGAGGCGGGGTCCTTGGCCCAGAGGGTGCGCATCGCGGTGAGGTACTCGTCGGTACGGCGTCCGCGTCCGGTGAAGGGGACGCCGAGGGCGGCGAACTCCTCGGCTGACCAGCCCGCTCCGATGCCGAGGCTGAACCGTCCGGCGGAAAGCCTGTCGAGGGTGGCGGCCTGCTTGGCGACCACCACCGGGTTGTGCTCGGGCAGCAGGAGCACGCCGGTGGCGAGCTCGATCCGGCTGGTGACTGCCGCGGCGAAGCTCAGGGCGAGCAGCGGGTCCAGCCAGTCCGCGTCCGCGGGCACGGCGATCTGGCCGTCCGCGGAGTAGGGGTAACGGGACGCGGGCGTGTCCACGAGCACCACATGCTCACCGCACCACAGCCTGGCGAAGCCATGCGCCTCCGCTGCGGTGGCGACGGCCGCGATCACTTCAGGGCGGGCACCGTTACCGATGCCGAGCGCGTGCAGTCCTACCCGCATTCCCTACCTCCTGAGGCCACCCTAAGCACCAGGCGCGGACGCACGGTGGCATGGCGCGCCACGGGCGTAGGGACAAGGCATGCCGCGTAGGCGAGCAAGGCCACCGCACCTCCCGGGCTGCGCTGCCAGCCTCGGGAGGGGATGCCGTGCGGCGTGAAAACATGTGGGGCTGGTGCCCGGCCGGTCGACTCCGCTTGTCTCTTGGGATCTTGAGCCCGTAGGTCAGTCTGGTGCGGGGGCTGTTGAGGGGCCACGCACTGTTGCCTTCGAGCACGCCGGTCAGATTCTGCTTTCCCCTCGGCCCCTGCGGGCGGGCACCGCCTTGGCGGTTCCGGTTCGAGAGTGGGGAGTGAGATGGTGGCGGACGAGACCGACGCGGCGGGCGCCGACGAGGTGACCGAGGAACCCGGGGAGGCGGTCGAGCGGGTCGCGGCGATCGACATCGCGAAGGCGTCAGGGATGGTATGCGTCCGGGTTCCGCACGACGACGGCTCCGGTCGGCGGGTGCAGCGGGTCTTCCATGCCGCGGCCACGTCGGGGGCGATCCTGGACCTGGCCGACCACCTGGTCTGCCAGGGCGTGGCCCGAGTGGTGATGGAGGCGACCTCGACGTACTGGAAGCCCTGGTTCTTCCTGCTGGAGGCCCGCGGCCTGGACTGCTGGCTGGTCAACGCCCGCGACGTGAAGAACGTCCCCGGCCGCCGAAAACCGACAAGCTCGACTCGGTATGGCTGGCCAAGCTCGCCGAACGCGGCATGCTCCAGCGCTCGTTCGTGCCCCCGAAGCCCGTCCGCGAACTGCGGGACCTGACCCGCACCCGCGCCGTCCTCACCCACGAGCGCACCCGCCACAAGCAGCGCGGCGAGAAGCTCCTGGAAGACGCCCAGATCAAGCTCACCACGGTCCTGTCGGACATCTACGGCGTCTCCGGCCGGGCGATGCTGGAGGCCCTCATCGCTGGCGAACGCTCCCCGGTCGCGCTCGCATCGCTGGCGCACGGCGGCGTGAAGGCGTCCCCGTCCCAGCTGGCCGAGGCGCTGCGCGGTGGCTTCGAGGAGCACCACGCCTTCATGATGCGCACCCTGCTCGACATGATCGACCACCTCACCGTGCAGATCGACAAGCTCACCGCCCGGATCACACACCTGTTCGCCGACCACGCACCGACCTCGTTCACCGACGCCGGCGATCCGGACGGCACCGGGCAGGGCCTGCTCACGCCGATGTCCGACATCGAGCGCCTCGACGAGATCCCCGGCGTCGGACCCGGGACCGCGCAGGTGATCCTCGCCGAGACCGGCCTGGACCTGGCCGCCGTGTTCCCCACCCCCGGACACCTGGTCTCCTGGGCAAAACTGTCCCCGCGCACCATCCAGTCCGGCAACAAGAACACCTCCGGCCGCACCGGCAAGGGCAACCCCTGGCTGCGCGGCGCGCTCGGCGAGGCCGCGATCTCCGCCGCCCGCACCGACACCTTCCTCGGCGCCCGCTACCGACGCCTGGTCAAACGCCGCGGCCACATGAAAGCCCTGGTCGCGGTCGCCCGCTCGATCCTCGTCGCGGTCTGGCACCTGACGACCAACCCCCACGCCCGCTACCGCGACCTCGGGCCCGACTGGCACAACCGCCACCAAGATCCGCACCGCAGGACCCGCGACCTCGTCCGGCAACTGAAGGCCCTCGGCCACGACGTCACCCTCACCCCCGCGGCCGTCTGACCTGCCCCCACAGCCCGCTGGCACCGACCGCCGACGGGCTACCTCGTGCTGCCCGGCCAACCCCCTGGTTTTCCGGTCAGGAAGTATCGGCCCCGCCCGCGCGGAGGTGACCCAGGTCTGAACCTGCTGGAGGGCGGGGCCGACCTGTCCGTTCCGCCTGCGCGGAGAGTCGGACGGACGGCGAGCACCAGAGCGTCGTTCTCCGTCAGCGCGGAGGCGGCCAGGATGTTCCCGACGACGTGAGCGGTCAGCTGCCCGGCTTCACCCGCAGCCTCAGGCGGGTCCCGGACGAAGGGAAGTGGTCAGGGGGGATCGGAGGACCTCACCCAGGACTCCACCCGCCGGTACATGTTCGCGTGCTGGCGGGTGGCCTCGCAGAGCGCCGTCGCCGTCACCCGCCACCGGGAGGACAGGGCATCGCGGAGCCGTAGTTGTGGAGTTGGTTGATCGCCTGACACAACGGGGTGCGCTCGCCTTCCGGGAACAAGTGGCGCAGCCCCGCGTCGATGCTCTTCTTCCCGGATGCGATCCTGACGACGCCTTCCAGCATATTGACGGCCAAGGATGACGGCCTGGCCGTCGTCGTCGGCCTTCCGGGCGGCCAGGGCTTCGGCCCAGTTCGCGTCGGCCGTCGCGTACTTCCCGGTGAGCAAAGCCAACGGGCAGAAGAATCGACTCCACCCACTGCCGGCACCGTCAGTGCCTGTTTGCAAGCTTCCGGGCAGCGTTTGGCCAGTCAGGAATCCAACGGGGCTGGGTTCACTGGGCTGCGGTTGGGTTGCTCAGGCGGTCACGCCTGACCCGCGGCTGGGGCAGTTCGGCATGGCGCACCGCGTTGGAGGCCAGGGCGATGGCCACGCCCAGGCTGGCGAAGATGCCGCAGGCTCCGAGTACCGGGGCGGCGCCCCAGGCCCCGATGGCGGCACCGACCAGCGGGTAGCCGAGGGGGGCGATACCGACCATGGTGAGCATGACGACGGAGGTGACCCGGCCGGGATAGGCCGGGTCCGCCGCGGTCTGTATGAGGGCGTTGTTCAGACTGCCGAAGACGCCCTCACACAGTCCGATGACCGCAGCCTGCACCGCGGCGAGCCACAGGGCCGGCACCAGCGCGATGGTGGCCGCGCCCGCGCAGCCCACGAGCAGTGTCCCGGTCATCATCAGGCCGGCATGGGGCAGCCATCCCGCGACAGCAAGCAGTGAGGCGCTTGCCGCAGCTGGCCACAGCTCCTGCACTGAAGCTGCTGGCGATCCAGCCGTAGCCGATCAGATCTGCCGGTCCGGGTCGGAGAAGGTCAGCCCGCCGACGGCGCGCAGGCGCCGGGCCGGGGAGGGGACGGGCGTGGTCTCGCCGGGCGGCTGGCGGAAGTTCGCGCCCTGCTCCACCGGCAACAGCCGGCGCCCACCGGACTGGGCGGGCACGGGAGCGTCGGTGGCGGGCTCGGAGAAGGCAGGCAGGCCAAGGTTGCGACGGTCAGGGGTCATGATCACAGTCTCGCAGCCCGAACAGAGGCGGGGAACGCCGCCCGGCAGCGCGAGAGCGAGAGGGAGGCGGGTCAGCGCCGGCTGGAGGCCCGGCGGGCCCAGATCCGCGGGCTGAACGAGGTCAGCCGGGAGCGGCAGCGGTTCCAGGCGATGAAGGCCGAGGCCGCGGTACGCGGCACCGCGGCGGCGACCGCGGCCCGGGAGGAGGCCGTGGGCCGTCCGCGGGTGGCACGGGCGATCGCCCACCTCGCGCAGGCACACGGCATCACGGCGACGGCCGGGTGGAGCCTGGACGATCCGCGCTGGGCGGGCAAGGTGGCGCTGCTGGGCGGGGAGGGCGCGCCGGTCTCGGTCCTCAACCCGCAGCGCGCGCTGACCCGCGGCCAGGCGCACCTGCTGCCGACCAGGCGCACCTGCTGCCGGCCGGGCTGACCGAATGGGCCGGCCCCCACCGGTAGCGAAATCCGCGTACGGGGTGGGGGAGGCTTGATGGGCGTTTGGTGGAGTTCGTCAGGAGGTGTGCACTCGGCGTGACTTGGCGCTCCCGGTGGCGCCGCCGCCCGGGGCTTGGCGGGAGAGCGACAGTGCGGGCAGCAGGGCGAGCACGAGCAGGGCGACGGCCCAGCCGTAGGTGTCCCGGAAGGCGTCCGCGAGGCCGGGGGCGAGCGCGGCCCGCGCGGCGCCGTCCAGGCCCTGCACGGTGGCCAGTGCGCCGCCGGCTTCCCCGCCGGCGACCGTGGTCGGCAGCCGGTCGGCCATGGCCCCGGTGAGCAGGACGGACATCAGGGCGGTACCGACCGAGCCGGAGACCTGCTGGACGATGGTGACCAGGGTGGTGGCGGCCGGGACCTCGGTCGGGGCGACGCTGCGGGTGGCGGCCGCCATGGCCGGCATCAGCGTCATGCCGATGCCGGTCCCCATCACCGCCAGGGCGGCGATCAGGTGAGGGTACGGGGTGTCGGCGGCGACCTGGACGGTGAAGCCGAGGAAGCCGGTGGCGGCCAGGACGGTGCCGGTGACCACGATCCGGCCGGGGGCGAAGCGGTCGGACAGCCGGCCGGAGAACTGCATGGTGATGCCGGTGGCGAGCGCCTGTGGGATGCCGAGCAGGCCGACGTCGGTGGCGCTTTGGCCGCGCACCAGCTGGTAGTAGAGCGGGAGCAGCAGCATCGAGCCGAAGTAGCCGCAGCCGAACAGGGCGATGGTGGCGGCGGGCCCGGCGAAGGCGCGCCGGGCCAGCAGCCGCAGGTCGATCAGCGGCTCCCCGACGGTCAGCGCCCGGACGACGAAGCCGGCGACCAGGGTCGCGCCGGTCAGGATGGGCAGCAGGCTGCCGGCCGCGGCGAGGTGTCCGTGCCCGGCGCCCAGCCCGTAGATCAGTGCGGCCAGGCCCGGGGAGAGCATCAGCAGGCCGGGCAGGTCCAGCCTGCGGCGGGTGCCGGCGCCGTCGCGGGGCAGCAGCCGGGCGGCGAGGATGAGGGCGAGCGCGCCGAGCGGCAGGTTGACCAGGAAGACCCAGCGCCAGGAGGCCTCGTCGACCAGCCAGCCGCCGAGCACCGGCCCGGCCAGCGGGCCGATCAGGACGGGGATGCCGAGCACGCTCATGGTGCGGCCGGTGCGGGCCGGGTCGCAGGCGCGGACCAGGACGGTCATCCCGACCGGCATCACCATGCCTCCGCCCAGGCCCTGAAGGACGCGGAAGGCGATCAGCGAGGGGGCGTCCCAGGCGGCGCCGGCCAGCGCCGAGCCGAGCACGAACAGGGTGAGCGCCGTCAGGTACAGGCGGCGGGTGCCGAACCGTCCGATCGCCCAGGCGGTGACCGGCGTGACGGTGGCGAGCGCCAGGGTATAGCCGGTGGTGACCCACTGGATGGTGGCCAGCGGGGCACCGAAGTCCCCGGCGAGGCGGTTGAGGGCGACGTTGACGATCGTGGTGTCGAGGACGGTCATCAGCGAGCCGAGGACCACAACGGCGGCGACGGCCGCAGTGCGCGGGCCGGGTGCGGCCGCAGTGGCCGTGTCGGTGGTCGTCCCGGCCGTGACCGGCTCGGTGGCGGTGCTCATCTTCGTTTCCCCCCGGTCGCGGTTCAGACGCCGTACGGGCGGACGGTGCGGGCGTCCCGAAGCGCGTGCGCCCACCAGGTGAGCTGGTCGAGCATGCCCTTGGCGGCGCCGTTCTGGACGGTCGGGTCGACCGGCTCGCCGTCCTCGCCGAAGAGGCCCCAGACGTTGTGGAAGCTGACGGTGTCCCGGACGGTGACGGCGTGCAGCTCGGCGAAGACCAGCCGGAGCTGCTCGACCGCGCGCAGCCCGCCGCCGAGCCCACCGTAGGAGACGAATCCGACCGGCTTGGCCCGCCACTCGGCGCCGTGCAGGTCGATGGCGTTCTTGAGGGCGGCCGGGAAGCTGTGGTTGTACTCCGGGGTGATCACCACGAAGGCGTCGGCGGCGGCCAGTCGGGGCGAGAGGGCCGCGTGCCGTTCGGCCTGCTCGGCGGTGGGCTCCTCGCCCACGTGAGCCAGCGGGTGCTCGGCCAGGTCGACGACGTCGATGTCGAGGTCCGTGCGCTGCCCGGCGGTGCGGACGAACCAGTCGGCGACGGTGGGCGCGAAGCGGCCCTGCCGGGTGCTGGCGATGATGACGGCGAGGCGGAACGGGGTCTCGGACATGGCTGTCTCCAGGGGTTCGCTGCTGTTCTGTCACCGCCCGTTCGGACGGCACGTCAGGTAAAGTACAACGTGTATGGCAATAAGTACAACGATGACTGCAACTTTTCGAGGCAGCGGCAACGAAGGAGACCCCATGACCAGCCGGCAGGAAACACCGGACCGGCCCCGCCGGGGGCTGGCCGAGAAGCGCCAGGCCATCACCCGGGCCGCCCGCACGATCTTCGGCCGGGACGGCTACACCCGCGCCAGCATCGACGCCATCGCGGCGGAGGCCGGGGTGTCCACCCGCACCATCTACAACCACTTCACCGGCAAGGAACTGCTCTTCCAGACCGTCGTCCGGGAGAGCGCGGCGCAGGTCGCCGACGCCCAGCTGGACATCATCGAGCGCAGGCTCGGAAAGGTCACCGACCTGGAGGCGGACCTCGCCGCGTTCGCCCTGGCCTGGGTGACACCGCTGACCGAGTTCGCCGACCACTTCGGACTGGTGCGCCAGATCAACGCCGAGGCCCGGCACCTGCCGAAGGCAGCCCTGGACGCCTGGCAGGAGGCCGGACCGCGACGGGTGTTCACCGCCCTCGGGCAGCGGTTCGGGGAACTGGCCGAGGACGGGTGGCTGGAGACACCGGACCCGGGGCGGGCGGCCGCACACTTCGTGCTGCTGACCGCGACGGAGGTCACCCAGCGTTCGTACTGGGGCGCATACCCGCTGGACCGGGCGGAGACCGAGGAGATCATCGCCGCCGGCGTCCGGGCCTTCCTACGCGCCTACGCGGCACCCCGCCGGTGACACTGCCGCACGCCTCGAACGCGAGGCGCCGCCCCCGGCCACGCCGGGGGCGGCCTGCGGTCCCGGACCTTGGCCACCACTCCCCTGACCTGATCTCTACCGACTTCGGCCCGTCAGGGTGATGTCGGGGTGTCGAGGGTCAGGCCGGTGCCGGCTATGAATCCGTCGAGGGTGTCGGTTCGGTACCGGAGTCGCTCGAGTCGGTTGCGGACGAGGGCTTCGAGTCGGTTACGGCCGCATAGCGATCACCCCTGCCACCGACAGACGTCCCGAGCGACGGCCCAGAACCTAAGGAGGGCGCAGGGACGTCGAGTTGGAGCCCTGGCAGTCAGCCGGCCCTCGCCAGTTCCCCCCGGCTCGCGCACGGTGCCGCGGTAGGGCTAGTACTGCAACCGCATCTGGGGGGTGTGTCCTCGGCGTTTGTAGTGGGAGTTGCGGGCGCGGGCTTGGCTTCGTCGTCGGAAGTGTGACCAGT
>NZ_JBHXMU010000119.1:0-8456 GCF_042720685.1 Kitasatospora sp. NPDC058492
CCGCGACGACGATCTTCGCGGAGGTGGTGGCGCGGGTGGGGGCGGCCGCGTTAGAGCTTGCGAAGTCCACTGAGGACCCTTTCGAGCAGCGTGACATCGGGCGTTCCGCCCGACTCGCCCGCGGCGGCGGGCTGGTGGATGGCGACGAGGCCGGCCTCGGCCAGGTCGGCCACGAGGATGCGGGCCACACCGAGCGGGACACCGGCCAGTGCGGAGATCTCCGCGATGGACTTGACCTCACGGCAGAGGTTCACGATCCGGGCGTGCTCGGGCAGCAGGCCGCCGGTCCGTTCGGCGTTGCCGGTGGTCGAGATCAGGGCCTCGATGGCGAGCTGGTACCGGGGCCGGGTGCGGCCACCGGTCATCGCGTACGGGCGGACCAGCGGCTGCTGCTCGTAGCCGTCGGACTGCTGCCCGCCGTAGCCGCTGCCGTACCCGTTGCCGTACGAGCCGGCGGGTGTCGAGGGCGGGGTCATGGGTCCTCCTTGTGCTGCAGCCTTGGGCAGCCGGTTCCAGCTGGGGCGGTGCCAGCTGAGGCGGGATCAGCTGCCTGAGGGTAGCTGAGGGTGAGACGCCGGGGCCGGTCGGGTCGGACCCGGCGGGGGAGGTGGGACGGTGGACGGATCCCGCTCGGACTCCGGTCAGTGCAGGAGACTGCCCTGGAGTTCCGCGCGGAGTGCGGGGGTGAGGACGGCGCCGGCGCGGTCGACGAGGAGGGCCATCTCGTAGCCGACGAGGCCGATGTCGGAGTCGGGGGAGGCGAGTACGGCGAGGGCGGAGCCGTCGCTGACGGCCATGAGGAAGAGGAAGCCTCGTTCCATCTCGACGACGGTCTGGTTGACCTCGCCTCCTTCGAAGATCCGGCTGGCGCCGGAGGTGAGGGAGGTGAGGCCGGAGGCGACGGCTGCGAGCTGGTCGGCGCGGTCGCGGGGGAAGCCCTCGGACATGCACAGCAGGAGGCCGTCGGCGGAGACCACCACGGTGTGGGACACCCCGGGGGTGTTGTCCACGAAATTGGTGATCAGCCAGTTCAGGTTCTGTGCGGCCTGGCTCATCTGATTCAACTCAACGCTCCTGGTGATCTGCGCCGTTGCCGTCGGTCCGGCCACCGAAACTATCGAATCCGGGCTGCTGGGCACCATGCTGGGAGCCCGGCTGGTTGGCCTGTTCGGCCCCGGCCCGGCGGCCCTGCTGGATGCCGCGGCGCAGGTTGGTCAGCCGGCCGCGGACCTCTTCGGGGGCCCGGGAGACCTGCGGACCGGTCAGCGGCGAGGCCTCGGCGGTGCCGGAGACCAGGTTGGCCTGCGGGGTCCGCCGGGGGAGACCGGACATCGTGACGCCGCTGGTCGAGGGCTCGCGGACCTGCTCGGCGCGGCGCCAGCGCTCGTCGTTCGCGGACGGGCGCCAGGGGGCGTCCCCGGTGCCGGGCTGCGGTTGCTGGCCCTGCTGCGGCTGCTGCTGGCCCTGCGGCTGCTGGCCCTGCTGCGGGGCCTGGGGCTGCGGAGCCTGGGGGGCCTGAGCCTGCGCGGCCTGCTGCGGAGCCTGGGGCTGCTGGGCCTGGGCCGGCCGGCCCTGTCGGCTCTGCGGGTCGGACGGCTGGAACTCCGGCGCCGAGGTGCCGGGCCGGCGCGGCTGGTACGTCCGCGGCCGCGCCTCCTGCCCGCCCTCCTGCGGGTACCACGGCTGCTCGGCCGCACCCCCGGACGGGCCGGTCGGCAGGGCCATCGGCTCCGGCCGGGCCTGCTCCTGGCGCACCGGCTCGGGCCGGGCCTGCTCCTGACGGACCGGCTCCGGACGCGCCGGGTTCGGCAGCACCGGCTCCACCAGACCGAGGCCCAGCGGGTCACGCGGGTCGATCTGGCTGGCCTCGAAGCGCGGCCGGGCGAACTGCTGGGTGCTCTCCATCGGCGCCGGCTCGGCCGACGGCAGCGGCTGGGCCTGCTGCTGTGGCGGCAGCTGCGGCTGGCGGTCGCGCTGCGGCGCGTCCGGGCCGGGGCGCTGCGGGCGGCGCTGGCCCTGCGGACCGGGCTGACCCTGCGGGCCGCCCTGACCGGGGCCGCCCTGGCCCTGCGGGGCCGGCCTGCGCTGCGGCAGGCCCTCCTGCGGGCGGTTGCCCGGGCGGGCGCCCTGCTGCTGCGGAGCGCCGCCCGGCCGACCCGGCCGGCCGTGCTGCGGCTGCTCGCCGGTCCGGGGGCCCGGACCGCCGTCGAACTCGCCACCCGGGCGCGGCCGTTCCTGGCCGGGGCGGCCCTGGGCGGGCTGCTGCTGGCCGGGGCGGCCCTGGGCGGGCTGCTGCTGACCGGGTTGGCCCTGGGCGGGCTGCTGCTGGCCGCGGCGGGGCAGGCCGCCGGGGCCGCCCTGCGCCGGGCCCGGCCGGTTCGGGCCGCGCTGCGGCAGGCCGCCCTGCGGGGACTGCTGGGGCTGCGGGGACTGCGGGGCCTGCTGGGTCGGCTTCTGGCCCTGGGGCTGAGGGGCCTGCCGGCCCGGGCCCTGGGGTCCCTGGGACTGCTGGCCCGGGCCCTGCTGGCCCGGCTGGACGGGGTTCTCGCGCAGCGACTTGCCGACCTGGCGGGTCGGCAGGCCGCCGGCCCGGCCGCCGGGCGCGGCAGGCGCACCCGGTCCGGTCGGAGCACCCGGAGCACCCGGAGCACCCGGAGCGTTCGGTCCGGTCGGAGCACCGGGGCCGGTCGGGCCGGTCGGAGCGGTCGGGCCGCCCTGGCCGAGCTGCGGGCGGCCGCCCTGCGGGGCGCCGCCGGCCGGGCCCTGGCCGAGCGCGGCCGGGCCGCCCTGGCCGGGCGGCACCTGGCGCTGCTGGCGCGGCGTCGGGGCGACCCCGCGCTGCTGCTTGGCCTGGGCGGGGCCGGGCCGGGCGGGGCCGCGGCGGTCGGCGGAGTTGGTGACGTCGACCGGGAGCATGACCAGCGCGGTGGTGCCGCCGGAGTCGCTGGGGCGCAGCTGGATGCGGATGCCGTGTCGCAGGGACAGGCGGCCGACCACGAAGAGGCCCATGCGGCGGGAGACCGAGACGTCCACCGTCGGCGGGTTGGCGAGGCGCTCGTTGATCTCGGCGAGGTCGTCGGGGCTCAGGCCGATGCCGGTGTCGTGGATCTCGACCAGGACGCGGCCGTCGGGCAGCGCGTGGCCGGTGACCCGGACGCGGGTCTGCGGGCTGGAGAACGAGGTGGCGTTCTCCAGCAGCTCGGCGAGCAGGTGGACGAGGTCGTTGACGACGCGGCCGGCGACCTCGGCCGACGGCACGGCGGCGAGTTCGATGCGCTCGTACTGCTCCACCTCGGAGGCGGCGGCGCGGAGTACGTCGACCAGCGGGACGGGCCTGGTCCAGCGGCGGCCCGGGTCCTCACCGGCGAGGACGAGGAGGTTCTCGCCGTTGCGGCGCATGCGGGTCGCGAGGTGGTCCAGCTTGAAGAGGTTGGCCAGCTGGTCCGGGTCGGCCTCGCGGCTCTCCAGTTCGGAGATGAGCGACAGCTGGCGCTGGATGAGGCCCTGGCTGCGGCGCGAGAGGTTGGTGAACATCGCGTTGATGTTGCCGCGCAGGAGGGCCTGCTCGGCGGCGAGGCGGACGGCCTCGCTGTGCACCATGTCGAAGGCGTGCGCCACGTGGCCGATCTCGTCGGTGGAGTCGACGGCCACCGGTTCGACCGTCGTGTCGACGTCGTGCGGGTCGCTCTCGGAGAGGGTCTTGACCAGCTCGGGCAGGCGGCGCTCGGCGACGTCCTCGGCCGCGGCCTGCAGCCGGGTCAGCGAGCGCACCATCGAGCGGGCGATCAGACCGGCGCCACCGAGGGCGACGAGCAGCACCAGGGCGATGGCGGCACCGATGATGATGGCCTCGGTGTCGGCCTGGGACTGGAGGTCCTGGGCCTTGCCGTCGAGGTCCTCGATGAGCTTGGACTCGATCCGGCGCTCGGCGGTGATCTTGGCGCTGGCCTTCTCGTACCAGTCCTTGTAGGTCACCGGGTCGGTCTGGTGGATACCGCTCGGCTGGAGGATCGAGCGCGCGTACCGGTCGGCGTCGGCGATCACCGAGTTGTAGCTGAGCTGGCCGCGCAGGTTGTCCAGGTCGTGCGCGGTGTAGATGTTGTTGAAGCTGGTGAGCGAGTTGTCGTACGAGGTGCGCAGGCGGATGCCGAAGGACTCGTCGCTGGGGCTGAGGTCGGGGCCCTTGGGGTTGGCGAGTGCGGCGCCGATCAGGGCGCGCTGCTGCGAGGTGGCGTTCTTGGCCAGCGAGAACTGCTGCAGCGAGCGGGTCGCGACGAGCAGGTCCGTGTTGTTCGACGCGAGCGCGATGTCCTGGGTGATGGCCAGCAGGTCGCGGATGATCACGTCGTAGGCGGTGATCGTCGACTGGATGTTCTGGTTGTTCTGGTACGGCGTGTTGCGCGCGTCCGAGATCGAGTTCAGGTCCCTGCGGATCTGGAACAGCAGCGCCTTCCCGCCCGAGAGTTCGAGGTTCTCGAACTTGTCCGAGGACGCGGTGAAGGTGCGGCTCAGGTCGTCGGTGGCCCTGCGGGCGGTGACGATGTCGTCGTCGAGCGGGTCGTTGGGGCGCGCGGTGATGTAGCCGGCGCTGATGTCGCGCTCGGTCTGCAGGGCGTCCGCGAGGTTGGTCGCCTTCTTGGCCAGGTCGGACAGGTTGGCCATCTGGGAGAGCTGCTGCGAGTTCTGCATCGAGGCCTGGATCCGCAGGCCACCGAGGACCAGGGAGACCAGGACGGGCAGGGCGAGCAGGGCGATCAGTCGGGTCCGGATGCGCCAGTTGCGCATCGCGAGCCGGCTCAGACCGGTGGCCCGTCGCCGGGTCAGGGTGGTCCGGAGCTTGTCCCGGGCGGACTTCCGTTCCTGGCCGTCGTCCTCCGGGTGGCCGGGGGCCTCGGGGACCACCGGCTCGGCCGGGCTGCCGGGAGCCGCCGCCTGCTGGGGGGCTGCCACGGGCTCGTGCGACTCCGGGTTACCCGCAGCGCCGCTACCCCTTTTGAAACGTCCCTGCACTGGCGTCGCAACCTCTGGACCGGGCGTCCCGCCGCGTCGCCGCGGACCGGACGGTGTCGAGTTTCCTTCCGCTCCCCGGCTGGTCCGGGTGAGCGCGTCGCCGGGGTGGACTTCTCCCTACCCACGGTCCGTGGCATTCCAGCACAGCCGGGGAATCCCAACAAGGGCCGCCAGGACACGCCGCGCGGCGCTACCGAACGCGTGCGTGACTTCACTGACTGTGCCGTAACAGGACCGGAATACCGCATTTTTCGGACACTCGCCGGATACATGCCAACCCGGCCCGAGATCGAAAAGAGTCACAGACCTTCCGGAATGACCGTTATCGGAGATATGCCGGAAAATACCGTTGCGGCGATATGTCGGATATCTGCAATTCGCTCATGAATTTGTGATCAAAATCACAGTCTAATGTGTAGCTTTGGTCACGGTCCCTGTGGAATGAGATCTCGTAACCTGGCTGTCTCCGGAGCACGGCCCCGATCAGCCTGCCCAGAACCCCTCCGAATCATTCGGAATCAATCAGGCCGGTGACGATCCGCCGCGATCCGACCGGCCGCGACCACGAGGTGCTCTCGATGTCCCAGGCGAAGAAGGCCGCCACCAAGTCCACGCTGCCCTGCCGCTCCACGGCGAACCCGCGCCGGACGACGCTGGCCTCGGTCGCGGACTTCAGCACGATCCCGGGTGCCCGCAAGCCCGAGGACGCCGTCACCTACGGCACCGAACTGCCGGCCAGCACCGCCAACCCGCGCCGCACCCAGCTGATGGTCGCCCCGGCGCCCGTCGTCGTGCAGGACTGACCCGACCCCCGCTCCGACAGGGCGTCGCGGCCGAGCCACCGAGGGCGGCCGCGGCGCCCTGCGGCGTTCCCGGGCGGTCGCCGGGGCTCGCGGCCCGACCGCGCTGAACAGGGGCAAAGGGGTCAGCCGGGGCCCCACGCGATAGCCTGGACGACGATTGACGGGGCCGCGCCCACCGTGGGCGAGGCGCCCACCAGCGCCCGGGCGCGCCCCGGGCGGTCGACGAAGCGAGGGGTATCCCAGCCGTGCGCATTGCCAGGTTTTCCGTCCGGGAAGGGAGCCCTGCCGCCGGCAGCGTCTCCTTCGGCGTGGTGGAGGGCGACCCTTCCCAGCCCGACTCGCTGGTCGTCCACGCGCTGGCCGGCCACCCGTTCGGCCAGCCCCAGCCGACCGGCGAGAGTTACCGCTTCCAGGACGTCCGGCTGCTCAGCCCGATGCTCCCCAACAAGATCGTGGCGGTCGGCCGCAACTTCGCGGCGCACGCCGCCGAACTGGGCAACGACGTCCCGGACGTGCCGCTCACCTTCTTCAAGCCGTCCACCTCGGTGATCGGCCCGACCGAGAACATCGCGTACCCGCCGTTCTCCTCGGACGTCCAGCACGAGGCCGAACTCGCCGTGGTGATCGGCCGGATGTGCCGCGAGGTGCCGCTGGACCGGGTGCCCGAGGTGATCCTCGGCTACACCTGCGCCAACGACGTCACCGCCCGGGACGTGCAGAAGCGCGAGGGCCAGTGGGCCCGGGCCAAGGGCTTCGACACCTCCTGCCCGCTGGGCCCGTGGATCGAGACCGACCTGGACCCGGCCGACCTCGCCGTCACCTGCACGGTCAACGGCGAGCTCCGGCAGGCCGGCCGCACCTCCCAGATGGTCCGCTCGGTCGCCGAGCTGATCGTCCACATCTCCGAGGCCATGACGCTGCTGCCCGGCGACGTCATCCTCACCGGCACGCCCGCAGGGGTGGGCCCGCTCAACGTCGGCGACGAGGTCGCCGTCTCCATCGAAGGCATCGGCACTCTCACCAACAAGGTGATCAAGCGTGGCTAGTGAAAAGCTCAGCGGCTCCGCCGCGGGCAACCCGGCCGTCCGGGTTCGTTTCTGTCCGTCCCCGACCGGGAACCCGCACGTGGGCCTGGTCCGCACGGCCCTCTTCAACTGGGCCTACGCCCGCCACAACGGCGGCACGCTGGTCTTCCGGATCGAGGACACCGACTCGGCCCGCGACTCCGAGGAGTCGTACGACCAGCTGCTCGACGCGATGCGCTGGCTCGGCTTCGACTGGGACGAGGGCCCGGAGGTCGGCGGCCCGCACGAGCCGTACCGCCAGTCCCAGCGGATGGACATCTACGCCGACGTCGCCCGCCGCCTGCACGAGGCCGGCCACGCCTACCACTGCTACTGCAGCACCGAGGAGCTGGACGCCCGCCGCGAGGCCGCCCGCGCGGCCGGCAAGCCCTCCGGCTACGACGGCCACTGCCGCGAGCTGACGGACGAGCAGGTCGCCGTCTACAAGCTGGAGAAGCGCGAGCCGATCCTGCGCTTCCGGATGCCCGACCGCACCCTCAGCTTCGACGACCTGGTGCGCGGCACGCTCACCTTCGAGCCGGAGAACGTGCCGGACTACGGCATCGTCCGGGCCAACGGCGCCCCGCTGTACACCCTGGTCAACCCGGTGGACGACGCCCTGATGGGCATCACCCACGTGCTGCGCGGCGAGGACCTGCTCTCCTCCACCCCGCGGCAGATCGCGCTGTACGCCGCGCTCGCCGAGATCGGCGTCGGCGACGGCACCACCCCGCGCTTCGGCCACCTGCCGTACGTGATGGGCGAGGGCAACAAGAAGCTCTCCAAGCGCGACCCGCAGGCCTCGCTCAACCTGTACCGCGAGCGCGGCTTCATCCCCGAGGGCCTGCTCAACTACCTGTCCCTGCTGGGCTGGTCGCTGGCCGACGACCGCGACCTGTTCGGCATCGACGAGATGGTCGCCGCCTTCGACATCGCCAAGGTGAACGCCAACCCGGCCCGCTTCGACCTGAAGAAGTGCGAGGCGATCAACGCCGAGCACGTCCGCAAGCTGGCCCCGGAGGACTTCGTCCGCCGCCTGGTGCCGTACCTGCAGGCCCCCGGGCTGCTGCCGGCCGAGCCGACCGCCGAGCAGCTGGACCTGCTCGCGAAGATCGCGCCGCTCACCCAGGAGCGGATGGTCGTGCTGAGCGAGATCGTGAACATGGCCGGCTTCCTGTTCGTCGACCCGGCCGACTTCACCGTCGACCCGGACGACGCCGCCAAGGCGCTGACCGCCGACGCCCGCCCGGTGCTGGAGGCCAGCGTCAAGGCGCTGGAGGCGCTCGCGGACTTCAGCCCGGAGCCGATCCAGGCCGCGCTGCGCGAGGCGCTGGTGGACGGGCTGGGCATCAAGCCCAAGTTCGCGTTCACGCCGCTGCGGGTCGCCGTCACCGGCCGCCGGGTCTCGCCGCCGCTGTTCGAGTCGATGGAGCTGCTCGGGCGCCCCGAGACGCTGCGCCGGCTGAACTCCGCCCTGGAGGCCCTGCCGGCCGCCTGAGCGGGCCGCTGAGCAGGCTGGGCGGCCCGCCACCGGGCGGGCCCCCCCCCAGCCCCGAACACACCGCCCGGCCGGCACCGC
>NZ_JBHXMU010000120.1:0-8438 GCF_042720685.1 Kitasatospora sp. NPDC058492
CTCGCGGCTCCCGTGGACGGGAGCCGCGAGGCCGTCCGGCTCGGGGCGACTCGGAGCAACTGGCCCCGCTCCGCCCGCCTCAGCCCGGCGGGTTCGCGGGGCGGGCTTCGACCAGGCCGGACTCGTAGGCCGCGATCACTGCCTGGGCACGGTCGCGGACGCTCAGTTTGGCGAAGATGCTGGTGATGTAGTTCTTGACCGTGGAGACGCTGATGCCCATCGCCGACGTGATCTCGGCGTTGTCCAGGCCGGTGGCCAGCAGGTGCCACACCTCGATCTCGCGGGGCGTCAGTTCACCCAGGCTGGAGGCCGGCAACGGCACCGGTGCCGGCGGCAGGCGGGGCGCGGTGACGTACGTGGAGATCAGCCGGGTGAGCAGGCGCGGCGCCACCGCCGCCTCCCCGGTGTGCACGGTGCGCACGGCCGCCGAGAGCTCCTCCGGGGAGACGTCCTTGGGCAGGAACCCGGAGGCGCCGGCGCGCAGGGCGGCGACGACGTACTCGTCCATGTCGAAGGTGCTCAGCGCCAGGACCCGGCAGGCCGGCAGTTCCCGTGTGAGCCGCTCGGTCGCCTGGACGCCGTCGAGAACCGGCATCCGGATGTCCATCACCACGACGTGGGGCCGGTGCCGGTGCGCGAGGTCGACCGCCTGCTGGCCGTTGTCCGCCTCGGCCACCACCTCGAACGCCGGGTCGGGTGCCAGGATCAGGGCCAGGCCCCGCCGTACCAGCGGCTGGTCGTCGGCGATCAGCACCCTGATCCGCTCCGGGGTTCCCGTCATCCGAGCCGTTCCTCTCCGTCGGCCGGCGCCACCGGCAGGCTGGCCACCACCCGGAAGCCACCACCGTCCACGGCGCCGGCCACCATGCTGCCGCCCTGCAGCGCGACGCGTTCGCGCATGCCGATCAGACCGTATCCGGTGCGGCCCGCCCTCGGTCCGGCCGCACCGCCCGCTCCCGCCAGGGCACCCACCAGGGTGTCGGCCGGCGCGGCGGTGCCGTTGTCGGACACCTCGACGGTGATCCGGTCCGGGTGGTACGTCAGCCGGACCCGCGCCCGGGCCCGGCCGGCGTGCTTGCGGGTGTTGGTGAGGGACTCCTGGACGATCCGGAACACCGCCAGGCCGGTGCTCGGCGGCAGCGGGCGCTCCTCCCCCAGGACGGCGAACTCGGTGGGAAGACCGGCCCTGCGGGACTCCTCGACGAGCCGTCCGAGGTGCCCGACTCCGGGCTGCGGCTCGGACGGCGACTCCTCCGGCTCGTCGCCGGCCCGGAGCACGTCGAGCAGTTGACGCATCTCGCGCAGCGCCATCCGCCCGGAGCCCTCCAGCGTGACCAGGGCGTCGCGCACCACCTCGGTGTCACCCCCGAGGTTCGCTCTGGCACCGCCGGCCATCAGCTGCATGGTGGTGATGTGGTGGGCGACGATGTCGTGCAACTCCCGTGCGATGCGGCGCCGTTCCTGCGCCACCGCGCGGTCGGCCAGCAGCCTGCGCCTGACCTCCACCGCGTGCTGCCAGCGCTTCAGCGCCTCGGCCGCGGCGATGACCAGCGCCGCGGCGAGCACGTTGGACGCCGCTCGCGAGAGCGGGGGCGGCAGCGGATGCCCCCGGCCCAGCAGCGGTACGACGGCCGCCACGAGGGCGGCCGGCGCCGCCACCACGAGGCCGCGCGAGCGGGCGACCGCGAACAGCGCGATGCAGAGCGTGCAGTTGAAGTGTTGCGGCACCGGCCCGCTCAGGTTCAGGGCCAGGCCGAGGGCCAGCACACCCGTCAGTGACGCCAGCGGGTAGCGGCGCCTGGTGAGCAGCGGCATGGCCGCCAGTACGAGCAGGACCAGCGCGGTCAGGGCGATCGGCTGGCTTCCGTCCGGGCTGCCGATCGAGTAGCCGAGGAGGTCCAGGGCGGCCGACCCGACGGCCACCAGCGCGTCACTGGCCGTCCAGGGCAGGCCGTCGGCTCTCGGCGGCGACTGCGGCGACTGCGGCTGCGGCAGCGGCAGGGGCCGGTGGTGCGTCGACATGCTGGTGATGGTCCTTTCCGTGGCCGGCCGGCCGTGTGCCGTCGTCCGTGAGCCGTGAGCCGTGAGCCGCGTGCTGTGCGCTGTGAGCCGTACGCCGTTCCCGCGGAGGCCCTCGGGGGGGGGCGTCCACGGTCCATTCTCCCTGTGGCTCCCGGCCCCGGGCCGGCACCCGGGACCGATCCCGGACCAGGCCCCTGGTCCTGGTCCGGGCCTGGTGGCGGGCCCAGGTCCTGACGGCGTTCTCCTCCCGCGCTCGGACGAGAACGCCCACGCCGTGATGGTCTGGAGACGTGCCGGAAATCCCCGGCGACAGCACCACCGCCGGAGGACATCGTGATCCGCGCCCTGACCGGATTCTCCACCAGGAATCCGTGGAAGGTGATCGCCGTATGGGCGGTCCTGGGAATGCTCCTGACCGTCCTGAGCCAGACATTGATCTACCGGGTGACCCAGACGCAGACGGCCGACTTCCTGCCGAAGAGCTACGACTCGGCCGCCGCCATGAAGATCGCCCAGGACCGCTTCGGGACGAAGCCCGACGCCAACCCGGTGACCGTCCTGGTCGCGCGGACCGACGGCCGGGCGCTGACCGCCGCGGACCGGCAGCAGATCGACGACGGGGCGAAGCGGCTGAGCCGCCTCAAGGTCACCATGCCCACACCCAAGGACGCCGCGCCCCTTCAGCGGGACTACTCGCAGATCCCCCAGGTCGACCCGGCCATGACCGCGCCCGACGGGACCTTCGAGCTGCTCTCCGCCAACCTCACCGGAAACCCCGCCGACCCGGGCCTGGAGAACACCTACCGGGGCCGCGTAGGGTGACCGCCCAACTGACGGTACGTCAGAGTGTGCCACCCGGGCCGCCGGAGTCGAAACTGATATTCCGTCATATTCCGCTTCCCGGTAGCCACTCCATAGTCGCGTGGCTAGGGTGGGCGACGATCCGTCGGGCTCCTGACGGGCCGAGCCGGGGGGCGGGATGCGGATGGCGGCCATTGCCGGCGTGGGGTCACGGTCGCACCGCTTCGGCCGCAGGCCCGCCGCGCCACCCACCACTCCGGGCCGGCTGCGCCGGGTTGTGGTCTCGCTGGTCCTGTGCACGGCGGCGCTGTGGGGGACATTGGAAGCGGCGCTCGCCGGCGCGCACACGGCGGTGTCCGCCGCCGAAGCCCACGCCGACCCGGCCCTTGTCGACATCGCGCAGCTGTCCTACCTGCTCGCCGACGCGGACCGGGTCGCGGCCGGGAGCTTCGCCTCGGGGACGGTGCGCCTGAGCGGACCGGGGCAGCGCTACCAGGACGATCTGAAGTCGGCCCACCAGGTGTTGGCCCGGGCCGCCGAGCACGACGCGACCGGGCCGGCCGGGAGCGGGCGACTGCAGGCCGTCGAGGGACTGCTCGTCGAGTACACCAGCCTGGTCGAACAGGCGCATGCCACCGAGAGCCAGGGTGCCCTCGGCGCCGCCTACTTGAGCTACGCCTCAAGCCTGATGCACAAACCCGGTGACGGAGTCCTCGCCCAGGTCCAGCAACTGCGGGCCGCCGAGCAGCAGGAACTGGGCCGGCAACAGCAGAGCGGATGGCTCGCCCCGGTCGTGCTGCTCGGCGTGCTCGCCCCCGCGGTGCTCGCCCTGGTCCTGCTGGTCGGTACGCAGCGCTTTCTGAGCCGCCACTTCAACCGGCGGCTCAACCCGTACCTGCTGACCGCGTCCGTCCTGCTGCTCGCGCTGGCCGGCTGGACGGTGGTGGCGACCCTGCACACCGACCGAGCCTTCGGCACCGCCACCGACGAGGTGCTGCCCCGGCTGACCGCCGCCTGGCAGGCTCGCGCGCTCGCCGCCGAAGCGGCAGGCGGCGATGCGCTGGCGGTGGTCCAGATCGTCCCCGGACAGGACCTTTCCGACGACTTCGCCACCTACACCGGCCCACTGGCGGACCGTCCGGTCACGCCGGGAGCGGTCGCGGCGGCCGAGAACCAGCAGCCCGCGTTCCACGGCATCCTCGCCGACCTGTTCGATGCCGACCTCCGCCCCGACTCCTCCCCAGCGAAACGGGACGCCGCCTTGCACACCCTCCGGGACTTCCAGCAGTTCACCGCGGCCGATGCCGAGCTGCGCCGGCAGGCCGCCACGCGCGGCCCCGCCACGGCAGCCGCGGCCGACCCCACCGTGGCGGCCACGGCTGTCGGCCCCGGCGCCGCCCAACTGGGCGGCGCCGGCGCGGCGTTCGACGCCGACCTGGCCCGTCTCACGGAGCTGGACCGGCAACGGCTGGCCGATGCCGAATCGGCGGCCCGCTCCGACCTGGGCCTGGGCCGCGCGCTCCCGGTGCTGTGCGCCGCCATCGCGGTGCTCTGCCTGGGCGGCCTCTGGCCACGGATCGACGAGTACCGGGCCGCGCGATGAGCAGGGCGGACCGCTGGGCCCGGGCCTGTCTCGCCCTGCTGCTGGTCGCCCTCTTCGGCCCCACGGCCTGCAGCAGCGGCGGGTCGGGACCTGTGGTCCATGTGCTCGGCACCTGGACCGGCAGTGAGCGGGACTCGTTCCTGGCCATGGTCGCGCCGTTCGAGCAGCGGACCGGGATCAGGGTGGACTACCAGGGCTCCCGGGACTCCGACACCGTGCTGGCCGACCGGGTCGACAACGGGACGCCGCCCGATCTCGCCGTCCTCTCCAGCCCCGGAAAGCTGGTGCAGTACGCCCGGGCCGGCCGGTTGGCCCCGCTCGACGGTGCGCTCGACCTGCCGGGCATGGCCGCGCAGTACGGAGCGAGCTGGGTGCGGTTGGGCGCCGTGGACGGCAAGCAGTACGCCGTGTTCGTCAAGGCCTCGGTGAAGAGCCTCATCTGGTACTCCCCCAAGGCCCTTGCCGCACACGGCTGGACGCCACCCGGCAGCTGGGACCAGCTGAACACCCTGGACCGGCAGATCGCCGGGGCAGGTGTCCCCCCGTGGTGTGTCGGGCTGGAGTCCAGCTCCGCCTCCGGCTGGCCGGGCACCGACTGGCTGGAGGACATCGTCCTCGCCCAGTCCGGGCCGGACGTCTACGACCAGTGGGCGAGCGGCGTGCTCGCCTGGAACTCTCCTGCGATCAAACGGGCCTGGCAGACCTGGGGAGACGTGGTCGCCGCCAAGGGCCTGGTCCGCGGTGACTCCCGCGGCATGCTGCTCACCGACTTCGCCGGCTCGGGCAACTCGCTGTTCGGCCGGCAGCCGGGCTGCTACTTCGAGCACGCGGCGTCCTTCATCACGGACTACTACCAGCAGGGCGACCCGCAGCTCAAGGCCGGCGAGGACTACGACTTCGCCCGGTTCCCGACCATCGACGAAGGGTTCAAGGGCACCGAGGAGGTGGCGGGCGACCTGCTCGGCATGTTCCACGCCACCCCGGCCGCCCAGCAGCTCGTCGCCTACCTCACGACGCCCGAGGCGCAGCAGATCTGGGTGGCCCGCGGCGGTGCACTGAGCCCCAACCGCCAGGTGCCCACCACCGTCTACCCGGACGCCCTGTCCCGGCGCCTGGGCCAACTGCTGGTCGACGCCCGGGCGGTACGGTTCGACGCCTCCGACCTGATGCCGGACGCGATGCAGAGCGCGTTCTACCGAGCCGTGCTCGCCTACGCCAACGACCCTTCGCAGCTGGACACCCTGCTCACGGACCTGGACCGGGTCCGGGCCACCGTCTACGCCTGACTTTCGGCTGGGGACGGCAACCCGCATCTCGGGCGGCCGCACGTACCCGGCCGCCGGGTAACCGATTAGGTGATCGCCGGCCGGTGCCGTAAGGTCGGTACTACCGACGCGGGGTGGAGCAGCTCGGTAGCTCGCTGGGCTCATAACCCAGAGGTCGCAGGTTCAAATCCTGTCCCCGCTACTTCTGCCACTGGGGCCGACGCACACTGTGCGTCGGCCCCAGTGCTGTTCTCCCTTGGTCGCCTTCGGTGCGGCCCCCCGGTCAGCTCACCGTCGTGGTGCTGAGCGCCTGCGCGGTGGCCGGGTAGCAGGCGGTGGGCACGTCGACGGTGAAGAACGAGACGGGCACGGTCGCCGTGAAGGTCAGCCCCGGGTTCGCGTAGCTCGTACCGGCCACCGAGGTGCTGATGACGCTGCCGGAGGCCCCGGCGGCCAGGTTCAGGGTCAGCGCGGGGAGCGTGAAGGTGCCGCCGCCGTCGACCGACCCGTTCACGGTGAGCACGACGTTGCCGTTGTTCACCGCGACGCTCGCGCTGCCCGAGTAGCCGGAGCCGCCGGTCAGCGACTCGCCGGTCAGCGTGGCGTTCGCGGGGACCGGCACGGTGAGCACGATGTTGCTGATCGACTGGATGCTGTAACCGCCCACCGTGGTGGGCACGGTGAGCGCGTCGGGGGCCAGGGTGACGGTGAACTGGCTGCCGGCCGCGACGGTGGCGGGCGCGGCGGCGTTGACACCGGCGTTGAGGTTGAAGGTCTGTGCCGACCCGATCGGCGGAGTCGCCTGGCAGGCCAGGACGACCGGGGTGTCCGCGGCCGCGGCGGTCGGCGCGAACAGTCCGATCGCGGCCACGCCGCCGGCGAGCACGACCGAGGCACGTCGCAGAGCAGAGGTCATTCCCATGAGGGTTCTCCCGCGAAGCCTGAGGTGGGGGGTGAGGGTGGGGCGCGCGAGCGTCGGGGCGTGGGGTACCTGAGCCGCCCGGCCACCCGGCGGCCCGGCACAGGCCGGGCGAATTCAGCATGGGCGCGTCAGGGACCCCCAACAATCCTGCTGCACAAGGTAGTTGCAGCACTTTCCGGCCATTCTCCGGCCGCGCCCGCCCACGGGGTGCCGACGCCGGGCCTCACGGCTGGTCGGCGGCGGCCTCGCGTTCGCGGCGCTGCCGGTGCTCGGTGCGGATGCCGCACCAGGCGGTGCAGGCCAGGCTGGCGGCGATGATTCCTTCGGCCCAGAAGAACGCGAGGTAGTCGATCAGCGATCCGATCGGCGGTGAGCCGGGGGCGGCGTTGCGCATGCCGATCAGGGCGAACAGGCTGGCCGCCATCCAGCCCAGGGAGGGCCAGACCAGGCCCTCGCGCTTGCGGTAGAGCACCTCGGCGGCGCCGAGGACGGCCAGGGCGATGGCCCACATCGCCGCGATCATGAACCAGGCGAGGATGAAGGTGCTGCGGGAGCGGGTGATCTTCGCGTCCAGGGCCACGGCGCCGGTGGCCCCGGCCGTGGCCTGCGGGCGCACGACGAAGAACGGGTCGGTGTCGGTGAGGACCAGGCCGACCGGCACGGGGGTGGCGCCGCTGGTGGCCGTGAAGCCGGCCTCCATGCGGTAGCGGTCGAAGGGGTAGTCGGTGATGGTGCCGTCGTACATCCCGATGTGGACGAGCTGGGGCGCCGCGCTCTCGCCCTCGGCTGCCCGGATGGTCGTCCTGGGTGTGCCGGTGACGGTGATCTCGACGGGTCGGCTGAAGGCCTGGCCGTCGGCGCCGGCGGCGAGCCTGCCGTGCGGTACGGGTGTGATGTAGAGCGTCAGTTGCTGGGCCGCCGGGTCCACGTCCTGGGCGGTGACGTCGAGTTCGATCCAGTCCTGGGCCGAGGGGATCGCCAGTTCGCGGGTCTGCTCCCGGGTGTTGCGCTCGTTGAGGTACAGCCCGATCCCGCTCCCGCACAGGGCGACGACCATCGCCAGGACGACGGCGAACCGCCAGCGGTGGCGAGGAGCGCGGCGCGCAACCGGGCTGGTCGCGCTGGTGTCATCGGTGGTGACCTGCACGGTCGTCCTTCCTGAAGCTGTGGAGTCGGGGCGGCGGCCGACGCGTGCGCGGCGGAGGCCCTGGCGGCCCGCCTCCGTGGGGGGTGGACGGGCCGCCAGGGGGCACGGAGCCCGCGCTGCGGCGGGCTGGTCCTGGGACCGGGGGTGCCCCCGCATCTTTTACTAGACTGAAAATTCAGTCAAATCCAGAGAGAGCGGTGATCTGCGGCGCAACGGCGCCGAGGGGCCGGGCACCGCACACCGCCGATGAGGCCCTGGCGACGAGGGGCCACAAGTGCGAGCAGGGTCCAGCTGGAGTACGGGTCCGATGGGGCGGCCGTCGCACGTCCCCGCGCCCTTCATCAGCGGACGGGCCGACTCACAGGCTTGACCGATTTTTCAGTCAATGAAAGTGTTGACGGCGAGCTCGAAGTTCACCGGCTCCCGCCTCGGCATCCACGTCGCCAACGGCGCCGTCGTCGCCGCTTCGTTCGGCACCGTCCCGCTCGGCAACCGCTTCGTTCGGCAACGCCTCGTTCGGCGACCGCCGCCTCGACGCCGGCAGCCGCGACAACCAGCGCTACCCCATGACCGGAGAATCCCGGTGCGACACGAAGTCGCTTCGCCCAAGCAGACGACCTGCAAGAGGAAGGAGTGAACAGGTAGGCCGTCTCGGACCAGTGTCCAGGGTCCGTCCCC
>NZ_JBHXMU010000121.1:0-7828 GCF_042720685.1 Kitasatospora sp. NPDC058492
TTATACGACACCGATGCTGGTGGGCCCGCCGCGTGTGCTCGCGGCGGGCCCTCCTGCATGAGGCACGGCTCTCAGGCCCGGCCGTCCGGTCCAACCCCCGGGCCCGGCCGTCCCGACCCGTCAGGCCAGTTCGAGCGCCAGGTAGAAGTCCACCCGGTCCTCCAGCCGGGAGAGGTCACGGCCGGTCAGCTCCTCGATCCGGCCGATCCGGTAGCGCAGGGTGTTGACGTGGACGTGCAGCTGCGCGGCGCAGCGCGTCCAGGAGCCGTCCGAGCGCAGGAACGCCTCCAGGGTGCGGACCAGGTCCGCCTGGTGCTCGATGTCGTACGCGATCACCTTGTCCAGCAGCCGGCTGCGGAAGGCGCGGCGGACCTCGTCCGGGACGGCCGCCAGCAGCAGCACGTGCGAGGCCAGCTCCTCGGGGCCCGCCACGCAGACCCGGCCGACCCGGGCGGCGGCGATCCGGCGGGCGTGCCGGGCCTCCTCCAGGGCGCCGCGCAGGCCGCCGGCCTCGGAGGCGGGGGCGGAGACGCCGAGGGTGATCCGGCCCTCCGAGCCGAGGCCCGCCTCCAGCGGGGCGAGCAGGTCGCGCAGGGTCTCGGCGGGCACCGGGCCGTCCAGGGCGGGCAGCACCACGACGGCGCCGGAGCCGGCCCCGGCGACCAGCGCGCGGTCGGTGGTGCCGCCCAGCGCCTCCTCCAGGACGGCGCGCACCACGCCCTCGGGCAGGCCGGTGCCCTCGGCGCTGAGCACCAGCCAGGACCCGTCCTGGGCCTGGGGTTTGGGCTCGACGCTCTCGTAGCGGGCGGCCATCGCCGTGGAGGCGTACAGGGTGCGGCTGATCTCGGCCGGGTCGGCGTCGCGCTGGAGCAGGGCCAGCACCTCGTCGGCGAGGCGGCGGCGCAGCCGGCGGCCCTCGTCGCGGCGGTGGCGCTCGGCGGCGACCAGCCGGGCCAGGTTCTCGGCGAGCTGCTGGCGCTTGGCGGTCCACTCGGTGACGTCGCCGGCCACCGCGAGCACCCAGTCGGCCAGCGGCGCCTGGTGGTCGGCCGAGGCCGGGGCGGGCAGCAGCGAGTAGGAGCCGCCGGCCAGGCGGGCCCGGTGCGGGGGGCGGCGGCGCTGGCGCTGGGCGCCGAGGTGGGCGCGGACCAGCTGGTCGCGGTCCTCGGCCGGGAGGCGGTCGGCGGGGCCGGCGATCACCGCGCCGGTGGGGGTGAGCACCCAGCAGTCGAGGTCGAGGTCGCCGCCGAGCAGGTCCAGCACCGCGTCCAGGCCGCCGCCGCCGGCCGCCGAGACCAGCAGGCGGTGCCGGTCGACGAGGGCGGCGAGGTCGGCGGCGCGGTCGGCGGAGACCTGGCGGCCGATGAACTCGGTGACGGTGCCGAAGGCGATGTCGTCGGGGACGGCCAGCAGCGGCATCCGGTGCCGCCGGCAGGCCTCCACCAGGTCCTCGGGCACCGGGCCGACCTCGGCCTCCCCGGCCGCCAGGGCGACCGCGCCGCCGGCCACGATGGTCCGCACGAACCGCTCGGAGTCGGCCGGGGCGGTGCGCCACAGCATGCCGGTGAGCACCAGCTCGCCACCGTGCAGGTAGCGGCCGGGGTCGTGCAGGTCCGTGGTCATGACGCCGCTGACCTGCCGGTCCAGCTCGTCCTCGGCCGCGAGCAGGCGCAGTCGCGGGGCGCCGGGGGCGAGCAGGTCACGGACACGCATCCGCGGACTCCTAACGGGGCTGAGGGTGGGATGGGGCTGAGGGGGTGGGCCGAACGGGGGAGGCCCGAGCGTTCGGTCGGGGGTCACAGTGTGCCCGAACATCCGTACTTGTCGTCACGTCCGGGCGGGCGACCGGATCACGGGCCCGTCGCTTGCGAATCACGGCCGGATTACGGTCGTAGGTAGCACCTGGTGAACACCTGGGCTGCGCATTCCTCTCCTTAGAGGAACGTACAGGATGCCGGGCGGGAGCACAGCCGGGGCTTCATGCCATCGGTGACTGCCTGTGGGCCCCGTCCCGGCGGTTCACTGGGCGACACGCCGCCGGACGCAGCCCGGTGACCGGGGCCCGACGCGGAGGCGACGAAGCGGTTGGTTGAGAGGTCCGAACACCGAGTTCCGGGCACTGTGCCCACCCGTCCGGCAGGCGACGACTTGAGGAGACACCCGCATGGAGTTCCTTCGGCCCGCTACCTGGGACGAGGCACTCGCGGCGAAGGCCGAGCACCCGACCGCACTGCCCATCGCGGGCGGTACGGACGTCATGGTCGAGCTGAACTTCGACGTGCACCGGCCATCCGCGATTCTCGATCTGAACCGCATCACCGAGCTCACCCAGTGGTCGAACGACGGCGGCGTCGTCAGGCTCGGCGCCTCCGTCCCCTACTCCCGGATCATCGACGAGCTGTCCGGGCCGCTGCCCGGGCTGGCACTGGCGGCCCACACCGTCGGCTCCCCGCAGATCCGCAACCGCGGCGGCGTCGGCGGCAACCTCGGCGCGGCCTCCCCGGCCGGCGACTCCCACCCGGCGCTGCTGGCGGCCGGCCGGGACGTCCTGGTCGAGGCCGCCTCCGTGCGCGGCACCCGGCTGATCCCGATCGACGACTTCTACGTCGGCGTGAAGCGCAACAGCCTGGAGGCCGACGAGCTGATCCGGGCCGTGCGCATCCCGGTGGCGGACGGCCCGCAGCAGTTCTCGAAGATCGGCACCCGCAACGCCATGGTGATCGCGGTCTGCGCCTTCGGTTTCGCCCTCCACCCGAAGAACGGCACCGTCGGCACCGGCATCGGCTCGGCCGCCCCCACGCCGCGCCGCGCCGTCGAGGCCGAGGAGTACCTGGGGGGCGTGCTCGCCGAGCGCGGCCTCTGGGAGTCCGGCGACCTGCTGGGCGCCGAGGTGGTCCAGCGCTTCGGCGAGCTGGTCAAGGCGGCCGCCTCGCCGATCGACGACGTCCGGGGCACCGCCGACTACCGCCGGCACGCGCTGGCCGTGATGGCCCGCCGCACCCTCACCTGGACCTGGAACGACTACAGCAAGCAGATCAGGAGCGCGGCATGAGGGTGACTTTCACCGCCAACGGCAAGCCGGTCGAGGCGGACGACGTCTGGGAGGGCGAGAGCCTCCTGTACGTGCTGCGCGAGCGGGTCGGCCTGCCGGGCTCCAAGAACGCCTGCGAGCAGGGCGAGTGCGGCTCCTGCACGGTCTACCTGGACGGCGTGCCGGTCTGCAGCTGCCTGGTCGCGGCCGGCCAGGTGCAGGACCGCGAGGTGCGCACGGTCGAGGGGCTGACCGACGAGAACGGCGAACTCGGCCTCGTCCAGCAGGCGTTCATCGACGCCGGCGCCGTCCAGTGCGGCTTCTGCACCCCCGGCCTGCTGGTGCAGACCGACGCGCTGCTGGAGCGGGACGCCCAGCCGAGCGACAACGACATCCGCGAGGCGCTGTCGGGCAACCTCTGCCGCTGCACCGGCTACGAGAAGATCATGGACGCGGTGCGGCTGGCGTCCGCCCGCACGTGCGCCGGAAAGGCCGTTTCGCAATGACCACCCGCACCATCCAGGGGCAGAAGAACCTCCAGGACATCCGGCAGGCCAGCAAGGACGGCATCGGCGGCTCACCGCTGCGCCCGGACGGCCACCTCAAGGTCAAGGGCGAGTTCGCGTACTCCTCCGACATGTGGCACGAGGACATGCTCTGGGGCACGGCGCTGCGCTCGCCGCACCCGCGCGCCACCATCCTGTCGGTGGACATCTCCGAGGCGCTCAAGGTGCCCGGCGTCTACGCCGTCCTCACCCACCAGGACATCCCCGGCGCGAAGTACTACGGCCTGGAGATCCAGGACCAGCCGGCCCTGGCCATCGACAAGGTCCGCTACCACGGCGAGGCGATCGCCCTGGTCGCGGCCGACCACCCGGAGACCGCCCGCCGCGCGGTGAAGAAGATCAAGGTCGAGTACGAGGTGCTCACCCCGATCGTCACCGAGGAGCAGTGCCTCGACCCCGCCACCCACGGCTACGTGCACGAGCCGCACGAGTACAAGTCGCACGGGTACGGCAACATCTGCCACGAGCAGCGGCTGGTCTCCGGCCTCGGCGTCACCGACGAGGTCCGCGCGCTCGCGGACGTCGTCGTCAGCGGCGACTACGAGGTCGGCATGCAGGACCAGGCCTTCCTCGGCCCCGAGTCCGGCCTCGCGGTGCCCGCCGAGGACGGCGGCATCGACCTCTACATCGCCACCCAGTGGCTGCACGTCGACCGCCAGCAGATGGCCCCGGTGCTCGACCTGCCCGAGGAGAAGGTCCGGCTCACCCTGGCCGGCGTCGGCGGCGCCTTCGGCGGCCGCGAGGACCTGTCGATGCAGATCCACGCCTGCCTGCTGGCCCAGCACACCGGCAAGCCCGTCAAGATCGTCTACGCCCGCGACGAGTCCTTCTTCGGCCACGTGCACCGCCACCCCGCCAGGATGCACTACGAGCACGGCGCCACCCGCGACGGCAAGCTGGTCTTCGCCGACTGCCGGATCGTGCTGGACGGCGGCGCGTACGCCTCCGCCTCGCCCGCCGTGGTCGGCAACGCGGCCTCGCTCGGGCACGGCCCGTACGTGATCCCGAACGTACGGATGCACGCCATCGCGCTCTACAGCAACAACCCGTCCTGCGGCGCCATGCGCGGCTTCGGCGCCGTCCAGGCCGCGTTCGGCTACGAGTCGCAGATGGACAAGCTGGCCGCCGAACTCGGCATGGACCCGGTCGAGTTGAGGCAGCTCAACGCCATGTCGGAGGGCGACCGCATGCCCACCGGCCAGCAGATCGACTCGCCCGCCCCGGTCGCCGAACTGCTGCGGCGCGCCAAGGAGATGCCGCTGCCGCCGCCGCTGGACACCGAGCACCCGGACGTGCGCCAGCTCCCCGGGGCGCTGTCCAACACCTCGCACGGCGAGGGCATCGTGCGCGGCGTCGGCTACTCGGTCGGCATCAAGAACGTCGGCTTCTCCGAAGGCTTCGACGACTACTCCACCGCCCGGGTGCGCCTGGAGGTGATCGGCGGCGAGCCCGTCGCCATGGTGCACACCGCGATGGCGGAGGTCGGCCAGGGCGGCGTCACCGTGCACGCCCAGATCGCCCGCACCGAGCTGGGCGTCGAACTGGTCACCATCCACCCGGCCAACACCGAGGTCGGATCGGCCGGATCGACCTCCGCCTCGCGCCAGACGTACATGACCGGCGGGGCCGTGAAGCTGGCCGCCGAGGCGGTCAGGCGGGCGCTGATCGAGAAGGGCCGCCGCCGCTACGGCTGGACCCACGGCGACATCACGCTGATCGCCGGGAAGGTCGTCTCGGAGAGCGCCGGCGTGCTGGTCCCCATGGTCGACCTGCTCGGCGAGGAGGCCATCGACCTCACCCGCGAACACCACCACCGCCCGACCGTCCCCTTCGACAAGGAGACCGGGCAGGGCTTCGGCCACGTCCAGTACACCTTCTGCGCCAACCGCGCGGTGGTCGACGTGGACGTCGAACTGGGCCTGGTCAAGGTCGTCGAGCTCACCGCCGTCCAGGACGTCGGCAAGGCGCTCAACCCGCTCTCCGTCGTCGGCCAGATCCAGGGCGGCTGCACCCAGGCGCTCGGCCTCGCCGTGATGGAGGAGATCATCGTGCGGGACGGGAAGGTGCGCAACGCCTCCTTCACCGACTACCTGATCCCCACCATCCTCGACACCCCGCCGATCCCGGTGGAGATCCTCGAACTGCCCGACCCGCACGCCCCGTACGGGCTGCGCGGCGTCGGCGAGGCCCCGACCGTGTCGGCGACGCCGTCGATCGTGGCAGCCATCCGCAACGCCACCGGCCTGGCCCTCAACCGGATCCCGGTCCGGCCCGAGCACCTGACCACGGAGGCCCCCGGGGCCTGACGCCCCCGGAGCCCGCAAGCTCCCCCGGGCTCCGGGCCCCGGGGAGCACGGCCGGGGTGCAGGAGAACCTCCCCGGGGCGGCGACCGTCTTCCCCGCCGCCCCGGGGCCGCTCCACCGCGCCACCCCCACTCGCGTGCACCACCCACCGGCACGCGACCGCACCATCCCGCTGCCTCTCCCACGCCGGGGTTCTGCAGCGGTGCGCACCACCCACGCACCGCAGGCACCGCCACAGTGCGCCCAGTGAGTCGAGCAGTCCCCCTGCGCCAACCTCGTTGACTGGCAGTCAGGTCGGCTCGCCCACCCCAACCCCCTTTGACACTTGGGAGTGGACATGACCCAGATCCCCACGGAACACAGCCCCACGGAAGAAAGACCCGCCGAGGACGACACCGCCACGCCAGCCCCCGCCCCCGCGCCCGCCCCCGCCCCCGCTCCGAAGAACGCACTGGACGCGTACTTCAAGATCACGGCCCGGGGATCGACCTTCGGCAACGAGATCCGCGGCGGCCTCACCACCTTCATGGCGATGGCCTACATCGTGCTGCTCAACCCGATCATCCTGAGCGGCGCCGACGTCAACGGCCTCGAGCTGGACCACGCGCAGCTCACCACCGCGACCGCGCTCGCCGCCGCCGTCACCACGATCCTGATGGGCGTGGTCGGCAACGTCCCCCTGGCGGTCGCCGCCGGGCTCTCGGTCTCCGGCGTGATATCCGCGCTGGTGGTGCCGCACACCACCTGGCCCCAGGCCATGGGCCTGTGCGTGATCTACGGCCTGCTGATCGTCCTGCTGGTCGTGTCCGGGCTCCGCGAGAAGATCATGAACGGCATCCCGCTGCCGCTCAAGCACGCCATCACCATCGGCATCGGCCTCTTCGTCTCACTGATCGGCCTGGTCAAGGCCGGCTTCGTGCACACCGGCGGCCCCACGCCGCTCGCGCTCGGCCCCTTCGGCGAGCTGGCCGGCTGGCCCGTCCTGGTCTTCTGCCTCACCGTGCTGACGATCTTCGTCCTGCTGGCCCGCAACGTCCGCGGCGCGATCCTGATCGGCATCGCCGGCGGCACCGTGGCAGCGTTCGTCATCAACGCGGTCGCCGACCTCCCCGCGAAGACCTGGGTCAGCTCCGCCCCGGTGTGGCCGGGCAGTCCGGTCTCCGCGCCCGACTTCGGCCTCTTCGGCCACGTCGACCTCTTCGGTGCCTTCGGCAGCCACGGCCTGGGCGCCATCAGCGCCTCGGTCGCCGTCTTCACCCTGGTGCTGGCCGGCTTCTTCGACGCGATGGCCACCATCATCGGCGTCGGCACCGAGGCCGGGCTGGCCGACAAGCAGGGCCGGATGCCCGGCCTCTCCAAGGCCCTGTTCATCGACGGGGCCGGCGGCGCCATCGGCGGCCTGTCCGGCGCCTCCGGCCAGACCGTGTTCGTCGAGTCCGCCACCGGTGTCGGCGACGGCGCCCGCACCGGCCTCGCCTCGACCGTCACCGGCGGCGTGTTCGCGCTGATGCTGTTCTTCTCGCCGCTCGCCGCGATCGTCCCGACCGAGGTGGCCTCCGCCGCCCTCGTCGTGATCGGCTCGATGATGATGAGCCAGGCCCGGCACATCGACTGGTCCGACCGCGAGGTCGCCATCCCGGCCTTCCTCACCTGCACCCTGATGCCGTTCACCTACAGCATCACCGCCGGTGTCGCCGCGGGCGTCATCTCGTACACGGTCATCAAGGCGGGCACCGGCAAGTGGCGCGAGCCCGGCCCGCTGATGTGGATCCTCACCGGGGTCTTCGTGGTCTACTTCGCGCTCACCCCGATCAAGTCCTGGCTGGGCGTGCACTAGGGGCTCTCTTTCGGATCACGTCGGATCAGCGCGCGGCGTCGGAGTGCGTGCATCGCAAGGCGGAGGAGGGAGTCCATGCGGAGTATCGGC
>NZ_JBHXMU010000122.1:0-7393 GCF_042720685.1 Kitasatospora sp. NPDC058492
CGGAGAGCCGGACGGCCACTCCAGGGAAGCCACGGTCGGCAAGAACCCATCAGCCACATCCGGCCCTCCCGGGCCACCTAACACCTTACGGAGGAACCCATGGCGTCCCACCGTCCCCCTGGCGTCGATCCGAACGGAAAACCTTGGCGGCTGGGCGAGTTACTGCCCAGGGCGCTGGTGTACCTGGCCGGCTGCGTGGTCTTCTCGACGGGCGCCCACTTCTTCATCCAGTCCGATCTGGGCACCGACCCGCTCGACGTCTTCTCGCTGGGCGTGCTCAAGCACCTGCCGCTCACCATCGGCCTGTGCCAGGCGGCCGTCGCGGTGGTGTGCATCGGGGCGTGGGCGGCGTGGAACCGCAAGCGCCCGGTGGTCTCGCCCTTCGTGACCTTCTTCCTGTGCGGCAGCCTGATCGACCTCTTCCAATGGCTGCGGCCGGCGGCCTGGTTGGGGCTGAGCAGCTACCCGCTGATGCTGCTCGGCGCGCTGCTGTGCGCCTACGCCTCGGCGCTGATCATCATGAGCGGCTTCGGCATCCGGGCCATCGACCTGCTGGCGATCACCATCCGGCACCGCTGGACCTGGCCGTTCTGGTGCGCGAAGGGGCTGATCGAAGGAGTGCTGCTGCTCTGCGGCTGGCTGCTGGGGGGCCCGGTGGGCATCGGCACGGTGGCCTTCCTGGTCTTCGTGGACCTGCTCATCGAGCCCTTCGTCCGGTTCAACCGGCGCTTCCTCGACATCCCGGACCACGGCTTCGCGGTCGCCCTGGCCGTGCCCTGACCGGTGCCGGTCCGGCCCGCCCTGGTGGTGGCCGGCGACGGCCGGTGGCGGACCGGTTGCCGGAGTACCGTGGAAGGGGTCGAGGCACCGCCGCCGTCGGCGGTTGCCGTAGGTGTCCTCGACCCGGTGGTGCGACGTGGGGACCGGAGGCGCCGGTGGCGCGAGAGAGCATGCCCGCGGTCGACGACTCCCGGCAGAGCCCGGTCGGAGCCGTCGGCAAGGTGACGGTGCCCATTCCGGCGGGCGGCCCGGGCGAGGTCCTGGTCGCCCTCCGGGGTGGTTCGGAGGTGTTCGCGGCCTGGTGCTCGGAGCCGGTCGGCCGGGACGTCCGGGTGGTCGTGGTGGACGCGATCTCGGCCCGCTCGGTGATCGTCGAGCTGTTGCCGCCCTAAGTAGAGCTGTTGCCGCCCTCATCGCGGTTTCGGATCCCAGCTGGTCAGGTGGTCGGTCATGTTCTTCTGGCACGTTCCCGCACCCAACGAGGCGATGCTCATCTCCGGGTCCAAGCACCAGGCGCAGGACACCCAGTTCCGCATCGTCACCGGGCACGGCAGCCTCGTCCTGCCGGTCAAGCAGAAGGTCCGCATGCTCTCCCTGGCCCTGCGGGAGGCGGAGATCGCCGAGGACTGCGTGACCCAGCAGGGGATCCGGCTCACCGTGCGCGCGGTCTGCGTGTTCAAGGTCGGCGACGACGCCGTGTCGATCGCCAACGCGGCCCGCCGCTTCCTGTCGGAACAGGACCAGATGGAGGAGCTCGTCGGCCGGATCTTCGCCGGCCACCTGCGCTCGATCATCGGAGGGCTGACCGTCGAGCAGATCATCCGGGAGCGCAGCCGGGTCGCCCAGGAGGTGATGGCGGGCAGCCACGGCGAGATGGAGAAGCTCGGCATCGTGGTCGACGCGCTGCAGATCCAGGAGATCGAGGACTCGACCGGGTACATCGACAACCTGGCCGCGCCGCACGTGGCGGCGGTCGCCAGCCAGGCCCGGATCGCCCAGGCCAAGGCGGACCAGGAGGCCGCCGAGCGGGAGCAGCAGGCGGCCGCGCTGAAGGCCGAGTACGAGCGCGACACCGCGATCAAACGGGCCGGGTTCCTCGCCGAGACCGAGCAGTCCAGGGCCCGGGCCGCCCAGGCCGGGCCGCTCGCCGAGGCCCGGGCCTCCCAGGACGTCATCGAGGAGCAGACCGCGCTCGCCCAGCGCCGGGCCGCGCTGGCCGCCCAGCAACTGGAGGCCGACGTGCGGCGCCCGGCGGACGCCGAGGCCTACCGGCAGCGGACGCTGGCCGAGGCCGCCCGCGACCGGGTGAAGTTCGAGGCGGACGGCAGCGCCTACAGCGAGCGGGCGCTCGCCCAGGCGCAGGCGGACGCCAACACCGCCCGGGCGGACTCCCTGCGCGGCGGCAACCAGGAGCTCATCGCGGCCAACCGGATCGTGGAGAACCTGCCGGCCCTCGCCGACGCGGCGGCCCGGGGCATGTCCGGAGCCGAACTCACCGTCCTCAACGGCAGCGACGGGGTCAACCAGATGGCGGCGGGCATCGTCAGCCAGGGCCTCGCCATCCTGCACTCGCTCCAGCACTCGACCGGCCCGTTCGGCGACGGCAAGTCCAAGCCCCGCTTCCCGGAACGGACTTGAGGCGCGCCGGGGCCTGCGGGCCGAGGCGTCAACGGGCGGCGACGAGGCCGTCCACCAGGGCCCGCAGGCCGTCCAGGTAGGTGTCGTCGGTGGTCAGCGCGGCCCAGCGGTCCGCGACCTGGGCGAGGCGGGGGAGTTCGTCCGGGTCGAGGCCGCCGAACACCTGCTCCCGGTACGTGGCGCGCTCGTCGTCCGCGCGCCGCCGGGCCGCCGCCGCCCGGACCACCAGCTCGCCGGCGGTGTAGTACCAGATCGTCCGGTACCCCTGCACGGCCCGTTCCGGCGTGAGGCCGCACGCGGTGAGGCCGTCGACGATCTGCTCGACGAACCACAGCGCGGACGCGGACATCAGGTCGTCGGCGGTGAGCACCTCGACGATCCAGGGGCAGTCGGCCAGGGCCTCGTGGATCGCGGCGGCGGACCGGACGACGCGGTCGCGCGGGTCGGCGGGTAGTTCGGGCCGGCGCAGTGTCCGTGCCGCGTGGTCGTCCAGCAGCAGGACGAGCAGTTCCTCCTTGTCGCGCACGTGGTGGTAGAGCGCCATCGGCGTGCTGCCGACCTCGGAGGCGAGGCGGCGCATGGTCAGCCGGTCCGCGCCCTCCTCGGTCACGATCCGGCGGGCCGCCTCGACGACCTGCTCACGGGAGATGCGGGGCGGTCGGCCCGAGGTCCTGCGCGGTGCGGTCGGCATGGGTCCATTCTTCCCCAGGGGTCGACAGCGGCGATGGTGTGGGGTTAGTTTTCTTACGCGTATAGAAATTGCTGACCGGAAGGAACACCGCCATGACGCCCACCGCCGTCGACCTGTTCGCCTCGGCCCTGCACTTCCACCCCGACGGCGAAGTCCGCGCCGCCGAGCGGCAGATGGCCGGCGGCGCGCCGGGCACCTGGCACCTCGGCGCCTTCCACGTGGAGACCGAGGCCGACGTCCACGCCGACCACTGGGAGATGCACCCGGAGGCCGACGAGGCGGTGTGCTGCCTCACCGGTGGCGCGCGGCTCTACCTCCGACCCGCGGGCGGGGACGCGGACGGGGGCGGCGACGGCGCGGGGGGCGGTGTCGACGAGCTGGTGCCGCTGCCCGCCGGCAGCGCCGTGGTCGTCCCCCGGGGCCGCTGGCACCGCCTCGAACTCGACGGCCCCAGCGACCTGATGTCGCTCACCCTGCGCCACGGCACCCGGCTCGAAAAGCGCACCGACACCCCCTGACCGCTGCCGGGGACGGTCAGGACTCCCCGCTCCACGACCGCCAGAGCGCCGCGTACGCCCCGCCGGCGGCGACCAGTTCGTCGTGGGTGCCCAGCTCGACGATGCGGCCCGCCGCCATGACGGCGACCCGGTCCGCGTCGTGCGCGGTCTGGAGCCGGTGGGCGATGGAGATGACCGTGCGGTCGGAGCGCACGGCCGCCATCGCCCGCTCCGCCTGCCGGGCCGTGGTCGGGTCGAGGAGGGACGTCGCCTCGTCCAGGATCAGGGTGTGCGGATCGGCCAGCTGGACCCGGGCCAGGGTGAGCTGCTGGGCCTGCGCGGCGCCGAGTTCGGTCCCGCCGGTGCCCAGGAGCGAGTCCAGCCCGTCCGGGAGGTCGCGCACCCAGTCCGCCTCCACCAGGGCGAGCGCGGCCAGCACCGCCGCGTCCTCGGCGTCCGGGGCGGCCAGCGTCATGTTCTCCCGGAGCGTCCCCATGAACACGTGGTGCTGCTGGGTGATGAGCACGACGCGGTTGCCCAGCTCGCCCGCCGCGGCGAGGTCCGCGACCGGCACGCCGCCGACCAGGATCCGCCCCGCGTCCGGGGCGTCGACGCCGGCGAGCAGCTTGCCGAGGGTCGACTTGCCGGCGCCGGACGGGCCGACCACGGCCAGCCGCTCGCCCGGTCGGACCACCAGGTCGACGTCCGTCAGCACGTCGTGCGAGCCGGTGTAGGCGTACCGCACGCCGACGGCCTCGATCCGGTCGTCGGCGGGGCGCAGGCCGGTGGCCGGCGGCTCCTGCGACACCAGGCCGACGCCCTTGATGCGGGCGAACGAGGCACCGCTGCGCTGCAGTTGCTCGACCCAGTTGAGCGCCCGGTCCAGCGGGTCGACGAGCTGCCACATGTAGAGGCCGCCCGTCACCACCGCGCCCAGCGTCACCGAGCCGTGGAGGTGGCCGAGGCCGCCCACCAGCAGGACGAGCGCCATCGGCAGCGCGTGCGCGAACTCGGTGACCGGGAACAGCACGGTCCGCAGGAACAGGGTGCGCACCCCGGCCCGGTAGGCGGTGTCGACGGCCCGGTCGACCACGCCGTCCTGGCGCGCCCCGACCCCGTACGCCTCGATGGTCCGGGCGCCGTGGGCAGTGGAGTCGAGGACCTCGGTGACCCCGCCCGCCGCGGCCCCCTCGGCGAGGTAGGCCTCCCGGGCCCGGGACAGGTACCAGCGGCTCACCGCCCAGACGATCGGCAGGCCCACCAGGGCGCAGAGCCCGATCAGCGGGTCGAGCAGGAAGGTCGCGGTGAGGATGACCAGCACCTGGACGACGGCGATGAAGACGTCCGGGGCCGCGTTGCGCAGGGTGGCGGCCACGGTGCCCACGTCCAGCGAGGAGCGGGTCACCAGGTCGCCGGCGCCGACCCGTTCCGCGTACCGCCCGGGCAGCGCGAGCGTCCGCTCGACGACCTCCTCGCGGAGCCGGGCCAGGGCGCGTTCGCCGAACCGGTGGGAGAGGTAGCGGGTGTAGCGGGTGAGCACCAGCTGGGCGAGGGCGAACCCCAGGACCGCCGCGGCGAAGCCGTCCACCTGGCCGACCGTCAGCTCGCCGTTCTCGACCCGGGTGACGATGCGGCCCAGCAGCCACGGCCCGGCGACGCCCGCGAGGGCGGCGAGGCAGGTGAGGGCGACGATCGCGCCCATCGCCCGGCCGTCGTCCGCCAGCAGGCGCCAACTGGCCCGGCGCACCGTCGCGGTGTCGGCGACCGGAAGGCGGTGGGGGGCGTTGGGGGTGTCGGGGGTGTCGGGGGTGTCGGGGTTGCTCATCGGACCATGCCTTCCTCGGCGTCCGCCGGGGCGCTCGCCGGGTGGTCGTCGCTGCCGCCGCGGAACACCAGCGCCGCGTAGCCGGGGTCGCGGGCCAGCAGCTCGCCGTGGGTGCCGGTGGCCCGGACCTTGCCGTCCACCAGGTGGACCACCTCGTCGGCGCGGCCGAGCACCAGGGGGGAGGTGCTGACGACCAGGGTGGTCCGGTCGCCGCGCACGGCGCCGATCCGGGCCGCCACGGCCGCCTCGGTGAGCGCGTCCAGCGCCGAGGTGGGCTCGACCAGCAGCAGCACCTCGGGATCGGCCAGCAGCGCGCGGGCCAGCCGCAGCCGCTGGCGCTGCCCGCCCGAGACGTTGCCGGCGCGGTCGTCGAGCGGTGCGTCCAGGCCGCCCGGCAGGGCGTCGACGATGTCCTCGGCCGCGGCGGCGTGCAGGGCGCGCCGCAGCTCCTCCTCGGTGCGGTCGCCGCGGATCGACACCGCGGAACGGAGCGTGCCGCCGAACACGTACGCGTCGTCGTCCGACACCAGGACGTGGCGCCGCAGTTCGGCGGGCACCCAGTCGGAGAGCCTGGTGTCGCCCCACGTGGCGTCCGAGTCGGTGTAGCCGCCCAGCCGCTCGACGACGGCCCGGGCCTCCTCGGGCCGGGCGGCGGCCAGCGCGGTGAGCCGCCCGGGCCGCAGCAGCAGGCCGGAGTCGGGATCGCTCAGCCCCGCCGGGGCCTCGGGCGGGGTCGTCAGCGTCCGGCTGCGCGTCGAATCCGGCCGCAGCGCCAGGATGTCGATGACCCGGCGGGCGGAGACCAGCCCGCGCGGCAGGTCGTCCGCGCCCTCGACGAAGGCGGAGACGGGCACCAGCAGGGCCGCCACGTAGCCGTAGACGGAGACCAGTTCACCGACCGTGATCGAACCGGCGGCCGCCATCCGGGCGCTGAGCCAGGTCACCACGGCCAGGAAGACCACCGGCAGGCAGGCGCCGAGCGCCTGCACCCAACTGGTGAACGAGGCCACCCGGTAGCCGAGCGGGACGAGGGCCTGCGAGCGCTCCCGGTAGCGCCGGGCGAACATCGGCTTGCCGCCGATGCCGTTCAGCACACCCAGCCCGGCGACCAGGTCGCCGGCCAGGGCCGTCAGCGCCCCCTGCTGCTCGCGGTAGCCTCCCTCGGCGCCGTGCAGCTTCCCCAGCAACGGGCCGACGGTGAGGGCCAGCAGGGGCACCCCGAGGAGGATCACCGCGGCGAGCAGGACGGAGATCCGGACCAGCAGGACGGCGGTGGCGAGGTAGGCGATGACCGCGCCGACGCCGGGCCCGGTGATGGTCAGCGTCTGCGCGATCCGGCCGATGTCGCCGGCCTGGAGGTGGGTCAGCTCACCGGCCGACACCTGGCGCGGCAGCGTCGTCCCCAGCCGGTTGACGTGCCGGGTGATGACCTGGACGGTGCGGTACGCGGCGTCCGCCCGGATGAAGGTCATGGTGCGGTGCCGCAGGATCCCGAGGACGGCGATGAGCGCGCCGACCACGAGGACGGCCGACACCCAGAAGACCAGCGCGCCGCTGTCGCGGGCCCGGAGCCCCTCGTCGATCGTCCTGGACATCAGGTAGGGCGGCAGCATCAGGGCGCACATCCACATGCTGCCCCAGGTCGAGCCGAGCAGGACGCGGCCGCGTTGTCTCCGCACCAGCCACCAGAGGAAGCGCAGCGGACTCCGGTGGTCCGGCAGCCCGGGATCGCGGTAGGGGACCCGGCGCGCACCCCCGGGCAGGTCCGGTCCGGCGCCGGTCATCCCGCCCGCCCCCGGGCGGGCCCCCGAGCCGCGAACTGGTCCAGGATCCGTTGACGTCTCATTCCCGGAGTCTGGCAGACCGCCCCGCCACGGAACTGACGCACCCCCAGGTCGGGTGGGGGCCCGCGGAGCGCCGGCTGACCCGGGGGTGACGCGGTGGGGGCGGTCGGTTCCGGCG
>NZ_JBHXMU010000123.1:0-7115 GCF_042720685.1 Kitasatospora sp. NPDC058492
CCGGTGGAGCGGATGATGCGGGACGCGAAGATCACCCAGATCTACGAGGGGACCAACCAGGTCCAGCGCATCGTCATGGCCCGCAACCTGCCGTAACAGCGCCTGCGAGGTGCACCGACGGCCGGGCCGAGCACCCGGTCCGGCCGTTCGGGGCCGATGCTATGTTCCGGGAATGAGCGAGAAGGAAGAGCAGGACCTGCCCATGAACGACGGGCCCGCCAAGCCGGCGATGCGCGAGGCGCTCGTCGCCGCGGCCTTCGAGCTCTTCCTGGAACGCGGCTTCGAGCAGACCACCATCGACGACATCGTCTCGCTCGCCGGGGTCGGCCGGCGCTCCTTCTTCCGCTACTTCCCGGCCAAGGAGGACGTGGTCTTCCCGGACCACGAGCGCAGCCTCGCCGAGATGACGGAGTTCCTGGAGTCCGGCACCGGCGAGGAGGACCCGGTCAAGCACGCGTGCGACGCGGCCCGGCTCGTCCTGCGGATGTACGCCGAACAGCCCTCCTTCTCCGTCCAGCGCTACCGCCTCACCCGCAAGGTCCCCGGCCTGCGGGCGTACGAGCTCTCCGTGGTCTGGCGCTACGAGCACACGCTCGCGGCCTACCTGCGCGGCCGGTTCGCCGACCGCCCGGACGGCCCGCTGCGCGCCGACGTGACCGCCGCCGCCGTCGTCGCCGCGCACAACCACGCCCTGCGCACCTGGCTGCGCTCGGGCGGCGAGAGCGACTGGGTGGTCGAGGTCGACGCGGCGATGGCCTTCGTCACCGGCACCTGGAACGACCGCTCGGGCGGCGAGAACGGCGCGGGTGGGGGGTCCGGGGAGCCCGGGGAGTCCGGGGCGGACGATGTGGTGGTGCTGGTCGCCAGCCGCCGGGCGCCGCTGTGGCGGATGGTCCAGGGCATCGAGAGCGCGCTCGGCGACGCCCACCGGCTCTGACCGCCGGCTGTTGGCCCCGGCCGCCGTCGACGCCGCCCGCTCCGACGCCCACCCGCTCCGGCTGCCAGCCGCCCCGGAGGGCGCTCTCACCCGAACGGCGCAACTCCGCTCGTCCGGCGCCCGGCTGACGGGTCGCACGCCGTGCGGGCCGCCCGGCCCCGGGCGAGACTCGGTCGCAGGACGGGGGCCGCGCGCCCCGGGAGCGCGAAGGAGCGGCGATGCCGGGGACGCCCCAGCAGCAGAACGGTGGCCCCACCCTGCGCCAGGTGCTGCTCGGCAAGGGCTACCTCGGCCTGCTGCTGGTCGCCGCTCTGATCGGTGCCCCGGTCTCGCTGGTCGCCTTCGGCTTCGTCGGCCTGGAGCACCAACTCCAGCACTGGGTCTGGGAGAGCCTGCCGGTCGCCGCCGGCTTCGACCGCGCCCCCTGGTGGTGGCCGCTGCCCGCGCTGCTGCTGGCCGGCCTGCTGCTCGCCCCCGTGGTCACCCGGCTGCCCGGGCGCGGCGGCCACGTCCCGGTGGACGGGCTGGGCGGCCCGCCCACTCCGCCGGGCGCCGTCCCCGGTGTGGTGCTGGCCGCGCTCGCCTGCCTGCCGCTCGGCGCGGTGCTCGGCCCGGAGGCGCCGCTGATGGCGATCGGCGGCGGCCTCGCGCTGCTCGCCGTCCGGTCCACCAGGCGGGCCCAACGCCCGGACCTGGTACCGGTGTTGGGTGCAGCCGGGGCGACGGCGGCGATCTCCACCATCTTCGGCAGCCCGCTGGTGGCGGGCGTGATGATGATCGAGGCGGCCGGGCTGGGCGGCCCGCGGCTGATCGCTCTGATCCTGCCCTGCCTGCTGGCCAGCGGGGTCGGTGCGCTGGTCTTCACCGGCTTCGGCCACTGGACCGGGCTGTCGATCGGCGCGCTCTCGCTGCCGCGGGTGCCCGAGAGCGGCGTCCCGGACCTGGGCGACTTCCTCTGGGGCGTCCTGCTGGCGGTGGTGATCGCCGTGGTCTGCGTGGCCGGGCAGGCCCTCGGCCGGCGGGTCAAGGCCTTCACCACGGGCGATCCGGCGGGCCCCCGGCCGGTGCCGACCGCTCGTCGGACCGCCGTCCGGACGGTGCTGTGCGCGATCGCCGTCGGAGCCTGCCTCGCGGCGTACGCCCTGCTCACCGGTCGCTCGCCGGAGGAGGCCGCGCTCTCCGGACAGGCCACCCTGGGCGCGCTGGCGGCCGACCCGGCGGCCTGGTCGATCGGCGCGCTGCTCGCCCTGGTGCTGTGCAAGACGGTCGGCTGGGGGATCGCCCTGGGCAGCCTGCGCGGCGGCCCGATCTTCCCGGCGATCCTGATCGGTGCCGCGCTCGGGGCGGCCTGCGCGCCGCTGCCCGGCTTCGGCACCGCGCCCGCGCTGGCCGTCGGACTGGCCGCCTCCGGCGCGGCCGTCACCCGGCTTCCGGTCACCAGCACGGTGCTGGCGACGGCGCTGCTGGGCGGCCAGGCCGCCGATGCGATGCCGCTGCTGATCGTCGCCGCGGTGACGGCCTTCGTCACCGGCGAGCTGCTCCGGGGGCGGCCGAGACGCTTCCACGCCGCGCCCGGCCGGGGCAGGCCGGCACCGGTCGACTGACCGGCCCGCCCTCGTCCGGCCCTCGTCCGGTCCCCGGACGCCGGCGCCCCGACGTCAACGTTCTGCGGCGCGAAAGCCCGTTCGGGGGACGGCAGATGAACAACTGCGGATTCCACAGCCCCCGGTCGGCGGTGTGCGCGATAACGGAGGGACCCCGGCCGACCGGCCGGCGAGGCACCAGGACCAGCAGCCAGGGAACCGAGGAACCACACCCATGCCGATCAGCGACTACGGCGTGCTCGCCGCCACCGCCGTCGACCGGCGCCGTGAGGGCGCCACCGACACCCCGCACTACCAGATCCACCTGCGCGACGCCGGGGGCACCGACTACCGCGCGGCGGTCAACGTCCTTTCCCAGCAGGCCCCCGCGGACCTGCGCCACCTCGCGGTCGAGGACTTCCGGCACCCCGTCACCGGCCTCCTCCCGCCGGCCGGCAGCGGCTGGAACCCGCTGCCGTCCCGGCCGGGCACGGCGAGCCTGGACTTCGTCCGCGGGCACCTGTTCGACCCCGCGGCGATGCGCGTCCTGCCGCCCGACCTCCCGGGCCCGGACAACGACCTCGCCGACATGCTCGACCAGCACGTCCAGCGGGCGATCGCCGACCCGGCGGCCGCGGTGTACGTCTTCGGGCAGCGCTTCGGGCCCGAACCCGGCGTCCCGGACAAGGTGTTCGGCTTCCTGCCCGGCAACGGCGTGCACGACGTGCACATGAACCAGGGCAACAGCGGGCGGTTCCGGACGGACGACGGCGTCTACCAGGACGGCGCGCTGCTCATCCACCTGCCGGCGGAGAGCCGGTGGGCGGCGGTGTTCCTGGCCTTCCAGTCGCAGTCCTGGCACACCGACGACCGCACCGGGCACGCCCTGCCCGCGTCCGTCCCGCACCCCACGCGCCCCCGGACCGGCTCCCGCCAGGCGACCGGCCCCCAGCAGTAGCGCCTGCCGGGCCCGTCGGCGTTCTCAGCCCGCGCTGCGGGACCGGCGGGACTGGGCGAGCAGCCAGGCGTAGACCTCGGGGTCGTCGTACGTCCGCGTCCAGGAGTCGTGGCCGACCCCCGGGTAGCGGGTGAACCGCACCGGACCGCCCGCCTCCCGCAGCGCCTCGACCACCCGCTCGGTGTGGGCGACCGGGACGACGTCGTCCTCCCCGCCGTGGAAGGCCCACACCGGGAGGGCGGCGAGGCGCGGCGCCGCCTCTCTCAGCCCGGACCCGCAGATCGGCACGGCGGCGGCGAACCGGCGCGGGTACCGGGCGGCGAGCGCCCACGTGCCGGTGCCGCCCATGCTCAGCCCGGTCACGTACCGCCGGTCCGGGTCGATCCGGTACGTCCGCGCCACGTCCTCGACCAGGGCCGCCAGCGCGCTCACCTCCGCGACCCACGAGCTGTGCGCCGGGCACTGCGGGGCCACCACCACGAACGGCAGCTTCGCCCCGGCGGCGATCTGCCGCACCGGCCCGTGCACGGCGAGCGCCGCCAGATCCTCGCCGCGCTCCATGGCGCCGTGCAGGAACAGCAGCAGCGGCCACGGCCCGGGGCCCTCGTCGTACCCGTCCGGCAGCGACAGGGCGTACCCCAGGTCGTTGCCGTCCCCGTCGACGGCGAACCGGTGGTGCTGAACAGGTGCGGACATCGGTCTCCTCCAAGGCGCCAGGGGTTCCACGGGGCGGACCCGCCGCCACCACCCTTACCGAGCAGCCTCTCCGATCGATGACGCCGCCGTCACGGTTCACATCGCAAAGACGCCGGACGGGGCCCGAGCGAGGGCGGCGCGGTGATGCCGAACTCCCGGCGGAGCGCGGAGAGAGCGGCGAGGTAGCCGCTCATGCCGTGGACGCCCGGACCGGGCGGGGTGGACGCGGAGCACAGGTAGACGCCGGGCAGCGGGGTCGCGTACGGGTTCCACCGGAGGGTCGGGCGCATGAGCAGCTGGCCGAGGGTCAGGGCCCCGGCCCCGATGTCCCCGCCGACGTAGTTGGGGTTGTACGCCTCGTACTGGACGCCGTTGGTGCTCCTGGCGGCGAGGACCGTCTCGCTGAACCCGGGCGCGTACTTCTCGATCTGTGCCGTGACGGAGCCGGTGGGGTCCGCCGCGTACCCGTTGGGCACGTGCGCGTAGGCCCAGACGGGCCTCTTCCCGGCGCGGACCCGGTCGGGATCGGCGACGCCGGGATCCACCAGCAGCACGAAGGGGTCGCCCGCGTCGACACCGCGGGCGACCCCGGACTCCCGGCGGTAGATCTGCGCCTGCGACCCTCCGAGGTGCACGGTGGCGGTCCTGGCCACGTCGGTGTTGCGCCACGGGATCGCCTCGGACACCAGGAAGTCGACCTTGGCTGCCGCGGGCCCGTACCGGAACCTGCCGAGTCGTCGCCGGTAGGCGGCGGGCAGGTGGTCGCCCGCCACGGCCGAGAACTCCTTCGGCCCGGTGTCGAACATGACGACGCGCGAACCGCGCACCTGCGCCAGCTCGGTGATGCGCGCACCGGTGTGGATCAGCCCGCCGTGGCGCCGGATGTCCTCGGCCAGGCCGGCCGCGATCTCCGAGCTCCCGCCGCGCGGCACCGGCCACCCCGAACTGTGCGCCAGGTGGCCGAGGAAGACCGACACGGCCCCGCCGACGACGCTGGGGAGCCTGCCGACGGCGTGCGCGGCCACCCCGGCGAGGAGGGCGGCCGCCTCGTCGGTCGCGAACCGGCGCGCGCCGAGCGCTGTCCCGTGGACCAGGGACCGCCACGCGAGCATCGCCGGAGTCCGCAGGGACGCGGGGACGGAGCGGAAGTCGGAGAGGAAGAGCTCCCCGATCTCGGTGCTGCGGCCGATGAGCGGTGCCATCAGCCGCCGCCAGCCGGCGCCGTCACGGCCCAGTGCCTCGCAGGTCCGGTCGAGGTCGTGGTACGCCACGGCGGCTCGCCCGTCAGCCAGCGGATGGGCGTAGGACGCTTCTGCCTGGAGCAGGTCGACGCCGCGGGCCGACAGGTCGAACCGGCGGAAGAACGGCGAGACGGCGGCCATCGGATGGACGGCGGAGCAGATGTCGTGCCGTACGTCGCTGTCGAAGAGCGCGTGCGTGCGCAGGCCGCCGCCGATCTCGTCCTGGCTCTCGTAGACGTCCACGTGCAGCCCGGCGCGGGCGAAGGTGACGGCCGCCGCCAGGCCGTTCGGCCCGCTGCCCACGACCGCGACGTCGCTGTTCCATTTCATGCTCGGCCCGCCTCGTTCGTGGTCGGTCCGCCGCGCGGGATTCCACGGGCGGAGTGGCCGCTCACCGGGAGCTGGTGCTACCGGCGGCCCTCCGCATCGAACATTCCTTCCAGCTCCTTCAGGACCGACGGCAGGTAGAAGCCGGTCTCGCCCTCCCATTTTCGCTTCCCGACGCTGTACGCCGCGACGGTTTGGCTGACCGAGACGTTCGGGCGCTGCAGCAGGAGCTCCATGTTGCGTTCGACGACGGCATTTCCGGCCGGAAAGGCGGTGGCGAGCACGATCGGCTTCTCGGTGATCTGCAACGCCATGGTGGCGGGGGTGTTGCAGTTTCCCGCGGCGAGCCGCATGGCGAAATCGAGCGTCGCGGGAAAGACGGCGAAGGCGTCGACGCGTTCGCCGATCTCCACGTGCGCGGATTCCGGGAGGGAGGGGTCGGTGTAGTCGTCGGTCCACACGTCGCCGCCCACCAGTCGGCGCAGGGCGTCCAGCGTCACGAAACGCTGTGCGGACCTGGTCACCAGGAGGTCGCTCGTGATCCGGGGAAACGACTGGCGCAGCCAGTGCAGCCAGTACGGGGTGAGCGCGGCGTTGATGGATCCGGTCACGATGAACAGGATCCGCTTCTCGCCCAGATCGGGGATCTCCTGATTTCCGCTGCTTCCGGCGTTTCCGGTGTTTCCAGTGCTTCCGCCGGTTCCGCTGCCTTTGGTGCTTTCGGGCATCTCGGTATTCCCCCGGTTCACAGGGCGAGTTCCGGCGAGATCATGATGGGCTTGATCCCGTCGGCACCCTCGGTCGGGACGGACGCCACGATCATGAACTGGTAGTCGCCCGACTCGCTGCTCTTCCTGCACGCGTCCCGCACGGCCCCGGCCATCAGGTTGTACCCGTCGCTGTTCAGCATCCACTCGAACATGGCCCCGTTCGAGGCGAGCGTGCGCACCTGCGACGCCATGTCGAACAGCGCCTTGGGAACCCGGCTCCCCGGGTTCCACAGTACGGCGAGCGGCTTCGCCTCGTTCCGCATGGCCAGGTCGGCCCACGTGGTCCAGCCGTCCGCGGGCGTCGCGCGCGTGCGGTAGAAGACGTACAGGTCCTCGATGCCGGGGTTCGGGGCGAAGAAGCGCCATTGCGGCAGGTCGGGGAAGAACGGCAGGCGCATCTTGATCGGCAGCTTGTCGTCGGGCAGGTTCTCGAAGACCGTCAGCACGACGTGCGTCACCAGGGCGGCCTTGACCAGGGACGCGACGGTCCTGCGCCACGCGCTCATGAGTTCTCCGTAAGGTGTTAGGTGGCCCGGGAGGGCCGGATGTGGCTGATGGGTTCTTGCCGACCGTGGCTTCCCTGGAGTGGCCGTCCGGCTCTCC
>NZ_JBHXMU010000124.1:0-6524 GCF_042720685.1 Kitasatospora sp. NPDC058492
CGTCCGACAACACCAACTCGACCTTTGGTCGACCCGTCCGCGCCATAGGCCAAGTCTATATTTATGAATGAAATTCAAGACTCAGGACACTAGCGCTGCCGGGCGTACTCGTGTCCGGCCGGGGCCGGGGAGGTCGCTCCCGCCCTCGCCGCCGACCGGCCGGACACGGCGAGCGACAACACCGTCACCACGGTGCCGAGCGCCAGCGCGAACCCCTCCAGCACCACGACCTCCAGGACGCCCGAGGCGTCCGAAACGGCCAGCAGTGCCACCGTGGCGGCGACGACGGTGAACGAACCGAGGCAGTACTGGGCAGCGGACGGACGAGGCATGGCGGGGGGTCCTTCGCGCGTCGGGGGGAACGAGCGGGAATCGTGCCGGTCCCAGAAGTGCTGCCCGGCAAGGGAGTTCGGTAAGTCCAGGCTAACCCGCCGGACCGGGAGCACGGGGGGCGCACAGGCTCACCCCGGGGTCGTCCGCCCCTCGGTACGGTGAACCCGACCGCGCCCGCCCCACCCACCCGGGGGAACACCCGTGCCCATCCCCGCCGACTGGCCCACCACCGAAGCACAGGCACTCGCCGAACAGGAACGCCTGCGCCCCCTCGTCCAGACCCACGACCCCGACGACGCCTACGGTTCCGGGGGCTCCGACGGTTCCGGCTCCGGCAGCGGGGTCGGGCGGCTCATCGCCGGCGTCGACGTCGCCTACGACGACGAACACGACCTCGTCGCCGCCGCAGCCGTCCTCCTCGACCACGACACCCTCGCCGTCGTCGAACAGTCCACCGCCGTCGGCCGCATCCCCTTCCCCTACACCCCCGGACTGCTCGCCTTCCGCGAACTCCCCGCCGTCCTCGACGCCCTCGCCGCCCTCACCCACACCCCCGACACCGTCGTCTGCGACGGCTACGGCCTCGCCCACCCCCGCCGCCTCGGCCTCGCCAGCCACCTCGGCGTCCTCACCGGCCTGCGCACCCTCGGCGTCGCCAAAACCCCGTTCACCTTCCACCACCACGACCCCGACACTCCCCGCGGCTCCACCACCCCGCTCACCGACCCCGCCACCGGCGAAGAAGTCGGCCGCGCCCTCCGCACCCGGCCCGGCGTCAAACCCGTCTACGTCTCCATCGGCCACCGCATCAGCCTCGACACCGCCGTCCGCACCACCCTCCAACTCGCCCCCCACTACCGGCTCCCCGAAACCACCCGGCACGCCGACTCCCTCTGCCGCCGCGCCCTCGCCGACGCCCTCCACACGAGGACGCCTGCGAACTGACCAGGTACCAGGCGGAATTCGGGCCCCGTGTGTTAGACATGAGACACCGGGGCCCAACCCCGGCAGCGACCCACGGACGCACGGGGGAGGCGCCGAAGTGGCAACAGGAACCGGCACGACCGGAGGCGCCGGCCAGGGCTACCGCGTCGAGGTCGAACAACTCCGCGCCTTCGCCGCCCAAGTCCGGCTCCTCCTCGCCGAATTCCAGCACCACGCCGACGGCACCGGCACCCACGGGCGCAGCGGCATCGGCAGAACCGCCTTCGGCACCTTCGCCGAAGCCACCGAGATCCACAACCGCTACAACACCATGCGCGACGGCCTGCGCGACGTCCTCAACCAACTCCAACAAGCCGTCGACGAAGCCCAGAAGAACGCCGAACTCACCGCCACCACCTACGAAGAACACGACCAGCACACCGCGAAGAAACTCAAACTCGGCGACGACGGCTGGTCCGTCGCCAACCCCTCCGCCGGCAGCAAGGCCGCCTACGAGCACACCGTCGCCCCACCCGCCCCCTGACCCCCGGCCACCCCCGGCCGAGCCCGAACGGAGGCGAACCCCCCATGGCCTACACCGACTTCACCACCTACAGCCACGCCCAACTCCGCACCATGGCCCAGGCCCTCAACCCCGGCGAAGTCATGGCCGCCGGCGACCCCTGGCGCCACGCCGCCGACACCCTCAAGGCCATCCGCACCACCCTCACCCGCGCCAGCACCGAAGCCGCCGTCACCTGGGAAGGCGCCACCAGCGACGCCTTCCACACCCGCATGCTCCACCTCGCCGACAGCATCAACAACGCCGCCTCCTACGCCAACGACGCGGCCAACACCCTCCACAACATGTCCGAGGCCATCGCCAAGGCCAAACGCGACATGCCCGAGGAACCCGGCACGTGGGAAAAGGTCAAGGACACCGTCGGCGACGGCGTCTCCTCCGTCTTCGGCGGCGACGACGAACACATCCCCGTCGCCGACCGCCGAAAAGCCGAAGCCGCCACCGTCATGCAAACCCTCGCCATGCACTACCGCATCGCCACCCCCACCCTGAAGCCCCCACCCCCACCGGGAACCCCGTCGAAGCCCGGAGCGCGCGACGACTTCTCCGACAAGACCGGTGCCGACCAAGGCGGGGCGGCTGCGGTGGGCGGCCTCATGACCGGCATGGGGGTCGGCAACATGGGCTCGCCCGGAGGCCTCTTCACTCCATCGGAGACGGAGCCATCGAAGCCTCGGGGTCGCAGGCCGAGCAGCGCCGGTGCCGCCCCGGAGTCGCCGGGTGCCTCGGGAAAGACCTCGGTGGCCTCGGAACCCGGAATCAAGGGCGGGGTGGCCACGGCACCGGTCAAGCCGGGGCCGGTCAACTTCGGCGCGGGAACGACGGTGGACGGTACGGGCACCGCGCCGCCGACGGTGGCCGGGCGGCCGGCGTCGACCGGGGTGACGGGCACGCCGGTCTCCCCGGGGCCGGGCACCCAGACCGCCGCCGGCCCAGGAGGGTTCGGGCCGGGTGGTGGCGCAACGACGCCGGGTCTGTTCGCCGGGGTGAGGGAGAAGCCGACGGTCGTCGAGCGAGAGCCCGGGGGTCGCGGCAGCCTACCGGCCGGGCCCGGTGCAGGCCGCGGCGGCCAGGTCCCCGAAGGCGTCCGCGGTGGCGGCCCGGGTGCCGGAGGCAGGGGCGGTTCGGTGGCCGGTCGGGTCGGGGGCGGGGTGGTGGGCGTCGGCGAACGACCGGGAGCCGTACCGGGTGGCCGGGTGCCCGCCGGGGAGGGCGCCTCCGGCGGCAGGCGGGCTTTCACCGAGGGTGGGTCCGGCCTCGGGCTGCGCAATCGCCCGCGGCCGGAGTCCGCGGGCGTTCCCACGTCGTCCCAGGTGCCCGCGGTTCCGTACGGGGGCGCCCAGGGGCGGGCCAAGGACAAGGAGGGCGGCCGCAAACGGCCGGACTACCTGGTCGAGGACGAGCAGACCTGGGCATCGGAAGGGCCCGTCAATCCGAACGTGGTGAAATGACTCCTGGTCCGCAGACGACCGGGTGATTCGATCGGGGCCCTCGTGGTTCGTGGACCACGGGGGCGCCGCTGTGCTGAGTGGGGTGACCGGGCTTGAGGGACGGGCGACTTGGGCGCGGACTGGCCGTGCTGGCGGCGGGAAGTCTGGTCGTGGCGATCGGGGCGGGTCGGGCCGGCGCGGACAGCATCCGCGACGAGCAGTGGGTGCTCGGCGACTACCGGGCCGAAACGGCGTTGTGGCCGGTGTCGCAGGGCGGCGGTATCACGGTGGCCGTCATCGACAGCGGTGTGATGACCGGCCATCAGGATCTGACCGGACAGGTGGTGCCCGGGGCCGACTTCTCCGGTGACAACGGAGACGGCACGGTTGACGAGGATGGCCACGGCACCGGGATGGCGAGTCTCATCGCCGGTCACGGCCATGGCGACGGTGCCGGCGTCATGGGCCTGGCACCGAAGGCGAAGATCCTCCCCGTCCGCGTGAGTTGGGATTCTGCTGACGCCGTGGCGCAGGCCGGTCTCGTCCGGGCGATCCGGTTCGCCGTCGACCACGGTGCCAAGGTGGTCAACATGTCCATCGGCGGTTACGCCGGGGCCGACCAGGAGACCAGGGCGGCCGTCAAGTACGCCGTCGACCACGACGTGGTCATGGTGGCCGCGACGGGAAACAGCGGGAACGAGGCCACCCATGTCGAGTACCCGGCGGCCTTCCCCGGAGTGGTGGCGGTCGGCGCGGTGGACCGGCAGGGGCGACTGTGGGAGAAGTCGAGCTACGGACCGGAGACCACACTGGTCGCCCCCGGGGCGGAGATCTACCGGGCCAGTGCGAAGACCTCTGCCGGCTACGGCGTGGGCAACGGCACCTCCGATGCCACCGCCTACGTCTCCGCCACCGCCGCGTTGATCCGGGCGAAGTATCCGGAGCTTTCGGCTGGGCAGGTGATCAATCGGATGATCAGGACTGCCACGCCGCCGCGGGACGGGTCGGCGGTGCCGGGGAGCAGGTACGGCTTCGGGGTGCTGGCGCCGGCGAAGGCGTTGGAGGCTGATCCGGTGGTGGACGGCGGGTCTCGGGTGAATCCGTTGGTGGGGCGGGGGGAGTCGCAGGGGGCTGCGAGGGGTGGGGTGACGGAGGAGCCGGGTGGCGAGGCCGTGGTGCCTGCGGCGGGGGCCGGTGGGGGCGGCTGGTTCGGGGTCGGGGTTGCGGTGGGGGTGGCGTTGTGGGGGGTGCTGGTCGGCGGGGTGGTGGCGGTCGTGGTGTGGGTGGTGCGGGTGCGGCGGCGCAGGGGTGCGGGCGGCTGAGGGCGGCGGGCGGGGTGGCAGCATTTTGGTGGCGGTTGGCGTCCTTGCCGCTGGTGGGGTGGGTGGTGGGGTGGCCATGCTGGGGCCATGAGTGCTTCTGAGCGTGGCGTGGATCCGGTGGGTGTGGTCGTTCCGGACGGCAAGGACTGGACGTGGGTGTTGGAACGCCCGTGTCCGGATTGTGGGCTGGATGTTGCGGCGGTGGTGCGGGAGGACGTCGCGGGGATGGTTCGGGCCAATGCGGAGGCCTGGGTGGCGTTGTTGGCCGGGGCCGAGGAGGGTTTGCGTCGGCGGCCGCGGCCGGGGGTGTGGTCGGGGCTGGAGTACGCGTGCCATGTCCGGGACGTGTTCCGGCTGTTCCGGGTCCGGTTGGACCTGATGCTGGCCGAGGAAGCCCCGCTGTTCCCGAACTGGGATCAGGATGAGACGGCGGTCGCCGAGCGGTACGGGGAGCAGGTGCCGGCGGTGGTGGCCGGGGAGTTGGCGGCGGCCGCGGAGGTGCTGGCGGCGGCGTTCGGGCGGGTGGCGGGCGAGCAGTGGGGGCGGACCGGGGGCCGTAGTGACGGGGCGCGGTTCACGGTGGAGTCGTTTGCCCGTTATCTGATCCACGACCCGGTGCATCACTTGTTCGACGTGACGGGCGAGCGGGTCTGAGGGGGCTCACCAGCCGGAGGCCTCCCACAGCATGGTGCGCCGGAGTCGGCCGGCGACGCTGGCGGTGTCGGTGCCGATGACGTCGGCGATCTCGGGGGCGGCTAGGCCGACGACGTAGTGCAGGATCGCCAGGTCGTCGTCGGCGGGGTGGCGGTCCGGTGCGGCGGGCACGTGCCGGGTGTGGTCGGCGACGGTGCTGCGCAGGATCTGCCAGGCGTTCGCGGTGGGGTTGGAGCTGCCCAGCAACTCGCGCCATTGGACGGCGATTTCGGCGAACGCCTGTTGGACGGCGGTGGCCGCGCTGCTGTGCTCGGTCAGCCACACCCGGGCGTAGCTGAGGTACCGGGGGCGGTGGAGTTCGCAGAAGGCGGCGAACTCCAGTGGTACGTCCTCCGGTTCACCGGGCCTCGGGGGCGGCTCGGCGGAACTCGCGTGACGGTTGGTCATCTCGGCTTCTCGGAAAGGGAGATGGGTGGCTGACGGTCGATCATCTGCGCTCACTCTACGATATGCCCTCGGTGCGCTGGGTTACCAATCGGATTGAATGCCCGGAACCCGCCGCCGCTCGGCCGGTTCCGGTGTCGACCGGTGGGGCGCGGTGGTGCAGCGGTGGTGGGGCGGCCGGGCGGAGGATCGGTGGGGGAGGGTGGCGCAGTGGTGCGGGGGGTGTAGTTGCGAGCGCGTCGCGGCTGGTCAGGGGGTGCAGAAGGGCCGTGGTTGCAGGACGGTTGATGTGCCACCGTAGGGCTTATGGAGGCTGGCGTCCACGCCCACGGCGCGAAGCTGCGGCCGCACAACCATCCGCGCAACCACACCTTCGGTCGCGCCCGTACCGGCGTGGCGCGACGGGCCGGATGGGCACCGCCGTGCATGCCTCCGCCGGGGGCGCGCAGCCCGGGTACGGGCGGTGGATGCGGGCGGTGGGTGCGAGGTGGGCGCGCTGCGCGCCGAGGCGGGTGTGGCGGGGGCGTGGCGGCAGGGGTGGTGGGTGGACGGTGCGCTCGCCGTGGCGGCGGCGCACCGGGTGGCCGAGGGGGCGGAGCAGGCGTTGATCCGGGTGGTCCCGCGCCTGCTGGCCGCCACCGTGTACGTCGGCCACGCCTCGGCGGCCTGGGGGCCGAGGCGCGGGCGGGGTGGTCTGCCGTCAGGGCTGCGGTCAGGGCTGCGGTCGGGCCTCCGTCGGGGAGAGGCGGTCGTCGACGGCGCTGCTCCGTTCGACCTGGGCGGGGAAGGATTCGATGGCCCGCCGCCGGGCGAGTTGGGCCGCTGCGGCGGCTG
>NZ_JBHXMU010000125.1:0-6144 GCF_042720685.1 Kitasatospora sp. NPDC058492
GTCGCCCTGATCACCGACGCCATGGGCGCGGCCGGCATGGGCGACGGCCTCTACCCGCTCGGCCCGCTCCAGGTCGAGGTCAAGGACGGCGTCGCCCGGCTGGTCGAGGGCGGCGCCATCGCCGGCTCCACGCTCACCCTGGACGTCGCCTTCAAGCGCTCGCTCACCGTCAACGGCCTGACGCTGAACCAGACCGTCGAGTCGCTGTCCGCCACCCCGGCCCGCCTGCTGGGCCTCGCCGACTCGATCGGCTCGCTGGAGACGGGCAAGCAGGCCGACCTGGTCGTGCTCGACTCCGAGGGCTACGACCTGGTCGCCGTCATGCGCCGCGGCCGCTGGGTCCTCGGCGGCGAGCGCTTCGACGTGGTCAAGCCCGCCTGACGGAGCGCCGGAACGCCGACGGCCGCCCTTCCCCCACGGGGACGGGCGGCCGTCTCGCGTTCCGGCTCAGCCGCTCAACCGGTCAGCCGGTCGCATTCGGTTCGAGGGTGATCTGGTCGATCAGGATCGACCCGGAGGGCACGGTGAAGGTGATGCTGTTCGTCCCGGCCTGGAGCTGCGGGAGTATCCAGGTGTTGAACCAGGAGGACGCCGGGTCCTTGCCGGGCACGTAGTTCTTGAAGAGCAGCCCGCTCGGCCAGTCCTTGCCGTTCACCGAGGCGGCGCCCTTCAGGTCCCCGCCGGTGTTGTTGTAGTGCACGTTCAGCTTGTAGGTGCCGGCCGCGGCGACCTCGCCGTTCCAGGTCACCGAGCCGCCCGGCTGGAGCGTCAGGTAGCTGCCGTCGGCGGACTTGGTGCCCTTGACGCCGTTGCCGGACGGCGCGTTCTGGGCCTGGAGCTGGCCCGAGTCCACGGTCAACGGGCCGGCCGGGGCGGTGGTGCTCGCCGAGGCCGAGGCGGTCGGGGACGAACTGCCGGTCGCCGGGGTGCTGGGGGGAGCCGCGGCGGTGGTCTGGGCGCCGCCCTTGGCGGTCTTGTCGCCCTCCGGGTCGCCCTTGGAGAGCGCGATCCCGGCGCCGATCGCTATGGCCGCGACCACCGCGACCGCGCCGATCACCGCGCCCTTGCTCCGGCCGCTGCTCGACCGGTCCTCTCCCGGCTGCGGCCGGGAGTGCTCGGCGTAACGGGTCTGCTGGGTGGGCGCGGTGCCGTGCTCGGGCTGCTGTTGCTGCGGCGGGTACGGCTGCTGGCCGCCGGGGTAGCCCTGCTGCGGCCCCGCCTGCTGGCCGTACGGGGGCTGCTGCGGCCGCGGCTGGTAGGGCTGCTGCCCGTACTGGGCCCGGCCGACCTCCATCGGACGGCTGTACGACGTCCGGGGCACGCCCTGCTGTGGCTCGGCCGGCTGCCCGGAGGCACCCTCCGCCGGGCGGTAGAGGTAGCCGAACGGGTCGTCGTCCTGCGGGGCACCGCCCTCGGGCGCTCCGTTGTTGCCGGCGGTCGTCACGGTGGTCAACTCCCCCATCCGGTTCGCGCCGCCGGGATGCGGGCCGCCGGCGCAGATCATGGACGCTGTCGTACCCGGGAACCCTACCTGTCCTTTGTGACAGCCGGAAAAGAGCCCTTGACAACCCGTGGGTAACCAGGACCGGCGGGCTCAGCCCGCCCGTCGGTGCGAGCGCTCGCCCCGCGCGCCGCGCACCGCGCCGCCCCGGGCCCGCTTCTCGTCGTACATCCGCTCGTCCGCGGTGTGCAGCACCTCCTCGATGCTCATCCCGCAGCCCGCCCAGCCGACGCCGAGGCTCACCCCCACCCGCATCGCCCGGCCGTCGATCCGCATCGGCGGGATGATGGCGCCCCGCAGCCGGTGGGCCAGGTCCTTGGCCTCCTCGCGGCCGATCCCGTCGGCCAGCACGACGAACTCGTCGCCGCCGAGCCGGGCCACCGTGTCGCCGTCCCGGACGGCCTGGCTCAGCCGCCGGGCGACCTCGACCAGCACCGCGTCGCCCGCGTTGTGGCCGAACCGGTCGTTGATCGACTTGAAGCCGTCCAGGTCGCAGAAGAGCACCGCGAGCCCCTTGTCCAGCGACGCCGCGACGCCGGAGCGGAACGGTGCGGACCACGCCTCGCCGCCCGGGCCCTGGTCGGCCGGGACCACCGCGTGCACGTGCTCCCCGTAGCCCGGGGCGAGGCCGTACGGCGGGCCGCCCTCGGGCGTCCCGTAGCCGTGCACCGGCCCGCCGTACGGGTCCGCGCCCTCCAGCCGGTCGTACGCGGCGTGCGCGCTGTAGGAGTCGGCCGGGTAGCCGTACGGCGCCGGGTAGGCCGGCTCGCCCGGCCCGGCGGGGGCCCCGACGGTCTGCGGCTCGGCGCAGAGCCGGCGGCCCAGCCGGGCCTTCAGTTCGGCGCCGTTCGGCAGGCCGGTGAGCGCGTCGTGGCTGGCCCGGTGGGCGAGCTGGAACTCGTGGCGCTTGCGGTCCTCGATGTCCTCGACGTGGGTGAGCAGGAAGCTCGGGCCCTCGGCCGCGTCCGCCACGATCGAGTTGCGCAGGCACACCCACTGGTAGCCGCCGTCCCGCCGGGACAGCCGCAGTTCCGCCCGGCCGCTCTCGGCGCTGGTGCGCTCCAGCAGCGCCCGGTCCTCCGGGTGCACGAGGTCGGCGAAGCTCTGCTGGCGCAGCACCGCGCGGGGGCGGCCGAGCAGACGACAGAGCGCGTCGTTGACCCTGGTCAGCTGGCCGCGCCCGGCGCCGTGCAGTTCGGTGATGGCCATCCCGCTGGGCGCGTACTCGAAGGCCTGGCGGAAGCTCTCCTCGCTGGCCCGCAGGGCCTGCTGCTCCTTCTCCAGGCGGGCCAGCGCGCGCTGCATCTCGGCCCGCAGCCGGGCGTTGCCGATCGCGATGGAGGCCTGCAGCGAGAACATCTCCAGCGCCTCGCGGGTCCACGCCCCGGGCCGCTTGCCGCTGCGCGGGCGGTCCACCGAGAGGACGCCGAGCAGGTCGCCGCCGGCGCTGTACATCGGGGCGAGCAGCCCGTCGGCGGGGTGCCAGTCGTTGGCGTAGACGGGCAGCGGGCCGTCCCCGATCCAGCGCGGGATGTCGCTGGCGACGGCCCAGCCGCGGTCGTACGGCAGGAAGCGCAGGGTGCCCCAGTGGTCGCTGACGCCGAGCAGCCGGTCCCAGGACTCCCGGGAGCCGACCTGGCCGAGCAGGACGGAGGGGCCGCCCATGGTGCTCTCCTCCAGCTCCCAGACGGCCGCGACCACGAGGTCCCCGTCCGGGCGGACCAGGCTGACCGCGGCGGCGTCGAAGCCGAGCCCGTGCACCGCACCCTCGACGACGGCCTGCAGCGTGCCCGCCAGGCTGCGGGCAGCGTTGAGGTCCGCCACGACCCGGTGCAAGGTGCGGAGGGTCGCGAGACGGACGTACGGCTCCGACTCGGCTTCCATGCGGGGGCTCCCCGGCTGCTTCGGATAGTTCTTGATTGGTTATCGTCCGATTGCCAGAAGAACTGAATCACAGGGAGCACAGCGTTCGGCACGCTCGGTCAGCAATAGGCCATCACTTGTGACTTAAATCACACGACACTAATGCACCCTTAATCAGCTCATCCGCCCCATAGCGGGACATAAAGCGCTATCGGAATATTTCCTTTGGTCGACCGCATTGGCCTCGCGCTGAAGCCCGCTGCCGCCCGGCAGGCCCCTTGCTTCACTCCTGAGGGTGAGTCCCGGACCCGGCCGCAACCCCGCCCCGTGCGCCGCTGGTCCTACGACCTCGGCCCGATGCCGATTCCGGCGGCCGCCGACTACCGTGCGGTACGTGTACTCGTCCCCGCAGCCCGAAGCTGCCTCCCACGCCACGCCCGACGAGTTCCGGGCGGCACTCTCCCAGCTCGCCTCCGGCGTGAGCCTGGTGACCGTCCACGACCCGGAGGACGGCGAGGACGTCGGCATGACCGCCACGTCCTTCCTGTCCGTGTCGCTGGAGCCGCCGCTGGTCCTGATCTCGGTCCGCGAGGACTCCCGGATGGACGAGGTGCTCTCCCGCACCGACACCTGGGCGGTCTCGCTGCTCACCGAGGGGCAGAAGGCGCTCGGCTCCCGCTTCGCCATGAAGGGCCGGCTCAGCGACCGGCTGCTGTTCGCGGACACCCCGCACCACCGCGGCCCGCGCTCCGGCGCCCCGCTGATCGACGGCGCGCTCGCCACCGTCGAGTGCCGCACCGAGCAGCGGATACCGGCGGGCGACCACACCCTGCTGCTCGGCCGCGTCCTGGAGGCCGCGGTGCCCAGCCCGGCCGGCCGGCCGCTGCTCTACTTCCGCGGCGGCTACCGCGCCCTCGGCTGAGCCGCCCCGGCTACTCGCCGCCCCGCGGCGACTGCCGCCCCTGCTTCAGCTCGGAGCGGCGCCGCTTGTTGGACAGCCGGCGCTCGACCATCCCCCGGCTCGGCCTGGTCGCCCGGCGGGACTTCGGCGGCGGCGCGCACGCCTCGGTCAGCACCGCCGACAGCCGGGCCGCGGCCGCCTCCCGGTTGCGCCACTGCGAGCGGAACTCCGAGGCCTGGATCACCAGCACCCGGCCGTCCACCAGCCGCCCGGCCAGCCGCTCCAGCGCGCGCTCGCGCCACACCTCGGGCAGCGCCTTGGACGCCGCCAGGTCGTAGCGCAGCTCGACCTTGCTGTCGGAGGTGTTGACGTGCTGGCCACCGGGGCCGGAGGAACGCGAGAAGCGCCAGACGAGCTCGGCGTCGGGGACGACCACCGATCCCCGTACGCGGATGGGCTCGGGCATGCGTCCATCATCCCGCGCCCGCACCGCCCGGTCACCCGGTTATCCGCGACGGCCGGCGGCCCGGTTCCGCACCACCGCCCGCAGCCCGGACAATGGCGTACGTGATCGAGCTCGGCTACTCCCTCTCCAACCGCTTCCCCGACCCCCCGCAGACGGACTACCGATCCGCCCCGGTGCGGTCCCTGCGGTACGACCTGTTCTGCGGCGACGTCTACCTGGACGCCGAGGGCGCCGAGCTGTCCACCGGCTGGGGGTGGGTGCCGGTGCTCGACTTCGCCTGGGCACTGTGCGACATCGTCGAGGAACTGGACCGCGACCCGGACGGCGGCCGGGCCGCCCGGGTGCAGACCGCCGACCTCGACTTCACCCAGAACACCGAGCTGCTGCGGTTCGCCCGCCGCTTCAACTGGGTCGAGATCACCGCGACCTGGCTGCCGGACGAGCCGCCCGCCGTGGTCCGCCACGGCGAGCTGCGGCGCGAGGCCCGGGACTTCCTCCAGGACACCCTCGCCGACCTCTTCGATATGCACCCCGAGCTGGCCGACAATCCGAACATCTGGTCGCTGCAGGGCCGGTTCCCCCGGATCTGACCAGGGCATTGTCAGACCTTTGCCAGAGGATTGGCGTCCACGAAGAATTCACGGACTTCGCGGAACCAACCCACCGGAGTATGGCGTTGTCCCGGAAAAAGCGAACGAAAGGACTTCAATCGCCATGCCAGTGAGCCTCTCCAAGGGTGGCAACGTCTCGCTGACCAAGGAGGCCCCGGGCCTGTCCGCGGTCAGTGTCGGCCTGGGCTGGGACGTCCGGACCACGACCGGCACCGAATTCGACCTCGACGCCAGCGCGATCGTCCTGAACGCGGACGGCAAGGTGCTCTCCAACGGGCACTTCGTCTTCTTCAACAACACCAGCAGCCCGGACAACACCGTCGTGCACACCGGTGACAACCGCACCGGCGAGGGCGCCGGCGACGACGAGTCGCTCAACGTCAACCTGGCCGGCCTGCCGGCCGAGGCCGTCAAGATCACCTTCCCCGTCACCATCTACGACGGGGTCGCCCGCGGCCAGAGCTTCGGCCAGGTCCGCAACGCGTACATCCGCGTGGTGAACGCCGCCGGCGGCGCCGAGATCGCCCGCTACGACCTCTCCGAGGACGCCGCCACCGAGACCGCCATGATCTTCGGCGAGCTCTACCGCAACGGCGGCGAGTGGAAGTTCCGCGCCGTCGGCCAGGGCTACGCCTCCGGCCTGGCGGGCATCGCCCAGGACTTCGGCGTCCAGCTCTGACACCCCGCCGGGCCCCTCCCGGCCCGGCGCACCGCCGGAACGAAAGCGGCGGGGGGGCTCGGGGGGCCCCGGCTGCCCCGCCCCGGGCGGGGATCACGGGGCCACCGCCGGGGCGCGCCCGGC
>NZ_JBHXMU010000126.1:0-5685 GCF_042720685.1 Kitasatospora sp. NPDC058492
TGGCCCTGACCTGTGGGGCGTGCCGCCTGTTCTTCCGTTCTCCGGCCACGGGGCTCCTCCCTTCTCTCAGTCGGCCGCGCCCGCCCGGTGCCCCGGCCCGCGGGCCGGGGCACCGGGCGGATCCGCGTGAGTCGCCGGGCAGGGCCGTGCGGCGCCGGCCCTGCCCGGCACCCGGTCGGCCGTCCGTCCGTCAGGACAGGGTGAGGAATCCTTCGCGGACCAGCGTGCGCACGAGCAGGAGGCAGCCCGGCTGGTCCAGGCCGCCGGGGATCGAGCCGGCGGTGAACCCCTGCCCGTCGCTCTCCGTCACGAACCTGACCTCATCGGCCACGTGGGCCGGCAACTGGATGGTCTTGCTGTGGAACTCGAGCTCGATGACCTCCTCGCCGAGTGCCACGCTCCACCGCAGACCCGGACGACGCCGTACCCGGGTGTCGAGGTCCAGCCGCGGCAGGCTCTCCAGGTCGCCCAGGTGACCGCGGAGCGTCACCGGCGCGAGCGAGGTCGTCTGCTTCACGGCCCTGGCCGTCATCTCCTGGGGCGAGAGCCGGGCGGCGAGCGCATCGATCAGTTCGGCGAAGACGTCCTCGGCCTGCTCCTGGAGGTGCTTGTCGTTGGCGAATCCGAGGGGCATGCTCCTGCGGAACCGCTCGTCCCCCTCGAAGACCTCCCGGACCGCGTCGCTGATCAGCGCGGGTATCAGGACCGGGTGGACACCGAAGGTGAGGTGCATCGACGCGGCGTCGTTGGACGTCGCGGCGTGGATGGTGCCACGGGGCAGGTAGAGGAGGCTGCCCGGCTGGAGGTCGAACTCCTCCTCGACCTCCGGCACCTCGCCGGAGTGGTCGTACCTCTGACCCTCCAACGGCAGCGCGTATGGCGCCCCGTACAGCCGCCAGCGCTTGCTGCCGTACGCCTGCATCACGATCACGTCGTGGCTGTCGTAGTGCGGGTCGAATCCGCGGGCCTGCCCGCCGGGGGTGAGGTACACGTTCACCTGGAACCTGGCGTTGACCTCGGCGCTCAGCATCGAGGTGAAACGCGCCAGCGGCTCCCAGCGGCGTTCGAGGGCGTTCAGAATGACGGTCGAGCCGGACCGGTACCGCTCGTACAGCGCCTCCAGCCGGCTGGCGGTCATGTTGCGGCCGGGGGCACCCAGTTCGGACACCGGGGTTTCCTTGCCCTCGCGGATGACCCGGACGTTCCCGAAGTCCGGGCCGGACTGGCCCAGCACCCGGTCCACGTCGTCGAGCGTCAGGAGATCCGCGAAGCGCTCGGGGTCGTTCCTCGGAATGTGCAGCGGCCTGCGCTCCCAGTACTCGTCGCGGAACGTCGGAAGGGACACCGGGTGGAGAAGGCGGGAGAGGTCGGAGGAAGGCCGTCCATCGGGCTCGGCCCCCACCCGGTCCGTCAGAGAAGTCATCGAGATCTCGTGTCTCCTAACAGAGGTCGGCCGGCCCTGCTGGCGCGGTGACCGGCAGCCATGTCGTCCTTGGCGTTCTTGCCGTCCTTCGGGGAGGGGGCACGCCGGGAGCGCGGCCCCTCCCCGGCCCGTGAGACTTCTCGGACGGGCTCTGCTCAGGCGAGGTCAGTCGGTGTCGTCGATGAAAAAGTCCTTATGACCGGAGTCGTTGTTGTTGTTGTCGTCCGCGGGCCCCCAGCTGATGTCATCGGGCGTGATGGCCGTTTCCACGTCCGGAGCACGCACGACGACGATGTCGGCTGGGTCGAGACTGTGTGTCAAAGGAACTCCCTTCTGAGAACTGGTGGAATCTCCAGCGTGGGATCCGCGGTGATTGTCCGTCTACAGGAGGGCGTGAAGGCCCAGATAAGTGGCGGACAACCCGAGGCGGCCGCGGACAGCAGAGGGGGAAGAGCGGGATCCGAGGTTGTCCACGCCGATCCCGGCCGGACTCCGGACAATCCTGCGAGCAGGCCGGTTGTCGTCCGCCCGGCTGTGCGCGGCGGAGCATCAGCGCGGTACGGGCGGGTCCGGATGCGGAGCCTCTACAGCGAACCCTGTCGGCACACGGCGCTCGTCCGGGGGAGTCGTCCTCGCCCCGCGCCGGTGATCACTATCGTGCTGGTCCTGCCCGCCGCCTGCGGTGGACGTCTCCCGGCCGGAGATGCCCACCGCGGCGGCGCCGGGCGTCGAACCCGGTCGCCAGAGCGGTTGTGACGATACGTCAGTCCGTCGCCTGGAGTGCCGACACCGGGTAGCGCAGCGACTCGGGGACGGCCGCGTCGACGGCCGCCACGGCCGGGGCGGCGTCGGGGAACAGGTCGGACACGAGGGGGATGAAGCAGGAGTTGCGGCCGAACACCACCCGGCTCTCGCCGTCCACCTCCACGCCCACCACCTCGTCGTACCGGACATGGCAGACCGTGCCGTCGGGCTGGTGCATCCACAGTCCCGACTCATCGACCACCAGGCGTATCCGGCGGGCGTCGGAGGAGAACAGCCGGGCGAGCAGCGGCGGCCGGAACGTCCGCCCGGTGGCTGGTAGTTGACGGTCGGTGCCGCAGGAGTACTTCGGGAGCGGGGTGCCGTCCGGCTGCCGCAAGTCCGGCTCGGTCCAGCACGGGACCACCAGCAGTGCCGTGCGCAGGGCTCCCGCGAGCGCCTCCCGGGCCTGGTCCGGGGTCACCTGGGTCAGGCTGTCGAGCCGGGTGGCGGCGTCCCGGTACTCGTCGCCGAAGAGCAACTCGACTGCCGCCTCGCGGAGTTCGAAGGGTGTCGACCGCGGGTCCTGGAAGGCCTCGCGGGCGGCGGCCAGCTCCGTCCAGGAACTCGACCACCTGCTCGGGCCGTCCGGAACAGGTGAACTCGGTCGCGGTCAGCCCCACCGAGGCGTTGTGCTCGTGGTGCAGGCGGGGCAGCGTGCCCATCGCCAGATGCTCCACCAGATGGGTCACCCCCAGCGTGCGGAACGACTCGTCCCGGGCCCGCGCCCGAATGCCAGGGCGGCCTTCAGCGGGCCGGGCGCTTCCGCCCACAGAACAACGCGCCGATCGCCTCGAAACGCCGAAGTCAGGAATCCCGAGTCCGTCTCGGGGTGGTGTGCGTGCCGGGTGCGGTCACGGCAGCGTCCGGCCGCACCCGGCCTGTCAGTGCTGTTGGGCGGCGATGACCACGAAGCTCACCACCGCGATGACGATTCCGGCGAGGACCCCGACGACGGTGGGGGAGATGCGGTCGCGCAGGCTCCGTGCGGGCCGGATCCGCGTGTCCTGGTGGGTGCTGAGCTCCCACCAGTTGAGGACCCGCTGGACGTCCACGTCGAAGTCGGGCCTCGGGTAGGTGGAGCTGTCCTGGAGGCCGGGCAGCGAGCGCCGCCGGCCGCCCGCGAGGAATATCCGGGCCGCGCGCGAGTTCCCGTATTGGCGGTTCTTGGTCTCGCGGATGTCGACCCACCTGATGTCCTGCCAGGCGTGGGTGCGGCCGCGCCCGAGGCCCCAGCAGATGGTGACCCCGTCGGCCCCCACCCGGCTCCAACTCCGTTGGACCATCAGCGCCAAGGGGGCGACGATCACGATGGTTGCGCCCACCATCCAGCAGGTGGCCACGACGCCGAGGCGGTAGGCGCCGAACGCCACCTGAATGACCAGTAGGGCACCGAGTAGCGCGAGACGCGTGTACTTCGCGTGTCCGTACAGGTCCTTCCCGCGAAAGATCAATTCGTTCACGGCTCGCACACTACGTCCCGACGCCCCCCACGTGAAGTGGCTTTCGGGGACGGCTGCGCGAAACGGGCGTCCCGGCGGTCGACGGCTGGGGCCGGAGGCGTCAACAGGACTGGTGGACGGGGGTGGTGAGGGCGAGTGCTGGCGTCGGGCCATGATCGTGCGGGGGGATGACGGAGCGGCACGGCAGGTTCTTCGCCGGCACCGGCAGAGCGTGTTGCTGGGTGCCGGCTATCTGATCGCGGCGGGGATCGAGCTCATCGGTGTGGCCCTCTCCGGGAAGCCGTATCTGGTGGTCAGCGTGATCGTCGCGGTCATGCTGCCGATCCTGTGCGGCGGCTATCTGACGGTGCGTAACAGCGGTGCGGCCGCTCGGATGGCCGAGGCGTCGGGTCGGCCCGTGGCGCCGGGTACCGCGTGGGGCGCGATGACCTTCGTGCTCGTGGTGCTGGCGCTGTGCGGCTCTGCGACGGTGGTCCGCCAGGTGCGCGACAACGTGGCGATGGACACCCGGACGACGGCCACCGTCACCAGTTGCAACGAACTGAGCAGGAACCCGCACTGCGGGGGCCACTGGACGGTCGACGGCCGCACCTACTCGGGGAACCGGCTGGCAGGAATGGTGGCGCTCGGCACGGTGGTCGAGGTCCGGTACGCGCCCGGGGACCCGACCCGGGCGGTGCCCGCCGACGAGTCGGTCACCCCGGTGTCCATCGCGGGCGGCATCGTGATCGTCTGCTGCCTGATCGGCCTGGTGCCGACGGGGCTGCGCGAATGGCGGGCCGGACGCGCGATGCTGACCGAGGCCCGTCAGCAGGCCCTGTGAAGCGACCGCACCACGACCTGCCGGCGGGCGAGCCGCCGGCGGGGCCGGGCCGTCGAAGCGGCCCTCACCTGCGGGGATGAGGCGCGCACGCTCACGGCAGAACGCCGGTGTTCGGCGAGGCGCCGGCCCTCGTCGGACAAGCGGCGCACCGCCCAGGGCGAAGCGGCACCTGTACGCGGGACGCGGGAGCGCGGCAGGAGGCGCGGGGGCGTAGCGGACGCGCCCGAGCGGAAGTAGTCAGCACGAAGCCCCGGCACCGTCTTGGCGAGGTTCCGGGGCTTCGTCGTGCTCAGCGCGTGGCGGCGGGCTCCGGGAGCCGTCGCGACGTGTTCATCTCCTCGACGGTGGCGACCAGCGGGGCCAGCTCGGGGTTCTTGGCGGCCTCGTCCAGCGCCTCCCGGAGGGCGGACTCGTTGGTCGGCCTGGCCGCTTCCAGGAGCTCCAGGCCGGGCCCGGTCACGTCGGTGTAGATGCCGCGGCGGTCGGTCGCGCAGAGGTAGCGCGAGAGCAGGCCGCGGTCTTCCAGCCGGGTGACGAGGCGGGTGGTGGCGCTCTGGCTGAGCACCACCGCGTCGGCGACCTGCTTCATCTGCAGGTGCCCGCCCTCGCCGTCGTGCTGGCGGCTGAGCACGTCGAGCAGCGAGTACTCGCGCACGCTCAGGTCGTGCTGGGCCTGGAGGGTGCGCTCGATGTGCGCCTCGATCCGGCCGGCCAGGAGGTGGAGGGCGGCCCAGCCGTTGGCGAGGGCGGTCAGCGCGGGGTCCGTGGCGGTCATCGGCGTGGCTCCTTCCGGGTGCGACGCCCTCAAGGATAAGCCCTTGCATAAAATATCGGCCAGCGCACATATCCCGCCCATGCAAGCATTGCTCTCCGCGGCGCCGGGATGCCCGACCAGCCCGGGTGGGGCCGGGGTCGGCGCGATCTCGGCCCCGTCCGCGCCGCATGTTCGCCGCTATCGCCCACCGCCAGCGACAGGTGAATGCCCGCACTTGCACTTAGCCCGCGCGTGCAACTATTGTTTGAGCACGTAAGGCGCAACAGCAATCGTATGGAAGGCAGCGCACCATGCCTCTCGCGCTCCTAGTAGTACTTCGTTAGGTTGGGGCGGGCTGTCGGGTGCGGTTTGTGGATCTTCTTGTGGGAAGCGGGCGTTGGCAGGTGTGGCAGACACCGGT
>NZ_JBHXMU010000127.1:0-5535 GCF_042720685.1 Kitasatospora sp. NPDC058492
CCGAGACCCCCCCGCCCCCCCCCAAGCTCCCAGCCCAACAATCCGGGGGGCGGCCACGGCGGCCGGGCGCCGTCGGCATTTCGGGGGGTCCTTCGCGGGCCCGGCCGCCCGGACGCCGTCCGCTCCACGGCACTCTGACGGAATCCGTACGCACCTTCGAAAGAACCCACCGCCCTTCCGCCGCAAGGCCCGGTATGGTCTGGGGTAACCGTGGACGCGGGGTTCCGGAGTCCCCTGCGCGAGGAGTCCCCAACGTGCTGATCACCCATGACACCGAGTGCGCACTGAGCATCCTCGTCGAGCTGCTCAACACCGCGCCCGAGGTGTGCGGCACCGAGCGGCTGCCGGACGTGGCCGCACTGGACGCCTTCGTGGTCGGCCAGGAGATCAGCGAGATCGACTCGCTGACCGAGAACGACCTGCGCAAGGTGCACGAGCTGCGCACCCGGCTGCGCGAGGTGTTCGGGACGGAGTCCACCGCCGAGGCCGCCGAACTGGTCAACCGGATCGTCGCGGCCGCCGGTACGACGCCGCGGCTGACCAACCACGACCACCACGACTGGCACATCCACTACTTCGCGCCGCACGCCGCGCTCGGCGACCACCTCGCCGCCGAGCTGGGCATGGCGCTGGCCTTCATCCTGATGGCGGGCGAGCGGGAGCGGTTGCGCCGCTGCGAGGCGCCGGACTGTGCCCGGGTCTTCGTGGACCTCTCCCGCAACCGCTCCCGGCGCTACTGCGACAGCCGCACCTGCGGCAACCGGCTGCACGTCGCCGCCTACCGGGCACGGCAGCGCTCGGCGGAGGCCGTGCCCTCCGCCTGACGCCGACCCCCACGGGGGTTCGAGTGCCGCGTTCGGATGCCGCTCAGATGCCGCGTTTGCGGAGGATCTCCTCGATGTCGGAGAAGTCGCCGAGGCCGTCGTCCCGCTTGCCCCCCGCGGGCTTGCCCGTCACCGGCTTCTTCGGCGGCGTGGCGGCCACCGCCGGGCGCTCGGGCGCGGCACCGGCGGCCGCCGGGCGGTCCGGCGCGGCGTCCACGGCGCCCCGGCGGCCCAGCCAGCGCGTCGTCACCAGCAGGAGCGCGGAGAGGCCGAGCAGCACGATGCCGGTCCAGACCCGGGGGTCGAACACCAGCCTCGTCGCCCAGTCGGCGAACTCGCTGCCGATCGTCCGGGCCACCGGGAACAGGCCGGTCAGGTAGAGCCCGGCGGGCACCAGGGCCACCGCGAACCAGCGGGTCGCGGACAGGAACCGCCGCCGGTAGGCCCGCAGGCCGGCCACGGCCACCCCGCCCGCCGTGAGCGCGAAGCTGATCGCCGCCGTCAGCACGGCAGCACTCCTTCGCTTCCGGTCGTCCTGGTCATCACTGCCTCCCTGTCGGCCTTCGCAGGGGCGCACCGTCGGCCGGAGCGGGCGCCCACTAGTGAAACACTGGGGGAATGATCGATGGTTCCCTCCCCCGGCTCGAGTTCTGGTGCGACCTCCAGTGTCCGGACTGCCGCACCGCGCTGGACGACGTACGGGCACTGCGCGCGCGGTACGGCGACGCGCTGCCCGTCGAGGTCCGCCACTTCCCGCTGGAGAAGCACAAGCACGCCTACGCGGCCGCGGAGGCCGCCGAGGAGGCGTTCGCGCAGGGGCTGGGCTGGCCGTTCGTGGAGGCGCTGCTGGCCCGGACCGAGGAGTTGGACGCCCGCGGGCAGCAGGTGCTGCTGGAGGTGGCCCGGGCCGTCGGGGTGGACGCCGAGGAGGTCGACACCGCGCTGATCGACGGCCGGCACATGCTCACCGTGGACGCCGACCAGGCCGAGGGCCGGGCGATCGGGGTCACCGGCACGCCGACGTACGTGATCGGCGGGCAGCGGCTGGACGGCGGGCAGAGCCAGGACGGCCTGCGGGACCGCATCGTGGCCGCCATCGAGGCGGCGGCGGGTTCCTGACGTCACGTCGGGTCACAGCGGCTTTCCGTAGATGCGGTTGGTGACCCGGTAGCCGAGCGAGGCGTAGAGGCGGATCGCGACCTCGTTCCCGGCGAACACGTTGAGGCCGAGGTCGCGCACGCCGGCGGCCAGGCACTCGCGTTCGGCGAGCAGCATCAGCGTGCGGCCGTGTCCCCGGCCCCGGTGGGCCGGGGACACCTCGACGGTCATCACCCAGGCGAGCGGCCCGCCGTTCGGCAGGTCGCGCCGGTGGAAGTCCACCCAGAGCGAGCCGAGCGGCTCGGCTTCGCCGTCCGCGCGCAGGCGGCGCAGGGCGACGCCGGGGCTGTCGGCGCCCTGCGGGAGCTGGCGCCGGTGGTCCAGCTGGGACCGGGCGCGGGCCTGCTCCTCGCTGAGCCCGGACTCCACGAGCGAGCGGCGGTAGCCCCGCGCGGCCCGGTCGAGCCAGGCCTGGAACTCCGGGGGCTCGATCCGGTCGGCGGTGATGCCGGCGGGCAGGGCGGGGGCGGTGGTCAGCCGCTTGGCCAGGTTCCGCATCCGCTCGGTGTAGCCGAGGGTGGCGGCGAGCCCCCGGGCGATCCGCGCCGTCTCGGGGATGTTGGCGTCCACCCGGGTGCAGTCCCAGCCGCGCAGCACCTCCTCCGCGGCCAGCGCGCCGAACGTGCCGCGGCCCCGACCCCGACCTTCTCTGACCTCCAACTCCGATATCTCGCCCCAGAGTTGGCTGCCGTGCGGGATGGCGGTGGTGCGCAGCGCGCCGACCTGGCGGCCGTTGGCGCAGATCTGCCAGCGCCTGGTGCGGCCGCCGGCGTCGGTGGGTGTCTCCGGGCCCTCGGGGCGCAGCGTCGTGGTCATGTGGTGGTCCCTTCCCCGCGCCCGGGCCCCTATGCCCGGGTTGCCGTTGCGGGGATCACGGGTCGAGGTCGTCGCCGCTGCGTTCGGCGAAGACGGCCATGGCCTTGGCGGTGACGGGGCCGATGCCGGGCAGCTCGCGGTCGTCCACCCGGGTCACGGCCTGGACGTCACGGGTGGTGGAGGTCAGGAAGACCTCGTCGGCGTCCTGGAGGGCGCTGAGCGGCAGGTCGACCTCCTCGGCGCCGCACCAGTCGACGACCAGCTGCCGGGTGATGCCGGCCAGGCAGCCGGAGGCGAGGGTGGGGGTGAGCAGGCGGCCGCCGAGGACGACGAAGACGTTGGAGCCGGTGCCCTCGCAGAGCAGGCCGACGGTGTTGGCGAACAGGGCCTCCGAGGCGCCGGCGCGGTGGGCGGCGGCCAGGGCGACGACGTTCTCGGCGTACGAGGTGGTCTTGAGGCCCGCGACGGCGCTGTGCTCGTTGCGGCGCCACGGGACGACGGCGGCGGCGGTCTCGTCGGGGCGGCGGTTGATCGCGCCGAGGGCGACGACGAGGGTGGGGCCGGCGGTGCCGCGCTCGGAGCCGAGCGGGGAGGTGCCGCCGGTGTAGGTGACGCGCAGGCGGCCGAGCGGGGCCGGGTTGGCGGCGAGGACCTGGGCGCAGGCCTCGCGGACCAGGTCGTGGTCCGGGTCGGGCAGGCCGAGGCCGCGGGCGGAGCGGGTGAGCCGGTCGAGGTGCCGGGTGATGGCGAAGGCCCGGCCGTCGGTGGCCTTCAGGGTCTCGAACACCCCGTCACCGGTGGTGAGTCCGTGGTCGAGGACCGAGACGGCGGCGTCGGCGGAGTCGACGAGCGCCCCGTTGACCCAGCTCGTGGTCGGGTTCTGCATCGAGGGCTGCTCCTTGGGCGGGGTGGGGGCGGGGCGGTTCATGCCCCCGTCGGGTCGGTGTCGCTGCCCGACGCTATCGCGACCAGGCGGGCGGCCTTCAGTTCGGTTTCCGCCCACTCGCGGTCGGGGTCGGAGCCCCAGGTGATGCCGGCGCCGGTGCCGAAGCGCAGCACGGGCGCCTCGGGGTCGGTCCGGTCGAGCCAGAAGGTGCGGATGCCGACGGCGAGTTCGCCCTCGCCGCGGTCGGCGTCGACCCAGCCGACGGCGCCGCAGTACGGGCCGCGCGGGGCGGTCTCCAGGGCGTCGATGATCCGCAGGGCGCTGGACTTGGGGGCGCCGGTGACGGAGCCGGGCGGGAAGGTGGCGGCGAGCAGCTCGGGCCAGCCGGCGCCCTCGCGCAGGGTGCCCTCGACGGTGGACACCAGGTGGACCAGGCCGGGGTGCTTCTCGACGGCGCACAGGTCGGGGACGGTGACGCTGCCGGTCGCGCAGACCTGCCCGAGGTCGTTGCGGACCAGGTCGACGATCATCACGTTCTCGGCGTGGTCCTTGTCGAGGAGGTCGTCCTCGGTGCGGCCGGTGCCCTTGATCGGGCCGGAGGAGACGGTGCGGCCGGTGCGGCGCAGGTACAGCTCGGGTGAGGCGGTGGCGATCTCGACGCCGTGCCCGGGCAGGCGGATGGTGCCGGCGTAGGGGGCGGGGTTGCCGTGGGCGAGGAGGCCGGTGAGGGCGTCGACGTCGCTGCGGGCCGGGTCGGGCAGCGGTGCGGACAGCACGCGGCAGAGGTTCGCCTGGTAGACCTCGCCGGCGGCTATGTGCTCGCGGATGCGGCGTACGCCCGCGGTGTAGGCGGAGCGGTCCAGGGAGCTGTGCCAGTCGCCGGCCTCCGGTCCGCGCCAGCCGGCGCCCGAGGGCGGCGCGGGGGCGGGGCGGACGTCGTCGAAGCGGGCGCAGGTCAGCCGACCCTCGAAGTCGTAGGCGACGGCCCAGTAGCCGGTGGAGTCCAGGGCCGCCGGATCCGAGGTGACGTCACGCAGGCCGGTGGCCAGGCGGCCGCCGAAGCGGGCGAGCGGGGTGCTGGGTTCGGTGGGGCCGGACACGGTTCTCCTGCGCGGTGGTCCTGGGCGGCGGTGCCTGAAGTGTAGGTCGGGGGCGCGGGCCCGGCGCGGGGGTGTGACTCGGGGGTGTGAGCAGCGCCCGGCGTCGCGCGGGTGTGCGCCGGGTGGCCTGCGGATGATCGTCCGGAAGCGCCGCAGGTGGCGGCCGGTGGCCGGGTCGAGGGGTCGGCGGGGAGGCGCTCGGCGGGCATCCCATCGGCACGCTGCGGGAACGGATTTTTAGCTGGCCCAGGAATCCGCTAGAGTTCAACACGTCGCCAGGGAGCGCAGCCGAAGAAAAGCGGTGAAGGTCCCGGGAGACAGGCGGACGTGGCTCAGTTGGTAGAGCATCACCTTGCCAAGGTGAGGGTCGCGAGTTCGAATCTCGTCGTCCGCTCGATGGAGAACAGTGTAAGATCGTTCTTCGTGTGTTGCCTGGTGGAGTGGCCGAGAGGCGAGGCAACGGCCTGCAAAGCCGTGTACACGGGTTCAAATCCCGTCTCCACCTCCGAGAGGTTCGACCGGTTCCGGCCGGAAGACCTCCCCGCGCGATTAGCTCAGCGGGAGAGCACTACCTTGACACGGTAGGGGTCACTGGTTCAATCCCAGTATCGCGCACGTCGGATCCTTCGGGGTCTGCTGCAGGACCGCCACACCAGGCGCGATTAGCTCAGCGGGAGAGCACTACCTTGACACGGTAGGGGTCACTGGTTCAATCCCAGTATCGCGCACGTCGGATCCTTCGGGGTCTGCT
>NZ_JBHXMU010000128.1:0-5158 GCF_042720685.1 Kitasatospora sp. NPDC058492
CCGCGACGACGATCTTCGCGGAGGTGGTGGCGCGGGTGGGGGCGGCCGCGTTAGAGCTTGCGAAGTCCACTGAGGACCCTTTCGAGCAGCGTGACGTCGGGCTGGTTTCCGGATTCGCCGCCGGAAGCGGGCTGGTGGATGGCGACGAGGCCGGCCTCGGCCAGGTCGGCCACGAGGATGCGGGCCACTCCCAGGGGAAGGGAGAGCAGCGCCGACACCTCCGCGACGGATTTGACCTCCCTGCACAGGGTGCAGATCCGCTGGTGCTCGGGGAGCAGGGTGGCCAGGCGCTGCGGGTCGACGTCGGCGGAGACGAGGGCCTCCAGCGCGAGTTCGTAGCGCGGCCGGGTGCGTCCACCGGTCATCGCGAACGGCCGGATCAGCGGGCCGGAGTCGGGCTCGTCCTCGAACTCCTCGACGTGCCCGGGCTCGTGGGCCGGCCGGTGGTCGGGGGCGGGCGCCGGGTAGCCGGGCGGCGGCGTGTCGAAGGCGGGCTGCGGCTGTCGGTACTGGCCGGGCGGGCCCTGCCGGTCGTACTGCTCCTGCTGCGGCTGCCCGTACGGGTGCTGGGGCTGCCCGTACTGGTGCTGGCCGTACTGCTGTCCGTGCTGCTGGCCGTGCTGAGGCTGGCCGTACTGCTGACCGTGGCCGACGCCGGGTGCTCCGAAGGCGTCATGGCCTGTGCCAGGGTACGGAACGCCGTACTGGCCGCTGCGGTCGTCGGGCGGTGTCACGGTTCCTCTCCTCACAGGGTGCGGCGGTGCGGTGCGAGCTTCGGCGCAGGTCCGGAGCCGGTGGTGCGAAGGCCGTACAACGTCCGAACCCGAGCCCGCCGAAGCGGGCCCGGGAAGGACGCGGAGGTACTTCGAATACCTGGACGGTATCCGACGGACCGTCAGTGCAGGAGACTGCCCTGGAGTTCTGCGCGGAGTGCGGGGGTGAGGACGGCGCCGGCGCGGTCGACGAGGAGGGCCATCTCGTAGCCGACGAGGCCGATGTCGGAGTCGGGGGAGGCGAGTACGGCGAGGGCGGAGCCGTCGCTGACGGCCATGAGGAAGAGGAAGCCTCGTTCCATCTCGACGACGGTCTGGTTGACCTCGCCTCCTTCGAAGATCCGGCTGGCGCCGGAGGTGAGGGAGGTGAGGCCGGAGGCGACGGCTGCGAGCTGGTCGGCGCGGTCGCGGGGGAAGCCCTCGGACATGCACAGCAGGAGGCCGTCGGCGGAGACCACCACGGTGTGGGACACCCCGGGGGTGTTGTCCACGAAATTGGTGATCAGCCAGTTCAGGTTCTGTGCGGCCTGGCTCATCTGAGTCAACTCAACGCTCCTGGTGGTTCGAGCCGCCGAAGAGATCGGTGCTTCGGTTCTGTCCGTTGCCGGACGGGTCTACCTGATCGGGGTCGATCCGGAAGCTTCCGGTGTTACCGGCACTGCGGCCCTGCTCCACGCCGCGGCGCAGGTTGGTGAGCCGACCGCGGACCTCCTCGGGGCTGCGGGAGACCTGCGGCCCTTCCTGCGGAGTGGGCTTGGCGTTTCCGGCCACCAGGTTCTGCTTGGGCACGCGCCGCGGCAGGCCTGCCCCGGTGGTGCCGCCGGAGGCGGGCTCGCGGGTCTGCTCGGCCTGCTGCCAGGCGCCGTCGTTGGGCGACTGCCAGGGCGAGTTGGTCGGGCCGGTCGGGCCGTAGCCGCCCAGCGCCGACACGTCGTGGCCGCGCGGCTCGTCGACCGCCGAGGTGTCCTTGGCGCCGGCGAACCAGTTCGGGGTCTCGCCGCCGGAGCCGCCGCCCGCCGGAGCGGTCGGGGCGCCGAAGCCGCCACCCGCCAGCTGCTGGCCGGGGCGGCGCTGCGGCAGCCCGGACGGCAGGGTGGGGGTGGGCTCGGCGGCGGGCAGTGCGGGCGGCTCCGGGGCGTACGGGTGGCCGGCCGGGGCCTCCTCGGCCTGCTGGCCGTACTGGTCGGCGTAGCCGTCCTGGTAGCCCTGGTAGCCGTCGCCCTGGTAGTCCTGGCGGCCGTACTGGTCGTCGGCGTAGCCGGACTGGTCGTAGCCCTGCTGCGGGTACTGGCCGTACTGGTCCTGGCCGTACTCGTCCTGCTGGTAGCCGTCCTGGGCGTAGCCGTACTGGTCGTCGGCGTAGCCGGACTGCTGCTCGTAGCCCTGGGGGGCGTACTGGTCGTAGCCCTGCTGGTACTCCTCCTCGACCTCGGCGTCCAGCACCGGCGGCTCGCCGTCGTGCGGGCCGCTCTCCAGGGCCGCGCGGCGGACCTGGTCGAGGCGCTGCGAGCGCTGGACGGCCTCCAGGGCCGGGCTGAAGCCGCTGGATCCGGCGTTGCCGGTGCCGGTGAGGTGGTCGTCGAAGCCCAGCTCGGCGGCGCTGCGCGGCTGGCCGTTGGGCGCCCACTGGGAGGTCGGCTCCTGCTCGGCGAAGATCCGGGAGACGGTGAACTGCTCCTCGGGCTCCGGCGCGGCGCCCGACCGGGTGATGAACGGCGGGATCATGACCAGCGAGGTGGTGCCGGCGGACTCGCCGGACGGGCGGAGCTGGACGCGGACGTCGTGCCGCTGGGACAGCCGGCCGACCACGAACAGGCCCATGCGGCGGGAGATGGTGGCGTCGACGGTGGGCGGCTCGGCCAGCTTCTCGTTGATCTCGGCGAAGTCGTCGGCGGTGAGGCCGATGCCCTTGTCGTGGATCTCGACCAGCACCCGGCCGTCCGGCAGGCGGGTCGCGTTGACCAGGACCCGGGTCTGCGGGCTGGAGAACGAGGTGGCGTTCTCCAGCAGCTCGGCGAGCAGGTGGACGAGGTCGGTCACGGCGGCGCCGACGACCTCGACCTCCGGGATGCCGGACAGCTCGACGCGCTCGTACTGCTCCACCTCGGAGGAGGCGGCGCGGAGCACGTCGACCAGCGGGACCGGGGTGTTCCAGCGGCGGCCGGCCTCCTCGCCCGCGAGGACGAGCAGGTTCTCACCGTTGCGGCGCATGCGGGTGGCGAGGTGGTCCAGCTTGAAGAGGTTCTCCAGCTGGTCCGGGTCGGCCTCGTTGTTCTCCAGGTCGGTGATCAGCGCCAGCTGGCGCTGGATCAGGCCCTGGCTGCGACGCGACAGGTTGGTGAAGATCGCGTTGACGTTCCCTCGCAGCAGGGCCTGCTCGGCGGCGAGCGCCACGGCCTGCTGGTGGACCTGGTCGAACGCCCGGGCGACCTCGCCGATCTCGTCCTTGCCGTGCAGCGGGATCGGGGTGACGGAGGTGTCGACCCGGTCGGGGTCGGTCTTGGAGAGCTTCTCGACCAGGTCCGGCAGGCGGTGGTCGGCGATCTCCAGGGCGGCGCTGCGCAGGGTGCGCATGCCGAGGATCATCGAGCGGGCGACGTAGCCGGTGAGCAGGCCGGCCAGGATGAGCGCGGCGACGACGATGATCGTGTTGAGGATGGCGTCGTAGAGCGCGTTGTCCTTGAGGCCGCGGGAGTCCGTGAGGACGTCGTCCAGCAGCTGGACCTCGGTGTCGCGCAGGGCCTGGATGTGGGTGTTGGCGGCCTGGTTCCAGTTCTCCGGGGTGAGACCGGAGTCCTTGGCCTCCTTGTAGGCCTGGTCGGCGGCGGCCTTGCCCTTGCTCTGGCCCTCGGCGGCGGCCTGGCTGTAGGCGGCGCCGAGGGAGAGCAGGGTCTGCATGGAGGGCGCGGTGCCGTTCGGCATCTTGTAGGCCGAGCGCTCCTGCGCGGCGGCCTGGACGACCTGCGCGTTGGCGTACTTGCGGGCGTCCTCGGGGGCGCTGCCGGTGTTGAACTCGGTCAGCGAGACCTGCTCCAGCCGCTCCGCGACCAGGATCTGCTGGATCACGTCGGCGTTCTCGAACCGGGTGGTGGCGTTCTGGGAGATGCCGACCAGCAGGTGCAGCATGAGCGCGCGCTGGGTCGAGGCGGAGGCCTTGGCGAGGGACATCGCGTAGATCGCGCGGCCCTTGCTGGCGGCGTTGGTGGAGCCGATGCCGACCGAGTTGTCGTAGGACAGCAGCGGGGCGAACATCACCGAGTAGGCGTTGACGGTGGCGCCGGCGAACAGCTCGGATCCGTACGCGCTGGACCGCAGGTGCGGCAGGTCGACCACCAGGGCCTGGAAGCCCTCGTGGCGGCGCGGCAGTTCGCCGGACTTGTCGGAGGCCGCGTAGGCCGCCTCGTACGCCTTCAGCGCGGCGTCCGTGTTGGCGCGGATCTTGGCGACCTTGCCGTCCGGGTCCTGCTTGGTGAGCAGGGGTATCAGCGTGGTGTCGCGCTCGATCTCCAGCGCTTCGGCGAGCTCGGTGGCCGCCTTGGCGAGCTCGGCGGTCTTCTCGGCGCGGGAGGCCTTGATGTAGCCGTCGACCGAGGTGTTCACGCGGAGGCCGCCGAAGACGAGGCTGATGATCACGGGGATCAGCAGGATCGCGATCAGACGGGTCGGCACGCGCCAGTTGCGCGGGCGGAGGAAGTCGTACCGCCTGGAGGCGTCGCCGTCCGGACCGCCGCTGCGGGGTTCCGTGGACGCGGCCGGGGGCTGCGGGGCCGGGGAGGCCTGGGAGCGCTCCTCGGTGGGGGTGAAAGCGGAGAATCCGGCCGGGTCCGCTGCGGTACCGTTCGGCTCGCTCCGGCGGGGCTCGGAGCGCCGCTGCGGGGCGGGTTGCTGCTTACGCCTCACTCGACAACTACCTCTCGGCCGACTGTCGGCCATGGATCAATCCAGCGCTACCCCCGGGCCCTGGCCCGTCACCGGTGGGCCGGCGCGAGGGTTTCAGGGGTAGCTGGAATTTCAGCACGTGCAGGGATGGGGGACAAACAGCCGCAGGATGGCCCCCGCGTCGGCGCAATAGGGACATTCACCGACATGACGGAGCAAAACCGTGGTCTTCTGGCGCTGAGTGGCGCTAGTTCACCACGCAGAGTCACTGTTGATCACAAAATGCCTACCGAACTGTTATCCGCTGCTTATACAGCGGGTCTTGCGCGATGCCCCTGGAGGACATCGGCCGGTAGCGGCTCCGCCCCGGGGGCCGTCACGCCGACGGCCCCCGGGGTCCGGATGTCCGGCCCGTCATCGGAGTCGGGCGAGGAGGGCGTGTTCGACGAGGGTGATGAGGGCGCTTTTGGCGCTGTCGCGGCGGCGGGCGTCGAGGGTGACGACGG
>NZ_JBHXMU010000129.1:0-4924 GCF_042720685.1 Kitasatospora sp. NPDC058492
GGGCCGGGGAGCGCTCGTGCGGCCCGCCGCCGCGGTACGGGGTGCGGGCTACGGGGTGCGGGCTACTTCTTGGCCGGTGCCTTCGGGACGGCGTTGTACGGGTTGTGGTGGTGGTCGCCGATGTGCAGCTGCTCCTCCGGCGCGCCGGCGAGCTTCGGCAGGACGTGGGTGCCGGTCGGGTCGGTGATGATGATGGCGTCGCCGTTGCGGCGCACGTCGTGCGGGGAGCCCTTGGCGTAGGAGGCGAGCTCCGCGCCCGGGCCGGTGGGGGTCGAGTCGGCCACCGTGCCGAACACGTTCGTGGGCAGCGTGAGTGCGGTAGCCGTCGCGCCGAGCGTGGTGTTCGCGGACTGCTCGCCGCCGTACGCGGCGCCGAAGGTGGCGCCGCCGGTGACGGTGGTGCCGGCGGGCACGGTGACCGGCACGGCGGTGCCGGAGGTCCCCTGGAGGGTGACCACGCCGCCCTGGACGTAGCCGGTGGCCGAGCCCGTGTTCTGGGCCTGCTGCCAGCCGGCCTGCTGCTGGAGGACCGTCCCGGAGTCGGTGAGGGTCTGGTTGACCACCGGGGTGTCCGCGGTGAACCAGGTGCGGTAGGTGGACAGGATGCCGGTGAGGGTCTGCAGGGCCAGCTTGTCGTCGGTCAGGTTGGACTGGTGCATGAAGAAGGGCCGCGGGTCGTTGGACAGCACGTATCCGAGGGTGATCCTGACCTGCAGCGGCAGGACGTAGCTCGACCAGGCGGTGTTCGGGTCCAGCGGTGCGATGCAGGTCGTGGTGGCCGGGTTGGCCTCGCAGTTGCCGCTGCCGCCGTTCGCCTTGGAGGTGTAGAGCCAGTTGTACTCGCTCACCTCGTCGGCCTGGGTGGAGACGTTGTAGAACACGTTGACCGGGTGGCGCGGGGTGCCGAGCGCGGAGGCGATCTGACGCTGCCCGCTCTCGCGGGAGGCGTCGACGCCGAGCCACTGGATGTTGTCGGCGCTCAGCGCGGCCAGGAAGTTCGGGTTGTCGTCGGGCTGCTGCGGCAGCATCACGGTGCCGGAGTGCTCGCCCGCGACCAGTTCGTTCGGCCGGAACGGGAGGCCGTTGGCCTGGGCGAACTGGATGTTCTGGGTGATCTGGGAGCTGATGGTGGGCTGGTCGACGTATTCGATGGCGCCCGAGGCGTCGGTCTGGCACCGCCAGGGGATCACCGAGAAGTCCTGCACGCAGCCCAGGAACGGGTGGTCGTAGGTGTGGTTGACCCACCGGAAGCTGTTCTTGTTCGCCAGCAGCGCGTCGCTCAGCGGGTCGTCGCCGCCCTGCTCCTCCTGGTACTCGACACCCGGGCCGGCGTTGAACAGGAAGTCCAGGGTGTAGCCGTTCTGCTGCTGCCAGTTCACCGTGTCGGTGACGTCGGGGGCGGCCATCCGGATGGGCGTGGTGTCCGGTACGCCGGCGGCGCAGTCGCCTTCGCCCGGGGTGCACTTGCCGCTCTGGCTCCACCGGGAGTTGGCGTTGAACAGGTCGTCGATGTGTGCCGAGAAGTAGTTGCGCCAGTAGCCCAGGTGGACGCCCCGCGTCACCCAGTCGACGATCCCGTGCGCGAGCAGCCGGAACTGCTGCTGGTCGTAGTTGTACGCGAAGGTGAGGACCAACTGCTGGCGGCCGCCGCTGGTGTAGACGCCCGCGAGCACGCCCTGCGTCGAGGTGCCGGGCACCGTCTCGGTGAGGAACGGTTCGAAGTGCGAGCCGGTGGCCGGGTTGTCGGGCACCGGCGTGGCCAGCGCGCCGTACGAGCCGCTGCCGCCCGCGGTGCCCTCGAACGGCACCGGGCCGTTGAGGTAGCGGAAGGCGTCGGCCCGGGCGGAGGAGGACGCGGTGGCGGTGGTCGCGTCGAGCGAACCGGTCCACGCGGGCGTGTTCAGACCGGTGTTGGTGCCCGGCCACACGTAGGAGTCGACCTGTCGGACGTGGTAGGCCTGCTCGTAGCCGGTGAGGGCGGAGAGTTCGGCGGTGGAGAGCCGGCTCGGCGCGTCGTTGGGCAGGACGACAGCCTCGAAGTGGCCGTGCGGTGTGCCGTCGGCCAGCGCGTCGGCGAGGAAGGACGCCGTGAGAGTGGCGCGGTTGCTGCTGGTGAGGTCGACCACGGTGGTCGGCACACCCTCGGAGACCAGTTGCTTGTGGATGCCCTCGACCCACGGGTTGCCGTCGGTGACGACGAGGACGTTCAGGTCGACCCGGGAGGTCGCGGCCGCGGCCGGGACGACCGTACCGAGGGATATCACCGCGCCGGCCACGACCAGCGCGATCAGCGGCAGCGCGCGGAACGGCGTTCGGCCCGCGCGCGGGGCAGAACGAAGTTTCAGGAGTCTCATGGCGCCCACCCTGGCGCAGCGGGCGGTCGCTACGGCCGCGTTCCGACAGACCTTGACCGATCGATGGCGGGGTTTTTGGAAACGGTTCTCGTTTCGGAAGCCTCCCCGTAACCGGCCTGCACACCTACGGCCCTGAGGCCCGGTCAGAACCGGACGCGCCGGGCGGGCCGGGCGCACCGGGCGGACCGCGGCACCGGGGGTTGTCTGCGGCGGTGCGTATCGTCCGGGGCAACAGGCGCCACAGGAGCGAGAAGGAAGGGGCGGGAATGGACGAGGTCAGGCCGGGGACGCGCGAGTACCTCGACGGACGTGCGCCGCCAACGGCTCGACCACGCCCACAAGGCCGCCCTCGGGCTGGTCCGTGAGCACGACTTCATCGCGCACGAGGACCTGAAGATCCGCAACATGCTCGCGGCCCCCGTGCCGAAGCCCGACCCCGACCAACCCGGCGTCTTCCTGCCCAACGGCGCCGCGGCCAAGGCCGGACTCAACCGCTCGATCTCGGATGCCGGCTGGGGGGGTGTTCCTGACGATCCTGCACGCCAAGGCTGAAAGCGCCGGACGGGAAGTCATCGCCGTGGACCCCCGCAACACCTCCCGCGAGTGCCCTGAATGCGGGCACACCGCGAAGGAGAACCGGCCCACTCAGGAGAAGTTCCACTGCGTCGCCTGCGGCCACCGCGCGCACGCCGACACGGTAGGAGCCATCAACGTTCTACGGGCCGGGCTGGCCCGTCGCGACGCCCGCCAGGGTTGACGAGAAGCCCCGGCGTTTACGCCGGGGAGGAGTCACTCGCGCACGCTAACAGGTGGTCAACCCAGCCGATGCGGCGCCCCGAGACACAGCCCCAGGGCGGTGGGCACCGCCGAGACGATCGGCGGCAGGCTGGCTGGCGAGTTCCTCGCCAGCGACCTCACCGAGTAGTTTCTCAGCATCGACAACCCCTTCGTCGATGGATTCGGGCAGCGGACGATCCCTCCGTCCCTCTCCACCCCGGCGGAGGAGACCTCTCCACCCGGCACGCAACTGGCCGATAGGGCATCGCCCCCGACTCGGTGAAGGAACGCTGTCACACGCGGGATGAACAGCCCCCGCCGGCGTTGAGGAGAGAGGCTTCAGGTGGACAAACGCAACCGAACCCTGCCCCTGGCCAGGACTGTCGGTGTCATCTCACCGGTCCTCCTGCTCCACAACCACACCCCTTGGTGGGCGATCCTACTCCTTGCCGCACCAGCCGGGGCCTGGACCGTACTCAACGCCGTCCTCCCCCAGTCCTCACACGACCGGCTGGAATGGTGGCGCGACCGCCGTCGCCACCAGCGCCTGCGAACAGCCCGGCAGGGCGCAGCAGCCCACAGGCGCGCAGGGAGCACAGGGAGCACAGGGAGCACAGGGAACGCCGACAAGGACATCACGGAGTGACTGCCGATGGAAGACGAGGTCCGAGCAGTCTCCGTGCCCGGCAGCGACCACGGCGCCGAACGGAGCAGCAGCCGGGCCGGCCGTCCCCGCACAACCTCCTGCGGTGTCGGCGCCGACATGCGGGACAGGAAATTCTCCTGTCCTGGAGGTCTGAACGAGGTTACCCGGGCGGGAGCGCACCGAAGAATTTCCGGTCCCGGCGGAACCGACGGGGTCGGCAGGGACGGCGGGCCTCACAGAAATCGGCATCACCGAACCCGCCGACGCCGTGCTCCCCCACGCCATCGACACGGACACGATCCACACCGGCCCGGTCCGGACCGGAGCGCGGAGACAGGGAAGCCAGTGAGTGCGCACACGGTGAGGTGGCGTCGGCGCCGTCATCAGGCCCAGTGTCGACGTACGGCCTTCGCTCCTCAGCTGCGTACCTTTGAACGTCCCCTGACCTGTGCCAGGGAACCTGGACCGCGCGTCACCGAAGGTGGACCGACGGCGGTTTGCGCCGGTGGAGATGGACCACCGCAGGTCAGTTGTCCTGTCGTAGGAGTGAAAGTCGCCGTCGGGCCTCGTCGCGAACCCCTGAATCTGCGTCCGACGTCAGCGTCTTGAGTTGCCGGATGAGCTCGGCCAGGCCGTTGCCGGTCATCCAGCGCGGGTCACAGTCAAGTTCCGCGCTGAGCTGGTCAGCGGTTCCCTGGTCGGTCGCGTTGGCTCGGGCGGCGAGCACGGCGCGTAGACCCGGTAGGTCCTCACGTGCCAACAGGGCCACGGCTGTCTCCGAGGTCACTGCGGTGTCTTGAGCGTCGAGCAAGAGGCGGTGAAGGACATCGGCGACGTCCTCGATCTGAGGTACTGCCGCCAGCCGACGCCCTGCAGCGGCCCTGACACTCCATGAGGGAGAGTCCGCGGCAACGAGCGAATCAATCGGCTCTCGATCTTGGAAATCTTTCATGTCACCAGCGTGCCAGGAGACGTCTCGACTGCGGTGGTCCATCTTCACTGTCACAAACCGCCGCCGGTCCAGGTTTCCTGGCACAGGACACCCCCAGCTGTTAATACTGCAACCGCATCTGGGGGGTGTGTCCTCGGCGTTTGTAGTGGGAGTTGCGGGCGCGGGCTTGGCTTCGTCGTCGGAAGTGTGACCAGT
>NZ_JBHXMU010000130.1:0-4532 GCF_042720685.1 Kitasatospora sp. NPDC058492
CAACTGCGTACCGGTCGGACTGTACGAGTACAGCTGGTCACCGCCACCGCCGGTGTTCACCCACAACGGCACCGGCGGACAGGTCAACGCCCGGGGTCCTGACTTCCCGTCTGCGCCGTTCGCACCGTTCGCGCGGTCCGCGCCGTCCGTGCCGTCCGCAGGTGAGGCGACGGCAGGTCTGACGGATGCCGTCTCCTGCGCCGGGAAGGCTTGTGCCGAACCTCCTCCCCAACCCGCCGTCACGCCGATGACCGCCAGTCCGATCGCCGCGGCGAGCCTGCCGCGCGACCGGCCGCGTCTGATCCCTGCCATACCGTCTCCGTTCCAGTCGGGCGTGGTCACCGCAAGGCGCCACGCCGCAGTATCGAGATAACGCGAGGTGTTTTTGTGAACACTTTGAGTAACGTGACATGGGTTGGCTCGGGCCGCCATCCGGACCCGAACCCCTTGCGACCGCTGGGTGTCGGCCACCTGGCCCCATCGCGGCCCCATCGCGGCCCCTCGCGTGGTGCCCTGCGGCCGTCGGCCCCCGGCCACGTGATGGTCTGACCGGTCGGCGGGGATCCTTCGGCCCGCACCGAAGGATCCCCGCCCTACCGTCGATGCATCGTCGTCCCCGGCTCCCAGCACGTCGACCCGGCCCGCTGGAGCCCGCTGATCTACAACTTCCGCCACTACTACGGACCCGGCCCCGAGCTCGGCCACAGCTTCCGCACCCAGACGCCCCGCTGAAACCGCTGAAGCTGCTGAAACCGTTGAAACCACTGAAACCGTTCTGCCGCTTGCGCGAGAGAGTGTCAGCCCCACCTGCCAAGGTGACGGGCATGGATCTCGACACCTTCTGGCAGATCATCGACGACACCCGCGCCGGCGCCGCCGACGAGAGCGAACACGCCGACGCGCTCACCGAGCACCTCGCCGGCCTGGCACCCGATCAGATCGCGGACTTCGACCGGCACTACGCGCAGCAGAAGGCCCGCTCCTGCACCTGGCTGCTCTGGGGCGCGGGCTACCTCGTCAACGGCGGCTGCAGCGACGACGGCTTCGACTACTTCCGCGACTGGCTGATAGGCGCCGGCCGAACCCTCTTCGAACAGGCCCTCGCCGCCCCGGACAGCCTCGCCGAACTCCTCACCCCCGACCAGGAGGAACTGGAGGCCGAAGACCTCGCCTACGCGGCCACCCATGCCTACCGCCAACTCACCGGCGCCGACCTCCCCTCCAACGGCATCACCTCCGGCCCCCCGACCGGCGACCCCTGGGAGGACGAAGACCTCCCCACCCTCCTCCCCCACCTGTCAGCCCGCTTCGCCGACTAGCCCCCCGCCCACCGGACGCCACACGCCGCCGTTTCCACTTCGGGGAATTATGTAGACCGACCGTCATATTCCTTGCCCCCCCAGCCCGCCAGCCTGGGGGGCGCGGCGCAGGAAGTCGGCCAGGCCGACTTCCTGCGCGTGGGGGAGGGCGCTCACGCCTGCCGTCGGCCAAATATGTAGACCGACCGTCATATTCTGCGCTGCGCACGGTGGATTCCGCACAGGAAGTCGATCAGGCCGACTTCCTGTGCGCACCGGAGGCGGAGGTGCCGCTCGCCGCGCACGCAACTATGTAGACCGGTCGCCAGATTCTGCACGCCCCGTCCGGCTGGGACGCTGCGCAGGAAGTCGGCCAGGTCGACTTCCTGTGTGCGGCCGGGGGTGTTCATGCTTGCCGCGAGCCCGACTATGTAGACCGGTCGTCATATTCGGTCCCGTGCTGGATGGGTGTCGCGCAGGAAGTCGGGCCGGCCGACTTCCTGCGCGAGGTGCGAGGTGCGAGGTGCGGTGGGTGGTGGGTGGTTGGCGCGCAAGGGTGTGAATCAGTAGACCGGTCTGCATATTTTTCTGAGGCGGCGCCGGGCGGTGCCTGGTCAGTGGGTGTGGTGGTAGGTGGCGAGGGTGGTGAAGGCGGCCTTGGGGTCCCAGGGGAGGTCGGGGTAGGTGGTGCCGGGGCGGTCCTCGTAGACCTTGACGATGCCGTAGCTGGCGAGGTCGAGGTCGTCGCGGGGGTCGGCGTCGGGGCGGTGTACGTGGTCGTACAGGGCGAAGGTGAAGACGAAGGTGGCGTCGATGCCGCCGGCGTCGAAGGCCTCCAGCAGTTCGCGCAGGTAGGCGGCCTGGCCGGCCTCGTCGCGCTCGTACGCGGCCTTCAGTCGGACGGGGCCCTCGGCGTCGTACTCGACGATGTCCAGGCCGAGCGCGCCCCGGTCGCCCGCGCCGCGGTAGCCGGCGGAGCCGAACTCGGTGATGGCGACGGGCTTTCCCTGCGCGGCCAGCTCGTGGACGCCGTCGGCGAACCGGTCGGCGGTCTCTGCGGAGCGGTAGAGGTCGAGGGAGATGAGGTCGAAGGGCGTCCAGTCGACGCGCTCCAGCGGTACGGCGGCGTAGGTGATGCGTCCGCCGAAGTGTCCGCGGACGGTGGCCACGGCCTGGTCGAGGAACGCGTTGACCCGGCCGCTGACCGGTCCGAGGTGTTCGCGGACGAGCTCGGGTCGGCTGAGCAGGGCGATGCGGTCGTCCGTGGTGTCGCCGGGCAGGAATCCCGGGTTCATCAGGCTGAGTTCGGCTCCGGTGACGAACACCACCTCGGCCCCGCGCCGCCGCAGCCGTTCCGCGCGCTCGGCGCAGTCGGCGAACAGGGCCAGCAGCTCGTCGGCGGTGAGTTCCAGCGGGTACGGGGAGTACCAGACCTCCAGTCCGAGGTCGGCGGCGAGTCCGGCGGCGAGTTCGATCCGGTCGGGGTCGCCGCCCATGATGCGGACCGCGTTGCAGTGCAGGTCGTCGCGGATGATGCGCAGTTCGCGTTCGACCTCCTTCGGGTCGAACCGGCTGCGGGAGTACGACCCGTTCCTGACGAATCCGGTGTCGTAGCTGATGCCTTTGGCGCGCACGATGTCCTGCCTTCCTGGGGGTGGGCGGGGAGCGGCAAATACGGTACGGCCAGTACCCTAGTTGGCGCGGGTCGGAGAAGACAAGAAGGATGGGAGGGTAGGGAGCGGTATCGACGGGGGTATCGACGGCGGTACCGGCGACGGGATCGGACGGGACGAGGGCCATGGCCGGGCAGACACGGCGGCGCGGGGCGGCGCTGGAGGAGGCGATCCTCCAGGCGGCGGTGGCGGAGCTCACCGAGTCCGGATTCGCCGGGCTGACCATGGACAAGGTGGCCGCCCGCGCCGGCACCAACAAGAACGCCCTCTACCGCCGCTGGCCCAACCGCCTGGCCCTCGGTATCGCCGCCTACAAGGAGCTGGCCACCGCCGCCGTGCCCCCCGACACCGGTGAACTACGCGGGGACGCCCTGGAGTTGCTCCGCCAGGCGAACCGGCACTGGAGCTCCCCGCTCGGCGCGATCCTGCGCGAACTCCTGGCCGCCGCCGGTGGCGCGGCGGAGTTCCTGGCGCAGCTCCAGGACCAGTCCGGCGAGGCCGCGGCCGCACCCTGGCTCACCATCCTGGGGCGCGCGGTCGCCCGTGGTGAAGCGGCCCCAGGGGCGCTCCACCCCAGGGTGGCCACGGTGGCGGTGGTGCTGCTGCGCAACGAGTTCGTGGTGCGGGGCGTGCCGACCGCGCCCGACGACGTCCTGGTCGAGATCGTGGACGAGGTCTACCTGCCGCTGATCCGACGCCGCGGGCCGGCGGACGTCTGAACGGGCACGGCCCCGGAGTGGCGCCCGGCGGGGCTCGGCGGTCGGGCTGAGGTCGGGCTGAGGGCGGCGCGGGCCTCCGGGGTCAGGAACCGCCGAGGTGGCGCGCCTCCAGGTACACCGTCCGCTCGGTCTGTCCGGGGTCGGCCAGCGCGCTGAAGCGGCTTCCGGTGGAGGTCGTGAAGTCGACGAAGAGGTCGTAGGTCACGTTCTTGTCGAAGGACCAGCCGAAGGTCCGGGTCTCGGTGTCGGAGTCGAAGCCCGTCCCGGCCCCCTGTCCGGGGCTCCAGTGGACGGGGCGGGCCAGGTCCACCGAGTGGTCGGCGAGGAAGCGGTCCACGCAGTCCTTCGGGGCCCGGAAGCTCAGGTTCAGGGCCTCTCCGGGGTACTTCGCGGATCCGTGGAACCCGACGTCCTGAAGGTCGCACGCGGGCAGGTCCAGCCCGAACGCCTTCGTCACCTTTTCGAGGGTCTGCCCCTTCGGGCTGCCCGGGTACGCCCTCGGGTCCGGATCCGGGTCCCCGGCCGCGCAGCCGGCCACCAGGGCGACGGCGGCGGTCGCGGCCGCAGCCAGTGCGGCCGCGCGTCGCGCCGGCCGGGATGTGAACGGCCTTGCTGCGTCTAGCCCTTGCATGAATCTCCCCTCCCCGGACGGGTGCCGTCCCGCAGGGAGGGCCCCACGGGACGGTACCGAAGGCGGATCGGATGATCAACCGGCGTGGGCGCCGGGCAGGATCCGCCGGACGGGTCCTAATACTGCAACCGCATCTGGGGGGTGTGTCCTCGGCGTTTGTAGTGGGAGTTGCGGGCGCGGGCTTGGCTTCGTCGTCGGAAGTGTGACCAGT
>NZ_JBHXMU010000131.1:0-3978 GCF_042720685.1 Kitasatospora sp. NPDC058492
ACGACTCAACCTGCTCAACCGTCAACCCATAGGCACACAGTCAAGACAACGAACACCTACACCCACAGTCACGCCCAGATGCGGTTGCAGTATTAGGCGCAGGTGTCAGTGCGGGCCGGTCCGGATGTCGCCGCCCCGGGACCAGAGTTCTTCGACGTGTTCGGCGAAGCGGTCGAACATGCCGTTCTCCCCGCTGCGCCGCAGGTGCATCAGTGGCGAGTCGTGGCCGACGGCGCGGGCGAGGTGAGGCGTGACGAGGGCGTGCTCGTCGAAGCGGAAGACGGAGAGGCCGACATGGTTCGGACCGTCGTCCGGAGCGCTGAACCGGGCCTCGAAGCCCTCGGTACCGGAGAGCTTGGCCAGGTTCTCCAGGGTGACCCTGATCCTGGTGGACACCGTGAGCGCCACGCCCTCGATCTGCTCGCGCTGACGCGTCGTGTCGGAGTCCGGATCCCCGAGGAGAAACCGGACCCGGCAGCCGCTCTCGGCCTTGCGCCGCAGAGTCTGAAGCAGGGCGGGCTGCTCCAGCCACACGAAGTAGTTGGTGTAGCCGGCGAGGAAGATGTCGGACCGGGCCTCGGCGATCAGCTGCGCCCAGACCGACTGCGGGCAGGCCGAGCGGTACGGGTAGACGGCGAACACCTCCCGGTCGTGCCCGGTCTTGACGTTCGCCCGCACGGTGTTGGGCCAGATCATCCGTTCATCACCCCCTGAGGTCGCGGCGGCGGGTTGAACCGGGCGGAGGGGTTGAGAAGGCCCCGCCGCTCATGGATCGGGTTGGCGGGGCCGGGAGTTGCTGCTACCGGGCGTCGAACTCGCCGGCGCGGACGGCGGTGACGAAGGCCTGCCAGGCGGGGGAGGGGAAAAGGAGGACGGGTCCGTCGGGGTCTTTGGAGTCCCGGACGGGCTGCACGCCGGTGAGGCCGTCGGCGACCTCGACGCAGCCGTTCTGCCCGCCGCTGTAGCTGCTTTTGCGCCAGGTGGTTGCCATCGCGGTTGCCTCCTGCGGGTGGAGTGGGAAGTCGATGGGGATGACTTCCCACTCCGGCGTCAGATAGGCCTAGTTGGCGTCGAACTCGCCGGTACGGGTGGCGGTGACGAAGGCCTGCCAGGCGGAGGAGGAAAAGAGGAGAGACGGGCCCTCGGGGTCCTTGGAGTCGCGGACGGGCATGAGGTCGGTGAAGCCGTCGGCGACCTCGACGCACTGACCGCCACTGCCGCTATAGGAGCTCTTGCGCCAGGAAGCGCGAGTCAGTTTGACGTCCATTCAAGGTCCCTCCGTACCGAGCGGATCATAGCTACTGAGTCGGCCTGATTCTTGGCCCCGGCCAGCAGTTGATCGTAGTCCCTGAGCAGGGCTGCGATCGACTCGGTATCGCGGTCGAGGTAGCCGCGCTGCTCGGTCTCGCTGTAGGCGATCATTTTGCGTGTCGGCAGCATCAGTATGGTTACTACGCGAGTGAACGGCCTGCTCTCGCCAAGAGAGTAGGGAGCCACCTGGATGAAGATCCTGGGTTGACTGGCCAGTCTTTCAAGGTGGAGTAGTTGCTCGATCATGACGTCTCGGCCGCCGATGGTCCTCCTGAGACAGCTTTCGTCCAGCACCGCGTGCAGAATCGGCGGAGGCGTTCGGTGCAGGGTTTGCTGCCGGGTGAGGAGGTAGTTGATGCGTTCTTCGGCTTGCTCCGGGGTGGCTGTGCCTCGCCTGATATTCCCCTGCTCCCAAGCAGTGGCGTATGCCTTGGTCTGCAGAAGGCCATGGATGACGTTGATCTCGAAGAGCTTGATCTGCTCCGCGGTCGACTCGTAGTTGGCGTACTCGGGGAAGCCCGGGACCAGGGCAGTGTGCTTGAGCTGCCAGTACATCAGCAGCAGGGTCCCGCCGGTCTGCAGGACCTCGTCGGCCTTGGTAGCAAACTTCTCACTCGGCGGTCGCTGCGCAAGTTCGACGAACGAGACGTAGGACGGGTGGACTCCGATCTTGCGCGCGAGCTGTTCCTGCTTGAGGCCCATCGCCCTGCGTGACCTGCGGAGTTGGACCCCGAACGGGGCCCAGGGGGATGACTGCGGGTCAATTTCCTTGATGTTCACCATGGCTGCTCCAACTCTCCAGGCCACCGAGGTCAAGTCGTCTGCCACTTCCGATGCTAGGCGACACAGAGCCACCATGTGCACAGAACGTGAAACTCTGATCGCGGAAGGTTACTCCCATGGGTGATGTCCAGGTGCCCCGGTTGCACGGCTACGGGGTGCGGTGGGACCCGGAGGGCCGGTGTTACCGGGTGCGGAACGAGACGACGGGGGAGTGGCTGCGCAGCGGTACCTCGGGTGGGCTGGCTTCCTTCTCCTCGTTCTCCGCCGCCTTCAGTGCGTGGCGGGGGTTCGAGGTTCGGCGGCAGGTGGGGGCGTGATGGGGGAGAAGGTCTACCGCGCCACGGTCGACCAGCGGCGGCAGGCGGCCGACGTCCTGGACGACCTGACGACCGTCCTCGCCCTGGGCGGGGTGAAGTTGCCGTCGGTGGAGGTGGATTGGGAGCACGGCCGCAGGACCGGCTGCTACCTCGTCGGCCTCGGCTGCGCCCGTCCGTCCGAACTGCTGCGGGTCGTCGACCTGCTCCGCAAGGGGCTGCGCTACGAGCGCCTGACGCGTGACGGCTGAACTCCTGGTCCGCCTGCTGTGGTGGGCGGGCTTCTCCCTCGTACTCCTTGCCGCCCTCAGGAAGTGAACCCCCCGATGCGCGACCCCCGCTTGCTCGCCAGGCCGCCGGTGTGCCGGCTCGGCTGCCTCGTCCTCGTCCGCAACCCGCGCGGCGACGTCCTGCTCGTCGACCCCGACTACATGGACGGCCTCATCCTCCCCGGCGGCGCCGCCCAGCCCAACGAGCCGCCCCACCTCGCCGCCGCCCGCAACCTCCACGCCGAGACCGGCCTCAACCTGCGCCTCGCCGACGTCCTGGCGGTCGACTTCACCCCCGCCGACCGTTACCTGGAGCGCCTCAACCTCGTCTTCGACGGCGGCACCGTCACCGAGCACGCCGCCGCCCACCTCACCGTCCCGCCCCGACACCGCAGCGGACTGTTCGGCGCCCGCTTCGTCCCCGCCCACGAACTCCCGGACGTCATGGCCCCCGCCCAAGCGGCCCGCGCCGCCGAAGCCCTCGCCAACCGCGCCGTCCCCCTCCTCCTCCACGGCCAGCGCGCCACCTGCGACGAGAACCGGCCCCCGCCGCGCTAGACCGCCCGGCGGCGGACGCTCAGCTGACGCCCCGCAGGACACACAGGGTCCCCTGCGGGGCGTGGAACGCCTGCAGCACCTCCCACGCGCCGCTCTGCCCCGCCTTGACGTTCACCGCCGTGTCGCCGAGGGCGAGCACCGTGGCCTTCGCCGAGGTGAAGTAGACGACGATCCGGTAATCCGCGTCCCGGCCACCGGGGTTCACCGCGGTGCCGGCCGCGCGCCAGCCGTCCTTGGTCGCCTCGCAGGTGCCGATGGCGACCTGCTTGCGCTTCTCCTGGTCGTTGGCGACGGACGACGGCGGCGGCAGCGTCGGCTGCTCCAGCACGGCGATCTCACCGCTGCTCGCAGCGTCCCCGGAGGGCGCAGCCGTAGCGGCCTGCACGTCCTGGCTGCCGCCGTTGTGGGGCTGGCGGCAGCCGGACAGGGCGGTGAGGGCGAGCAGTGCGATGCCGACGGCGGCACCCGCTCGGGCCTTGGGCTTCGTTTCGCGCATCTCTTACTTCCTTCGGCTGTGGGCGGCGCCAGGAACGATCACACCGGTGTCACCGCGGAGGGGCCCGGCTTGTCTTACCGTGCCGGTGCGGCAGGCGCGGGCTCGGCGGGCCTGGCGGTGGCGGAGGTTCATCCGTTCGGCTGCGGATCGCTCCGTCGCCCGCCCCTCGCCCACGAGCCGGACGGACGACGGACGGACGACGGACGGGCGCAGAACGGCGGCGGTCCCCGGAGCCCACGCTCCGGGG
>NZ_JBHXMU010000132.1:0-3668 GCF_042720685.1 Kitasatospora sp. NPDC058492
CCTCACCAGGAACGGTGAGGCCCCCGGCCTTCTGCCTGTGTACGTGAGCCGAGCCATTGGCCGAGGTTGCCGTCGGCCAGGTCAGCCAACGCGGCCCAGCAGCTTCACCACCGCGGCGCTGTAGGCCCTGGACCGCTCCCAGACCGCGTGGCGGTCAAGGTTGGCCTGCTGGAACTCCTCCTCCAGATCGGCCTGTACCCGCATCCCGAGGTTGGGGTGCAGCCACGTCTGCACCTTCCGGCTGGTCTTGCTGCTCAGCACGGTGATGGGCGGGACCGAAATGCCCTGCCCGCGCTGGCCGTCCGGCTTGAACACCTCGTAGTAGGCGTCACGGTTCTGGTGCCCGAGCAGGCTGGCGCGCAGGAGTCGCGCCTGCTCGGCCACCTCCAGGACCAGCGTGTCGTCTTCCGGAAGTCCGACGAGTCGCTCGGGGCCTGGCTGCGGGATCACCCGCCAGATCCCGGCGTCGTCCCGGAAGACGGCGGCGCTTCGCCACCAGTGAGGGGCAGCTGCTCCGGGCAGAACCCGCCCGTGCGGGAGCCACAGCGGTGCGGGTCGGCCGGCGGCACGGCGGCGGAGGGCGAACCGGGCGGCCTTGAGCAGAGCGGCGTCCCGTGCCCGGCTGAGCGCGACGGCGGAGAACAGCTGCTCTCGGCTGTCGAGCTCGTCCTGAGCGTGGTCACCGGGGAGCCGGTCGCGAGCGGCTTCCACCCTGGACGCGGCACTGCGCGCGAGTTCCGTCCGCTCGGAGAGTTCGCGGACCGTCCGGCTCCACGAATGTTGGATCATGTTCCCTGCTTACGTTGGGGCGGTAGTGCTGCCGGGCCAGGACAAGATCAACCAGAAGCTACGAGGGAACGATCCGCCGGAAGGCGACCGCCTGCTTGTCCCAGTATCCGCCGGTGAAGGTGGTGATCTGGATGTTCTTGCCTGTGCGTGGCGCGTCCAGGACGAGGTTCGACCCGAGGTACATCCCGACATGACCGGGCGAGGTCGGCGTGCCGTCGCTTCCGGCCAGGAAGATGAGGTCGCCCGGCTTGAGCTGCGATGCGGCGTAGACCGGTATCCCGTCGAAGACCTGCTCGAAAGTCGTCCTGCTGATTTTGATGCCGGCGGCCTCGTACGCGCGGAGCATCAGGCCGGAGCAGTCGTAACTCGGATCGCCGGTGCCGCCCCACTGGTAGGGCATCCCGAGCTTAGAGATGCCGAACTTGATCGCGGTCACGATCTGGACGGGCGTTCCGGCCGGGAGGGAGAAGCCGGCCGGGAGGCTGGTGGCCTCGGTCGTCGTCTGGCCGTCGCCGTTGCCGAGCGAACAGTTCGTGGCGTTCCCGCTGTAGGTGGCCACCAGCTGCTGAGCGGTGCTCTCCCACTTCGCGTAGGCGCCGGGGAACGCGCTCGCCTGGACTCGTTGGGCGGCCACGGTGACCGGCAGGGTCTCCCATCCCGAAACCTTCACCAGCGCGGCGTAGAACTTGGTCGCGGCGTAGACGGGGTCCATGATCTGTGCAGATGAGCCCCAGCCCTGCGACGGGCGCTGCTGGAACAGGCCGACCGAGTCCAGGTCTCCGGAACTGAGGTTCCTAAGCGTCGACTCCTGCAAGGCGGTCGCGATCGCGACCACCGCCGCCTGTGGCGGCAGCTTGAGCTGGACCGAGACCTGATAGATGATCTGGCCGTTGTTGATCTGCTCGGTGGTCAGCTGCTGTCCGTCCGCAGTGGCCTGCCCGGGTGCCGCCGGCTTGAAGCAACCCAACCCGCCGGGGGAGACGGCCGGGGTAGCGGAGGCGGTTCCTCCGCCGGAGAGCGCGATGCCAAGAACCACCCCGAAGGGCGCCAAAACGCCTGTCAGCGCCAGATGGGCTGCCTTCTTCACGTGCCACCTCTGAGGCCGGCGCGTCGGAGGCGCGCGGCCGATTCACATCAGCTAATTGGAATTGATCGAACCATAGGCTGATGTGACCCACTCTGGTCAACCAGAGTGAGGGTGATCAGTGCCACTGGTTAGCCAAAGTGAATCCCTCTGGGTATGCCTCACCGTCGGGAAGTTCTTGAGGAGGCGGCGGGATTCGACCGTCGCGCGGCCGTGGCGTCTGCTGCGAGCGGCTTAGCCGCTGATGCGTCCGAAGATGTGCTGGAGGGCGGCGGGCCTCAGATCCGGGAATGCCAGGTGGAGGACGGCGTCGGCGATGCCCATGTGGGGCCGGACTTCCACCGCCTCAAGCGGGCGGTTCGGCGGCGCTTCGTCCAGTGCTGGTGGAGCGGCTGCCGCCAGTGCTCGCCGCAGTGCCTGTGAAGGGGTGCTCTGGACCGGCTGTCGGTTGCCGCAGAGCTGCGACGCGCTCATGAAAGATGCCTCCCTGATCGGGAGGCAGTCCTATGGAGCGGGCGACGGTAGTCGGCCGGTCACTCCTCCCGGCTCGCAGAACTGTATGCGAGCGGCCACCCGGAGTGTGCCGACTATGTGAGTTTGTGATGATCTGGCGAGTGGCCTGGCGTGTGGCGCTCGTCACTCAGGCGCGACCCCAGGGTCGGGTAGGCCCTCCATCGCCCGCGCGGATTGGATCATGGTGGTGATGGCTGCCATGCTGCGCTCCGAGAGCCCGTCCGCGTCGAGCACCATCTGCCGGATCGACGCATTGCGCAGTGCGCCCGCGAGGCGGAGCTGCTCGTCGGTCCGCTTCGCCATCTCCTCCTCGTAGAAGTAGAGCGGAGAGACGCCAAAGAAGTCGGCAATTGCCGTGAGGCGACTGTGCGTTGGGTCGGTCCGCTTGCCCTTGCGCAGCTGCCACAGATAGGTGGGCCCGAGGACCTGGTGGCCGGCCTTCGCGTTGATCGCCTGGGCGACTTCGGGGTTGGTGTACGGGCCCCGGTCGGCAGGGTGCACCGTCTCGAACAGGTGGTTCAACCGGCTCGCGATCGACCCGGCCTCGGCGGATTCTTCGACTGGCATGACGCGCGTAGCACCCCTCAGATCTGACTGGGTCTCATCGTTGCGCACAGTGACGCCGATTAGCCACCGTAAACAGAGAGTGTTCGGGTGAGGCTAGTCACATTCACTTTGGTTGACGCGTCGGGCTCGTGGGCGTTTATCGTTTGCTCACGGCCAATTAGCCAGAGTGAATAGCACTGACCCCCCGTGCTGAACCCAGGTGAAGGCCGTTTCATCCGCCTCCCCGTGCCCGACAGCAGGGGCGGCTCCTTCTGGCCAGCACAGATCTCGCGGGATCGCTGGCATGTCTGCCTTCCAGGAGCCCGGTATGTCCCTCACCCTGCAAGCCGTTCACCACCTTGCCGACGTTCACTACCTCGCCGATATCCAGAATCCGGCACCGGCCGACCCGACCAACGGCAGCAAGGGCGCGAACCTGCTGCTCTCGTACGCGAAGTGGGGCGCCCTGATCGCATGCGCCGTCGCCGCGGTGGTCTCGGGCGGCCTGATGGGCATAGGCCACCTCTCCAACAGGCCCGACTCCGCGGAGAAGGGGAAGAGGAGTCTGGTCTGGTCGCTGGGCGGCGTGATCGTGACCGCATGCGCCATCCCCGTCGTGAACACGGTTTTCGGCGCGGCGGCCTAGACCCAATGCCAGTGACTTTAGGTTGTGTCGTGCTGGGTGACGGTGACTGTTGCCGGTTGTGGTGGTGGCCAGTTGTGGTGTTGGGCGCGT
>NZ_JBHXMU010000133.1:0-3637 GCF_042720685.1 Kitasatospora sp. NPDC058492
TCACCTGAACCAGCACGACCATCCCTGCCCACCCACGAACCGGACCTTGGAGACACCGGCCCCGCGCCGGGCACTCTGCATGCCCTCACACCCCCACACAGGCACAACGCGCCGCCTGCGCCATCAACCCAACTCAGCCGGACCCAACTGAAAGGCGCAGGCTAGCGCTCACCCGCACTCGGGCCCCGTCCGGGGGCCCGACACTGCGCCTGTGGGGCCTCCATCCGGGGCCCCACAGGGGTGTTGAGATCCGGAATATCCTGGCGGTGGCCTCGAAGCCCTGCGTCAGCCTCCGAGTGAGATGTCGAACTGGTCGAGCCAGTGGACATTGTCCTTGCCCGCGGTGGCGACGACGCCGGCGGTCAGCCAGATGAACGCGGGAAGGAAGTCGTCGCCGAGGCGGTCGGCGAGGTCGTTGACCGTCGCGTTGGGCGCGTCGACGTGTCCGATGATGCCGGCGACGTGCATGACCTTGCGGCCGTGGCCGGTGCTGAGCGAGGCGTGCCTGCGGCTTCACTCGGGCCGAGTCCGGCTTCACGGGTGCCTGCGAGCCAGTCGGCCAGGGCGCCGAACATGAGCGAGGTCATGAGCCCGGCGGCGTCTTGGTCAACCGACAGAATCCCCTGAGCATGGCCTATGCCCTCTCTCAAGCAGGAGTGTTCCCGTGCTGTTCAAGATCAGCTCCCTCGTCGCAGGTCAGCGCGTACGGCTGGCCTTGTGCCCACGAAGACTGGCAGGTCCGGTCGCTGGCCCGGGACTTTCGGTTACTTGTACCGGCCGACGCCCGAGAGAGCTGGCCCTCCCTGGTGACGGCGGGCGCCGCCTCTCACGTTCCCGCTCTGCTGCGGACTCCGGGTCCTGGCTCCCCACGACCCTGGAAGCGGGCTCGCCCGCCCGACGGTGGCTCGTATGCCGGTTGGTATCCGCGGTGACGTCGCTCGTAGCGTTTCCCGCCTGATCGGGGCTCATGCCGAAGCGCAGCGGTCCCGGCCGTGGCTCTTCGGGCCCCTCCTGTCAGATCAGACCGCGCGGCGCCGGGCGACGGCCGAGGCCGCGCGCGACGCGCGTGGGCGCCGGATGGGCCCTCACCCGTTCGGCACGATTGGAGTGCGGCGTCCAGTACGGGGTGTGAGTCTGGGCCTGTCCGCCCCGGCCCGGCAGTGCCGGCAGGCGGACATCCCGCAGGCGCAGCCCGCATCAGGAGCGGGACCCCCCTACGTGGGCGAGTTGTGATGCCCAGTCAGTTGTGGTGTCCGGCCATCGTCGTGTATGCCGCCGCAGCGGCCGCCCTCACCCCGAGCGTGGTGGCCGCACCCCCCGGGGCGGCCGCCGTCGCCGACACGTGCGGCGCCGGGGTGGCGGAGCACGTCGGGCTGCTGGCACTGGCCGGTTGACCGCATCTGCCGACCGGCCGGTACCAAAGCCTCCGGGACCATCACCGCCTCCGGCTCCAGCGGCAATCCGGTGAACCTCCCTGTGCACGGCATAAAACCCCTCGGTGGGGAAGCGCGTGGGGGCCGCCTCGGACTTCGTCAGGGGCATCGACAGCGAAGGAGATCGTCATGAACAGCATTCGTATAGCCGCCCTGGTCGGCGTGCCCGTGCTCGCCCTCACGGGTGTACTTGTCGCGGCACCGACAGCCAATGCCGCCACCGGCGTCACCCCTACCAGCATCATGGTCGGCAAATTCACTCTCAACGAGGTCACCGACCTCATCACCGGCGACCAGAGCGGCGACGAGGAGTTCTTGGAAGCGGACGCTGCGGCCGGGGGCGTGGACTTGGGATTGGGAACCGCCACGGTGGAGGGCACCGGAGGAAACCAGAGCGTCCACATCCCGCTCCACAGCCTCGGCACGGTACGCGATGGCGAGCAGGTCATCGTCACGACGTCCGACATCGAGACCGGCCCAGGCGGACTCTCGATTGTCGAGGGCGCGGCGACTCTCACCTGCCACCTGGACGCCAACGGCAACGGTACCTGCAGCTGAGCTTGGCGTTCATGCTGCCTGCCTTGCCCCAGCAGCCCTGCGGTCCTCCTCCGGGGCAGCCGAGGATCCCCACACCATGCGGGCCGGGCCCCGCAAGCGCGAGGCCCGGCCGCGTGGCGGTCGCCGTCCGGGGCCGCCGGGTATCGGAGCTCTCGGCGGGACCACCGGCCCGCTGGGCTCGGTGCGCCTGGGCCCCGAGGACGACCCCTGACGGGTCGGATGCTTCGGCTGCTGATCCCAGCTGAACCGGGCGCAGGCACAGGCCGTTCTCAGGCCGGAAGCTCGTCGATCCCGCATCGATGAGGTCCACTTCCCTACAAGCTCTGCCGACGCCACAGACCCTCGCCCGGCCCCTTAACCGCTCCCGGCGGTCCCGCGCGTACCCGCCCTGGCCTGCTCGTTGAAACGCAGGTGAGCACAGTGATGCCGGCAGCTGGCCGTCACCGCCCCGGGCCGGTACCCGGCCGGTACGACGTGACCGGGAAGATGATCACCGTCGGCGCGCAGCCGGCGGCCGAAACGGCCCTGGCGCCTCCCGGCGAACCGATCTACGCGGAACTGGCCGCCGCGTGGCGGGTGATGGGCAAGACGGTGCCCGGCCAGCCGGACCCGCTGTGGGACATCCTGGTGGCGGGTGACACGGGACGATATCGATGAGGACGGACCTCGCATCCGTCCGCGGCGTGACCCGCCAGGCCGGGAGCCCCGGCAACGGCGCCGGTCGTGCGCAGTGCCCGCCGAGCCCCTGCGCTCTCGTGGACGGAACAATCTCTGCCCTATCCGGGTGGGGTCTCAGGTCGTTGACCGATCGTTGCACAGCCCCGGGTGGTGACGTGGAGACGCTGCTCGGCGAGGAGACACACCGTCGGCCGGGGCCGACGCTCATGTCCACGCCGATCAGCGCCGGGCGCGCCCTGAATCCAGTGAGTCCGGCGTTGGGCTTGATGGCCCGGGTGTCGGTGCCGCCCCGAAGCGTCCGCAGGCCGACCTCACCACCGGGCTGCGTGAGAGCGCCCCGGGACTGGACCACCTCATCCAACGCGCCCGGCACCCAGAACGTCGGGGTACGGCTGACGAGCAGCCGCAGAAGATCGGAGCCGGCTGAATTTCGTCAGTGTCGATGTCCGGTGGTGGTGCGTGGCGGCCCGGAGGCCGACAAAGCCGTGCTGGACCGAGCCGGTCCGGGAGCCGCCGCGCCCTGACCGGGGCGGGACGGCTGTGGCTGCGTGGTCCGGGTGTCCGTCGCGGGCGGTGGTGCGGCCCGGGAACCTGGAGGTTCCCGGGCCGCGTGTTCCGTCGACATCCGGTGTTCAGTCGTGGGTTCGCCTAGCCGGTGCCGTGTTCCGGGCCTACCTGGTGCCGTTCCCCTGGCGCCTGCGGGTGCTGGAGAATCCGGTCAGGAGCGCCCCCAGGCCCAGGAGCAAGCCGCCGGCGACGCCTGCGGTCTGCACCTGGGCACCGGCGTGGGTGAGGGCGAGGGCGATCCCTCCGTTGGGGTGGTTGTCCCACTGGCCGGGGCCGGGGTGGTGGTCGCCCCAGCCGCCGTGGCCGCCGGAGTTGTTGCCGTCGCAGCCGCCGTGGTCCTGGTCCTCGCAGGGGGTGCAGGCCACGATGGTCACGGTGTTGCTGGTCGCCGTCACCGGGGT
>NZ_JBHXMU010000134.1:0-3039 GCF_042720685.1 Kitasatospora sp. NPDC058492
GCATCACGCTGCCGGGCCCGGGGCCGTCGCCGTGCCGGCCGGCGCGCCGCGTCGACGCGCTTAGAACGTCACCAGCCAGGACAGGCTCCCGGTCAAGTGCTCGCGCAGCGCCGGGTCGGCCACCGCCGGGGTGGGGTCGGTGGCGACGGCCGTCAGCAGGTGCGGCCGGGAGCGGGGGCCGCCCGGGCGGAGGGCGGCGAGGTCGGGGGCGGTGCGCCCGCGCTGCCCGGGCAGCTCGCGTCCGTCCAGGAACCAGCGCAGCCGGGTGCCCGGGACGGGCAGGTCGACGGTGAGGCGGCTGGCGGAGGTGAGCCAGGTGTCGGTGGAGACGGGACTCGTCAGCGGGGTGGCGTGGCGGTAGAAGCCGGCGATCATCGCCTCCCGTCCGGGCAGGTTGAACTCCCGCCCGAGCGAGCGCATGATCGAGTTCTCGGTCGGCCGGTACAGCCCCGTCGGGTAGTAGCCGCCGCCCTCGTACGCGCCGACCGTCCCGCCGTCGGGGGACGTCCGGCCGAGCCAGCGGGACCACTTGGTGCCCTGGGCGCGCATCCGGTCGGCGGTCAGCGTACTGATGTTGGCCTCGGCCGGCTCCGCGCCCTGGTAGGTGCCCTGGCCGTCGTACGCGTACTCGTCGGCGAGCTTGCCCAGCGAGTGCCCGGTCTCGTGCACCGCGATCTGCCCGGACTTCGCGTTGCCGCCCGCCACGGTGGCGATGCCCTCGTAGCCGAGCGAGGACTTCACGTCGTTGTAGCCCGCGCCGCCGTACTTGGTGCTGTTGGCCACCACGATCACCAGGTCCGCCTGCGGGGCCTTGGCCGCGTAGCGCTCGACCGCCTTCTCGTCCACGCAGAGCAGCCGCTCCACCCCGTCGCACCAGAAGTACGAGCCCAGCGCGGTGTGCCGGACGGTCGTCTGGTCCGGATCCCCGGAGACGCCCGACTCGGGCGAAACAGCCGACACCGCCCAGACGTTGAACAGGTTGCGGTAGGTGGCGTACGGCTCGACGGCGGTGATCTCGCGCCACTTCTCGGCCGCGTCGCTGCGGAACTTCTCCTGTTCCTGCGCCGCGTAGCCGTCCCCGATGACCACCACGTCGAGCTTGGCGGCCGGATCGCCGTTGCGCACCAGCGCGGTGACGTCGCCGTCGTCCTGCATCGGGGCCACGCCCTGGATGCGGGGGCCGGCCGTGTACGGGGAGCCGCCGGGGACGAGGGCCCGGGATATGCCGCCGTCCTCGCCGAACACCTCGACCGGGTGCCGGCCGTCCGCCGGAGCGGCTGTGGGGGCGGCGCCCGTCGTGGTTCCGGGCGGGGCTGCGGGTGCGGCGAGCGCGGGGGCGCCGCCGAGGAGGGCCGCGGCCAGGGCGGCGGTGAGGAGGGTTGCGGCGGTTCTGGTCCTGCGGCTCCTGGTACTGCTGGGCATGGGTGGCCTCCCCGGTGGTGGCGTGAGCGGGAGGTGGCAGCCTATTTCCCATGTTGAGAACCTGACAACCTGTGAGGGGCATTCCGGATCCGCTCCGGGCCGCTACTCCACGGACATCCCGCTGATGACGGAGACCGCGAGCAGCCAGGCCAGGACGGCCAGGGTCACGGTCACGGGCAGCGGCCAGTCCATCAGGAGGAGCATGGCGGCACCCACCAGCGTGGTGACCGCCACGGGTACGGACATCCCGGCCGGGATCCACCAGGAGCGCACGTTCGGCCCGAGCAGGCCGCCCGCGATCAGGGCCGTGCCCGCGCCGACCAGCAGCGCCAGCTTCAGGACGGCCAGCCACAGGGTGTGCGGATTGCGGGCCCGGTGCCCCTGGTAGTCGACCTCGACCACCTGGCCCCTCCAGACCGTCAGGTTCACGACCGTGCCGGTCCGCACGTCGTCGTAGAACGCCTCCCCGACGTCGTAGGCGCCGGTCGGAGCCTTCTCGCGGGCCACGGTCAGGGTGTACGAGGTCGAGTCGCCGTCCCGCTCCATCGCCCTCTTCGTCACCCGCCCGCTCTCCCGCAGCGTGCAGTCCACCCCGGGCCCGATCGCCGGAGCGCCGCAGACCGGGGCGCCGCGATACGCCCACCCCTCGTGGTACGCGGCGACGAACCGTGCGAACCCGAGGCCGACCGCGGACAGGCCGAGCAGCAGGAGCAGGGCCTGCGCCACGACCCGCAGCGTCAGCGCGGTGGCCCGCCCGCGCGGCCGGGCGTCCTGCGGGCCCGGCGGCTTGCCGAACAGCGTCATCGGACTCCCCCTCGTCTGGACGTCGGTCGCCATGCGGGCCGACGCCCCGGCACGCCGTGGGCGGCGCCGGGGGCGGCACGGACTTGGATGATGCCAGGGGCAGGGATAGCGCGGGAGGAACCCGCCACTGCTGTAACGGACTTGTGCCATGCCGGGGGTGCGGGCGGTGCGCCGGTGCCCGCGTGTTTTCGGCCGTTCCGGGCGCGGGCGGACCACCTCGGCCGCCCCATCGGCGGTGCCCCGTCGCAGGAATTCGTGATCGACGGGCCAAGAGGCCTGACCAGGCCGGGGTGGACGCATTTTCCGCCGTCATATGCTCGCGGATCCGACCGCTCCCTAAAGTCACCGCAGACAGAGCGCCGGGCTGCTCTCCGAGCCGCCGCCCGGCGTCCCCACGCGCACCACCGACCCCGAGGACGGACAGCTGTGAACAACCGGACCAGGAACAGGATCGCGGGCGGCCTCGCGGCGTTCGCCACGGCCACGGCGCTGGGCCTCGCCGCGGCCCCGGCAGCACAGGCGCAGACCGCCTCCCCGGACGCGCTGCAGAGCATCAACTGCAGCACCGGCACGTTCGGGAGCGACGGCACCCAGCAGTACTTCAACATCTCCTGCTCGGGCACCGGAACCACCAAGTGGTGGGTCAACGTGAGCTGTTCCGACGGCTCCACCCGCACCGTGGGCCCGTACACCACCTTCCTGAACGTGCGCGTCTACTGCCCGCCGAACACCACCGCCCTGAGCGGCTGGGTGAGCTACACCCCCTGAACCCGGTGGCGCCGGCGGCCCGGCACACCCCCCGTGGGTGTGCCG
>NZ_JBHXMU010000135.1:0-2833 GCF_042720685.1 Kitasatospora sp. NPDC058492
TCGCCGCGAAGCTTCTCGATATCCCCCAAATCCACGCCGACAGGATGCCCGACCCGAAGACCAAGATCAAGTTAAGTTAACGAAGTACTACTAGCCCTGGCCATCGGGGCTTTCGGGATCGGTACGACCGAGTTCGTGGTCATGGGCCTGCTGCCCGAGATCGCCGGCGACTACGGAGTGTCCATCCCCTCCGCCGGGCTCCTGGTCACCGGTTACGCGATCGGCGTCGTCATCGGCGCCCCGCTGATGACGGTGCTCGGCACCCGGATCGGCCGCAAGACGATGCTCATGATCCTCATGGGCCTGTTCGTGGCGGGGAACCTGCTCTCCGCCGTGGCGCCGACCATGGGAGTGATGCTCGCCGGTCGCATCGTGACCTCCCTCGCCCACGGCGCGTTCTTCGGCATCGGCTCGGTGGTCGCCGCCGACCTCGTGGCCCCCGACAGGAAGGCCGGCGCCATCGCCACGATGTTCACCGGCCTCACCGTCGCCAACATCGTCGGCGTGCCGCTGGGTACCTTCATCGGCCAGGCCGTCGGCTGGCGCGTCACCTTCGCCGGCGTCGCCGCGCTCGGCGTGGTCGGCCTGCTCGGCATCGCCAAGCTCGTTCCCGCCCTGCCCCGCCCCGAGGGCGCCCACCTGCGCCGCGAGCTCACGGCGTTCCGCAACCCGCAGGTCCTGCTCGCCATGGCGATGACCGTCCTCGGCTTCGGCGGTGTCTTCGCGGCGATCACCTACATCGCGCCGATGATGACCCGCGTCGCCGGCTACTCGGACGGCGCCGTCACCTGGCTGCTGGTCCTGTTCGGTGTCGGGATGTTCCTCGGCAACCTGCTCGGCGGCAGGTTCGCCGACCGCAAGCTGATGCCGATGCTCTACGCCTCCCTCGGCGGACTCGCCGTCGTGCTGGCCCTGTTCACCCTCACCGCGCACAACAAGATCCTCGCCGCGGTCTCCATCCTGCTCGTCGGGGCGCTCGGCTTCGCCACCGTCCCGCCACTGCAGAAGCGGGTCCTCGACCAGGCGCACGGCGCGCCCACCCTGGCCTCCGCCGTCAACATCGGCGCCTTCAACCTCGGCAACGCCCTCGCCGCCTGGCTCGGCGGCCAGGTGATCGCGGTCGGCCTCGGCTACACCGCCCCGAACTGGGTCGGCGCGCTGCTCGCCGGAGCCGCGCTCCTGCTGGCCGTCTGGTCCGCCGTCCTGGAGCGCCGCACCCCCGTACGGGAGGGCGTCGTCACCGCCGCTCCCGTCCCCGTCCACCACTGACCGTCCCTCTCCCCAGTTCCCCTCTCCCCGTTCCTTCCAGGAGTAGCGCCACCATGAGCACCACCCTCACCCCGCTGACCACCGCCGACGCCGAGACCCTCGTCGCCGCCGCCCGCCGCGCCGCCCAGGCGGCCGGGGTCGCGGTCAGCGTCACCGTCCTGGACGCGGGCGGTCACCTGCTCGCCTTCCTCCGCGACGACAGCGCCGTGCTGATCTCCGGGGAGACCAGCACCCGCAAGGCGTACACCGCCCTCCAGCTGGGCGCCCCCACCGCCGACCTGGTCGACCTCGTCAAGCCGGACGGACCGTTCCACACCCTGGCCACCGCGCTCGACCGGCCGCTCCTCTTCATCGCCGGTGGCGTCCCGATCCACCGCGACGGCAAGCTCGTCGGCGCCATCGGCCTCGGCGGCGGCGCCCCGGAGCAGGACCACTCCTTCGCCACCGCCGCGCTGGCGGAACTCGCCCGGTGACCCGCACACCGCAGGAGGTCCTCGCCGACCACGGGCGACGCCTGGGCGCCGGGGGCCTCGACCACATCGCCGGGAACCACACCGAGGACTCATCAGCGCCCAGACCGTCCGCCACACCCTCACCGACCTCCCCCGCTGAATGGAAGCACGCACCATGAACAACCCCACCGTCCCCACCGTGAAGCTCAACAACGGCGTCGAGATCCCCCAGCTCGGCTTCGGCGTCTTCCAGGTCCCCGACGCCGAGACCACCGCCGCCGTCGCCTCCGCCCTGGAGGCCGGCTACCGCAGCATCGACACCGCCGCGATCTACGGCAACGAGACCGGCGTCGGCCGCGCCCTGGCCGCCTCCGGCCTGCCGCGCGAGGACCTGTTCGTCACCACCAAGCTGTGGAACGCCGACCAGGGCTACGACGCCACCCTGCGCGCCTTCGACGCCGGCCTCGCCAAGCTCGGCCTCGAGTACCTCGACCTGTACCTGATCCACTGGCCCACCCCGGCCCGCGACCTCTACCTGGACTCCTGGCGCGCCGTCGAGCGCCTCGCCTCCGAGGGCCGCATCCGCGCCGCGGGCGTCTCCAACTTCCAGCCCGCCCACCTCCAGCGCCTGCTGGACGAAAGCCGGTTGGTGCCCGCCGTGAACCAGGTCGAGCTGCACCCCGGCCTCCAGCAGGCCGAGCTGCGCGCCTTCCACACCGAGCACGGCATCGCCACCGAGGCGTGGAGCCCGCTCGCCCAGGGCGCCGTCCTGGACGACCCGGCGATCACCGCGATCGCCGCCCGCGCCGGCAAGTCCGCCGCCCAGGTGGTCCTGCGCTGGCACCTCCAGCTCGGCAACATCGTCATCCCGAAGTCCGTCACCCCGGCGCGCATCCGCCAGAACCTGGACGTCTTCGACTTCCAGCTGACCGACGAGGACATGGCCGCCATCGCCGCCACCGACCGCGACCTGCGGACCGGCCCGCACCCGGACCAGTTCAACTGACCGGGCCCCCCCCCCCCGAAGCCCCCAGCCGGGCGGCCCCGCCCCGCCCGCCCCCCGCCGGCGTAGCCCCGTACCCCCCCCCAGAGGGCCCGATGAACCCGAGGAC
>NZ_JBHXMU010000136.1:0-2795 GCF_042720685.1 Kitasatospora sp. NPDC058492
GCCCGTACGAGCAGGTGCTCGTACGGGCCGCCGCCGTTTCGCGCCGGGCGCGGGCCCGGTCAGGCCTTCTTGACCACGCTCGACTTGAGCTGCATCGCGCCGAACCCCTCGATCCGGCAGTCGATGTCGTGGCCGTCGACGCCGTCGACCAGACGGATGTTGCGGACCTTGGTGCCCGCCTTGATGCCGGAGACGCTGCCCTTGACCTTGAGGGCCTTGACGACGGTCACGGTGTCGCCGTCGCTGAGCACGTTGCCGACCGCGTCCCGGATCACCCGCTCGCCCGGGCCGGCCGGTTCGGCGGCGCCGCCTGCCGCGGGCATCCACTCGTGGCCGCACTCCGGGCAGACCATGAGGGCGTTCATCTCATAGGTGTACTCGCTGGAGCACGACGGGCACGGGGGGAGGTGGTCGCTCATGCGCGCGGGCTGTCCTCTCAGGTCGGGCCGGGGGTCGGCGGCTCGCCAGCATGTATGAAGTTGAAGAATTTTTCAAATCGCTTGTTCGAGGGCATCCGACCGCGGACGGTGACGTTCCCGGCAGGGCGCGCGCGGGCCGTGGACGCCGGTGCTCGATGGCTGGTATCCAGGCCACTGGCAGCGCGACCGGCGGCCGGCCGGCGCCCACCGCCCCCTGCGGGCTCACCAGCCCACGGACGGAAGGGTGTTGAGACCGGGCCGGGACGTACAACCAGGAAAGCGGAGACGATGCGCAGAGTTCTGATCGTCGGCGCCGGGCAGGCCGGCCTCCAACTGGCCCTGGGGCTCCAGGCCCACGGCTACGACGTGACGGTGATGACCGACCGCGACGCGGACGCGGTCCGCAGCGGCCGGGTGCTGTCCACCCAGTGCATGTTCGACGCCGCACTGCGGACCGAACGCGACCTCGGCCTGGACCTCTGGGCGGACGCCGCACCCCGGATCGAGGGCCTCGGAGTCTCCGTCGCCGGGCCGCAGTCCGCGCGGGTGATCGACTGGGTCGGGCGCCTGGACGCGCCCGCGCAGTCCGTCGACCAGCGGCTGAAGATGCCCGCCTGGCTGGAGACCTTCGCCGGGCGCGGCGGCCGGGTCGTGGTCCGCCCGGTGACCGTCGGCGACCTCGAACACCTCTCCGGCTCCTACGACCTGGTCCTGGTCGCGGCCGGAAAGGGCGACCTGGCCGCGATGTTCGAGCGCGACCACGAGCGCTCCCGGTACGACCGGCCGCAGCGCGCGCTGGCCGCCAGCTACGTGTACGGGCTCGGCCCGCGCCCCGAGCACGACTTCCCCGCCGTCCGCTGCAACGTGGTGCCCGGCATCGGCGAACTGTTCGTGATGCCGGCGCTGACCGCGGCCGGCCCGTGCGACATCCTGCTCTGGGAGGCCGCCCCGGGCGGCCCGGCGGACGCCTTCGACGGGGTCCGCGACCCGGCCGAACACCTGCGGGTGACGCTCGACCTGATGAAGGCCTTCACTCCTTGGGAGTACGACCGCGCCCGGGCCGGAATCGAACTCACCGACGCCGGCGCCACCCTCGCCGGGCGCTTCACCCCCGCCGTCCGCCACCCGGTCGGCGAACTGCCCGGCGGCGGAGCGGTGCTGGGCGTCGCGGACGTCGTCGTCCTCAACGACCCGATCACCGGCCAGGGCTCCAACAACGCCGCCCGGTGCGCGGCCGGCTACCTCGACGCGATCCTCGCCCACGGCGACAAGCCGTTCGACCGCGACTTCATGCGGGCCGCCTTCGACCGCTTCTGGCAGGCCGCGCGCCCCAGCACCGTCTGGAGCAATGCGATGCTCGCGCCGCCGCCCGAGCACGTCCTGCACCTGCTCGGCGCCGCCGGTCAACTCCCGTCCGTCGCCGACCGGTTCGCCAACGCCTTCAACGACCCGGCCGACCTGGAGCAGTGGTTCCTCGACCCCGCGAAGGCGGCCGCCTACCTGGAGTCGTTCACCCCGCAGGACTGACCGCAGCGAATCGGCCGGGGCGGATCGGCCGCAGCGGATCGGCCGGCGCGCCCGAGCGGACGGCGGGCCCCGGCCGCCATGGGGGGCGGTGCACCGGAGCGCCGGTCACGGCTCGCTCAAGTGCGGCTGAGGCAGGAGCCGGTGTTGCGCCCGGGGAGGTGGGCATCCGGCCAATGTGCCGAGCGCCCGGGTCCGGCGCGGCCGGCCGCGGCCTAGAGTCGCCGGTGGGCGGTGCGACGCCGGGGTCAGGACGATCCGCGTGCGCCGCCGCACCCCCGGGGGCCGGCACACCCCTCGGCCCCCACGCCTGCACAAGCGCACCTCGGCCTCGTCCGCCACCCCAAAGGAGTCCGACATGTCCGACCTTGCCATGTCCGCGTCCACGTCCGCCCCGGGCCTCGTCGGCCAGGCGCTCGACCTCCAGGACCTGGACCTCAGCGAGCTGACCGTCACCGCGCTGCGCGACACCGTCGCCCTGCCGGAGAACGGCGGTTCCTGGGGGTCCTGCTCCTGCCAGGCCTCGTCCTCCTGCGCCCAGCCGAACCTGCCCGGCGCGGACTCGTTCTGACCATCCGTCAATTCATCTCGAACATCCGGGAGACCACATGTCGGACCACTTCGAGGACGTCCTCGCCCTCGACGACCTCGACCTCGGCGAGCTGACCGTCACCGCGCTGCGCGACACCGTCGCCCTGCCCGAGACGGGCGCCTCCGGGGCACCCAGCTCCAGCTCCTGCGGATCGTCCTCCTGCGCCGCTCCGCACCCGCCGACCCGGACCTTCTGAGCCCGGCGTCGCCAAGTCCCCGTTGAACAGCGCGTGTCGGCGTGCGGCCGCCCCCACCCGGGGC
>NZ_JBHXMU010000137.1:0-2283 GCF_042720685.1 Kitasatospora sp. NPDC058492
TCGTTACGCCATTCGTGCAGGTCGGAACTTACCCGACAAGGAATTTCGCTACCTTAGGACCGTTATAGTTACGGCCGCCGTTTACCGGGGCTTCGATCAAGAGCTTGCACCCCATCACTTAACCTTCCGGCACCGGGCAGGCGTCACACCCTATACGTCCACTTTCGTGTTTGCAGAGTGCTGTGTTTTTAGTAAACAGTCGCAGCCACCGATTCACTGCGGCCTCTTCATGCTTTGTGCGCAGGCACATCACACTAATGAGGCATACCTTCTCCCGAAGTTACGGTATTAATTTGCCGAGTTCCTTCTCCTGAGTTCTCTCAAGCGCCTTGGAATATTCATCCCGTCCACCTGTGTCGGTTTGCGGTACGGTCTCGTAGAGCTGAAGCTTAGAGGCTTTTCTTGGAACTGCTTCCAGTTAGTTTAGAGCCGAAGCTCTATCCAGTCACACCCTTGAATTACGCACCCGGATTTGCCTAAGTGCCTTCTATGATGCGCCAACGGGGACATCCAACACCCCGATAACATTCTGCAATCCGTCCCCCCATCGCACTCTACGACGGTGCGGGAATATTAACCCGCTTCCCATCAGCTACGCATCTCTGCCTCGCCTTAGGGGCCGACTCACCCTGCGCCGATGAACGTTGCGCAGGAAACCTTGGACTTACGGCGAGGGGGCTTTTCACCCCCTTTATCGCTACTCATGTCAGCATTCTCACTTCCGATACCTCCAGCATTCCTCACGGAACACCTTCACAGGCTTACGGAACGCTCTCCTACCATGTGTACAGAGTACACATCCGCAGCTTCGGTCTATGGCTTAGCCCCGTTACATCTTCCGCGCAGGACGACTCGATCAGTGAGCTATTACGCTTTCTTTAAAGGATGGCTGCTTCTAAGCCAACCTCCTGACTGTCTATGCCTTCCCACTTCGTTTCCCACTTAGCCATAGTTAGGGACCTTAGCTGGCGGTCTGGGTTGTTTCCCTCTTGAGTCCGGACGTTAGCACCCGGTGCTCTGTCTCCCGTACTGTACTTGCCGGTATTCGGAGTTTGCCATGGGTTGGTAAGTCGCTGTGACCCCCTAGCCATAACAGTGCTCTACCCCCGGCAGTAATATACGAGGCACTACCTAAATAGTTTTCGGAGAGAACCAGCTATCTCCAGGCTTGTTTAGCCTTTCACTCCGATCCACAGCTCATCCCCTAATTTTTCAACATTAGTGGGTTCGGTCCTCCAGCACGTGTTACCGTGCCTTCAACCTGGCCATGGATAGATCGCCTGGTTTCGGGTCTACACCCAGCGACTGAATCGCCCTATTCGGACTCGCTTTCGCTACGCCTCCCCTATTCGGTTAAGCTTGCCACTGAATGTAAGTCGCTGACCCATTATACAAAAGGTACGCAGTCACACCACGAGGGTGCTCCTACTGTTTGTATGCATACGATTTCAGGATCTATTTCACTCCCCTTCCGGGGTTCTTTTCGCCTTTCCCTCACGGTACTGGTTCACTATCGGTCGATCACGAGTATTTAGCCTTGGAGGATGGTCCCCCCATATTCAGACAGGATTTCACGTGTCCCGCCCTACTTGTTCGATGCTTAGTTCCACGTACTGAATTTCGCCTACAGGGCTATCACCTGCTACGGCTGGACTTTCCATTCCATTCGACTATTCACTACGCTAAAACATCCAGGCTGGTCCGGTTTCGCTCGCCACTACTTCCGGAATCTCGGTTGATTTCTTTTCCTCGAGTTACTGAGATGGTTCAGTTCACTCGGTTCGCCTCCACATGCCTATGTATTCAGCATGGGATACCGTATTACTACGGTGGGTTTCCCCATTCGGACATCTACGGATCAAAGCTTGTTTGCCAGCTCCCCGTAGCTTTTCGCAGGCTACCGCGTCCTTCATCGCCTGTGATCGCCAAGGCATCCATCATATGCACTTATTCGCTTGATCCTATTACGCTTGATGCTGTTATAGGAATATGAGTATACGTTGTTGCCGTTCATCAATCCTTAGCTGTTATCCAATCCGAAGATCAGACAACGTCTATATTTTTGAGAACTTTCGTTGAACATAATTTGTTCTGTTGCAATCACAACCCGTGTATTGTCATCACAAGTCGACTAATCGTCTTGCGTTTATTAGACAACACACCTTCGTTGTGCTTCTTCCTAATTGTTAAAGAGCAATTCGTGGGTTGCATAACCCAACGAGCAGTATTCTTTAAAAAGAACACTCTTCGTTGAATCTAGCGCCAGGTCAACCGTTGTTGGCC
>NZ_JBHXMU010000137.1:2293-2666 GCF_042720685.1 Kitasatospora sp. NPDC058492
GCCCTATACTCTGTCATGAACCTTGCTGTATCAACACCAACCACAAAAGCGGTGGTGGAGGATGACGGGATCGAACCGACGACCCCCTGCTTGCAAAGCAGGTGCTCTCCCAGCTGAGCTAATCCCCCGAGGTAATCGTTGGTGGGTCAAGTTGGAATCGAACCAACGACCCCCGCCTTATCAAGACGGTGCTCTAACCGACTGAGCTACTGACCCATCTATCACCAGTGGGCGATACCTTCAATGGTCATGACATTAACTAACAGCCAATAAGTGTGGACGCTTTCGCTTTGCGAGCCATTCGCTCTAAAAGGAGGTGATCCAGCCGCACCTTCCGATACGGCTACCTTGTTACGACTTCACCCCAATCATC
>NZ_JBHXMU010000138.1:0-2490 GCF_042720685.1 Kitasatospora sp. NPDC058492
GGGCGACGGGTCGTGAGGTGCGGTTCGAGGCGGTGTCGGAGGCGGCGTACCGGGGGGTGTTGGAGGAGGCGGGTCTGCCGGGGGACTTCGCGGAGCTGTTCTCGGTGATCCTGGACGGTCGTAACGCCTCGTTGGGGGACGGGGTGCGGCGGGCGTTGGGGCGTGAGCCGCGCGACTTCGCCGACTTCGCCCGCGAGGCCGCCGCCTCGGGCGTGTGGAACGTGTGAGCCGGCTCGCCGGTGGCGGCCCGAACAGGCCGCCACCGGGCGGGCGTTGGTCGTGTATCCGGACATAACAGTGGAGGTTTGGCCATGTCGGACGGCAAGCAGGTCTGGTCGAGTGAGCAGGGCGTGGGCGCGCTGCCCGGGCACATCCAGGGCTTCGGGCTGATGCACGTGGCGATGCGCCGGGACGCCGCGCGGCTGAGCGCGGCCGCCGCCCGGGGTTCGTCCGCGGGCGGCTGGGGCCCCGCGGCGGCCCTGGCGGACTGGTTCGGCCGACTGCGGGCCGTCATCGACTGGCACCACCACAGCGAGGACGAGATCCTCTGGCCCTTCCTGCGCGAGCGGCTGGCCGGCTTCGACGGCGGCGGCATCCTGGAGCAGGACCACGAAGCGCTCGACCGGACGATGCGCCGGGTGGCGGAGGTGCTCTCCGCCCGCCGGATCGCCGAACTGCCGGATGCCGCGGCGGGGTTCGAGAACCTGATCCGCGAGCACCTGGGGCACGAGGAGCCGGTGGTGTTCCCGGCTCTCGCGGGCCTGCCGGTGGACGAGTACCTGCGGGTGGAGCGGCGGATCATCCAGAGCGCGCCGGGGCAGGTCATGACGTACCTGCAACCGTGGATGTTCGACGGCGCGGACGCGGCGTCCGTGCGGGCCGTGTCGGCCACCATCCCGGGCCCGGTGCGGCTGATCGGCCGTACGGTGCTGGAGCGCCGGTACCGGCGCACCCTGAACCCGGTTCTGTGACCGCTCACCCCTTTCCGACTCCCCGGGCACTCGCCGACTCCGCAAGTGCCTTGGTGTGAAGAGGGGTTCCGGTTGTCGCGGTTCCGTTGCGGGTGGCGCCGCACGGTGGGTGGTGTCGTTCGTTCCGCTGTTCGCCGGCACCGCGCCCTGCGGGGCCGGGAGAGTGAAAAGGGGTCCTGTGATGCGTTCGGATCAGAGGTCGGCACCGGTGTCGTACGCCGTCCCGTCGGCCATCGGCGGTGTGCGGCCGGGGAGTTCACCGCACGGCGGAACGGCCGGGCAGGGCCGCGCCGCCGGGCCCGTCCTGGCGGGCGCCACCATCGCGATGGGCCTGATGGCGGGCCTGTTCTTCGCCTTCGACGTGTCCGTGATGCCCGGCCTCGCGGCCGGGGACGACCGGACGTACGTGACGGCGATGCAGCACATCAACTCGTCGATCGAGAACGGGATGTTCGGCCTGGTCTTCGTCGGGGCCTTCGCCGCCACCGGCGTGGCGGCCTGGCTGCAGCACAAGGCCGGCCGGCGCCAGGCGGCGCTGTGGGCGGCCGGGGCGACGGTGCTGTACGTGGTGGCGCTGATGGTCACGATGGGCGTCAACATCCCGCTCAACAACGAGCTGGCGGCGGCCGGAGACCCGTCCCAGATCCACGATTTCGCGGGCGCGCGCGCCAAGTTCGAGGGCACCTGGGTGGCCGCCAACATGCTCCGCACGCTGCTCTGCACGGCGGGCCTGGCGGCCCTGAGCCGCTCGCTGGTCCTGCACGGCCGGTTCAGCCGCCTGGGCCGCTGAGCGGCCCGGCCGCGCGCGCCGCAGGGCTGCGCGGCCGCGGGGATGCCCGTCCGCCTCGTGCGGGCGGGCCTTCGTGCGTTTCGGGTGCGGCGGGCCCGGTGGCGGGCCCGGTGGCGGGCCTGGTGGTGGGGCGCCCGAGTGCGCCGGGGCGTGCGCCGGTGCGCCGGGCCAGTGCTGTCGGTCAAGTCGCCTGGGGCGTCCTGGACTTGGCGATCCGGGGGCTATGGGTGGAGCATGGGCGGGCCCGGTCGTTGCGGCGCGCTTGCGCCGCTGCCGGGCCGTACGGTGGTCGGCGTGTCCGGTGAGCTGGAGAGGGGGCGGGGTCTGTGGTGGCGGTGGTACGTCCGTACCTGATCCGGGGGAGAGCGGTTCCCCTGGCCAGATATCTGGCGGAGGAGGACATCGAGGGTCTGGTGGCGTGTTCGTGCATCGGGAACGAGGTCACGATCGACCTCGTGGACACCCGGATCCTGGTGACCCTGGCGGACGTGGCCGGGGCGGTGCGACTGAACTTCGACATGGTCCAGGACGGTCCGGCCAAGGCGCGTTCCTGGTCCCGGCGCCTGCCGGGCGACGCGGGGCCGGGCGAACTCGCGGCGCGGATAGCCGTGGACGTGCGGACGCTGGCCCGTGAACTGGCCCCGCTGCGGCGCAACCCCCCGCGCAGGCCGGGAGAGGGCGGGCGGTAGGAGCGGCGACGGCCCCGGGCCCGGCAGCGTGATGCTGCCG
>NZ_JBHXMU010000139.1:0-1909 GCF_042720685.1 Kitasatospora sp. NPDC058492
GGGCCAAACCCAGCGAAACAATAATCCCCAGAAACACGATCAGGACTAGCACACGCATTACGTCTCCCCCGCTTCAGGTTGAATTGATGTCCAGCAACAATCCTCGTTCTTCTTCGACTCGATCCCTGCTTGCCCTGGTTTGTCTGGGTTTGCTGATGCTGCTGTTCATTAGCCTGGGACGCTGGCAACTGAGCCGCGCGCAGGAACGTCAAAGCCTGGCACAACAAATAGAACAAGGCCGCCAGCAAGCTCCCCTTCATATTGATTCCCAGGCCAGCCTGGATAAAGGTGCCTTGTGGCAGTCTGTCGCGGTGCACGGCTCCTGGCGCAGTGAGTTAACTGTACTCCTGGATAATCGCAATTTCAAAGGTAAGCCGGGCTACTGGATTGCCACCCCTTTTGTGCTGGATGAGGGCGATTTGGCGGGCTCCAGCCTGCTCGTGCTACGTGGTTGGCTGGCTCGCGTACCGGGGCAAACCCCTAGCGTTCCGGCTGCGCCTTCGGGCTCCGAAACCATTTCGGGCGAGTTGATGGAACGCGTTCCGCGTCTGTTTGAGCTGGGCAGCAGCCCCTTGCCCGAACACTTGCCCGACTCGTCGGGTACGCCCCCTGTCGTGCAGAACCTGGCCCTGGAAGATCTGCGCAGCCGCATTGATCTACCTGTGCTGCCGCGTGTACTGGCCCAGACCGCCCCCGCCTCGGAGCTGCAAACCAATTGGCCCGACCCGAATATCGACTTTGAAAAGAACCGGGGCTATGCACTGCAATGGTTCGGTTTTGCCCTGATTGCCCTGTGTGCCTGGATCGGTGTAGCGTGGAAATGGCTGCGACGCTCCAGGCCCAACTCTGCCCCTACAAGGAAAACCTGACGTGGACACGACTCAAACCCCTGCCCGCCCGCGTTCCATGACTCCGCTGTATCTGCTGCTGGCGATCAGTCTGGCACCCGTGCTGTTTGCACTGGCCGCCTACTACATGCCTTCATTGGGACTGCGGCCAGACGAGAGCAATGCCTACGGTCAATTGATTGAGCCCCAGCGCAGCGTGCCTGAACCCGCCGCCCTGCCCCTGCGCAATTTGCAAGGCGAGGCCTTTGATCTGCAATCGCTGCGCGGTCGCTGGGTACTGGTCAGCGCCGATGAAAGCGCCTGCCCCGAAAGCTGCGTGCGCAAGCTGTTCATCCTGCGCAACTCCCACGCAAGCCAAGGCAAGAACGTGGATCGCCTGGCCCGTGTCTGGTTTGTGACCGACCAGGGCCAACCAACCGAGCAAATTCTGGAGGCTTATCAAGGTACGCATATGCTGCGCGCCGATCCGCGCCAGCTGGCCGAATTTCTGACTCCTGACGCTGCTGGCAAGGCCCCCGAACAAGCCGTCAAGAATGGCATGTGGATCATCGACCCCAATGGCAATTTGATGATGCTGTTTCCCGGCGATGCCGACCCGCTCAAGGTTCGCACCGATATACGCAAACTGCTGAACAATTCACGCATCGGATAAGTTTATGGCCGATATCCGCCAACGCTACCGCAAGCTGGTTTACCTGACCTGGTTCCTGACTTTGGACCTGATCATGTTTGGCGCTTTTGTGCGCCTGACAGATTCCGGTCTGGGCTGCCCGGACTGGCCCGGTTGCTATGGCAAGCTCACGCCGCTGGGCGCGGGAGCACATATCGAACAAGCTTATCAAGCCATGCCGTATGGCCCGGTCAGCTGGGGCAAGGCCTGGATTGAAATGATCCACCGCTACGTAGGCGCGGCCCTGGGCATGCTGATTATTGCCATTGTATGGATGGCCTGGCGGCATCGTCATACGCTGGGCCATTCGGCACGCCTGGCTCTATTCACCTTGCTGGCTGTGTGCGTGCAAGGCGCCTTTGGCGCCTGGACCGTGACCCACAAGCTGATG
>NZ_JBHXMU010000140.1:0-1784 GCF_042720685.1 Kitasatospora sp. NPDC058492
GGGCCGCCGGGCCCGCCGGGGCGGGTGCCGCGGCCCGCCCGTGGCCGGGCCGCGCGGTCCGGGTGGCGGTTCCGGCTGCCGCCCCGCGCGCCGCGAGTTCGCTGAGGCGCTCGTGCAGTGCGGCCGCGCCGGGCCGTTCGGCGGGTTCCTTGGCGAGGCAGGCGCGGATGAGCGGTGCCAGTGGCGTCGGTACGGCGGACAGGTCGGGTTCCTCGTGGACGACCCGGTAGAGCATGACTTCGGAGGACGCCCCGGATCCGAACGGGGTGTCCCCGGTGAGCGCGTAGGCGAGGGTGGCCCCGAACGCGAACACGTCGGTGGCGGGGGTGACGGCGGCGCCGCGGACCTGTTCGGGCGCGAGGAAGCCGGGGGAGCCGACGGCGGTGCCGACGTGGGTGAGGGTGCTGGCGCCGCGCGACCAGGCGATGCCGAAGTCGATGATGCGCGGGCCCCGCGGCGAGAGCAGGATGTTGGAGGGCTTGAGGTCGCGGTGGACGACCCCGGCCTCGTGCACCTTGACCAGCCCGTCGGCGAGTGCGGCGCCGATCCGGGCGGCCTCGGGCCAGCTCAGCGGCCCTTCGTCGCCGACCTGCTTGTAGAGGGAGGGCCCGGGCACGTACGCGGTGGCGAGCCAGGGGCGGTCGGCCTCGATGTCGGAGCCGACGACGCGGGCGGTGCAGCCGCCCCGGATGCGGGAGGCGGCGGCGATCTCGCGGGCGAAGCGGGTGCGGAACTCCTGGTCCTCGGCGAGTTCGGCGCGGATCAGCTTGAGGGCGACGCGCTGTCCGCGGCGGTCGGAGCCGAGGTAGACCACGCCCATGCCGCCGGCGCCCAGTCGCCGGTGCAGGCGGTACGGCCCGACGATGCGGGGGTCCTCACGCCTCAGCCGCATCATCGCCATGTTCCGTTCCCCGTCAGCCTGTGGGTGAGGCCCCGTCGGTTGGGGCATCGTCAGTTCCTGTCTGGCACAGCTTACGGACTGCCCCCTGCGGTGTGCTGATACGCAACACCTCAAGCAGCCGTGTGATTGTCGGATCGTGCGCTGACCCGCAGGTCATAGGGGTGCCGAAGCCTTTCTCGGGGTTGCCCCTCAGGGTTCCCCCGGGGTCGCGGCCAAGGCTCCCTCCCCCTGCGGTAGTACGCCTGAAGTCTGAGCGTCATCCTCCGGGATGCCCGAGGAACAGTACGACGGCATGACGCCCGGACGGCCCCCTGAGCAATAGCGTTGTGTTCAGCGGTGGACGGGGAGCTCGTCCCCCGAGGTAAGCCGTTCACCGCGCCAACTCGACCGGACCACAGGAGTAAGGGCATGGCACCGCAGCTCACGGGAAACCCCCGCCGTCGGTCGGCCGTCATCCAGTCCCGGTCGGCCGAGCAGCCCACCAGGCACCCGGCCGTGGCACTGGCCATGGCCCTGCCGTGCGCGGTTCTGCTGGTGCTGCTCTTCGGCGGTTGGGATCAGATGGCGAACCAGGCCCAGGCCGTCGCCGATCTGATCGGCCGCTGAGATCACGCCGGCCCCGACGGGGTCGGCCACAGAAACGGGCACTGGTCCCCTGGGGACGGGGAACAGTGCCGCCGGGGAGGCCGCGGCCGCGATGACACGCGGACGGGCGTGTGTGGTGCGCAGAGCGCCCCGGCAGGCGGAGACGCCGCGTACGGACGTCGGTGAGGGCGACCGTACGCGGCTCTTCTCTTTTCCCGAAGCCGTCGTCCGTCTCGAAGGCGTCGGCTGCCCCGAAGCCGTCGTCAACGCCAAACGGCCGGGGCCGCGATCCTGACGC
>NZ_JBHXMU010000141.1:0-1749 GCF_042720685.1 Kitasatospora sp. NPDC058492
CAGACAGCATGGATCAACGACCCCAGCAAGCGCAGGGAACCCGCCCCACAAACCTCCTAACATCCCGACCGTCTCACTGGACTTGAAATCTTCCGGTCGCATCAGCACCGCAGTCCTGCGCGACGCCACCCACTGGGACGACGTCACCCGGGACCTCGGCTACGAACACCTACGCCGCCACGACCTGCGCCACCCCGGCCTGACCTGGATGGCCGACGCCGGAATCCTTCCGCACATCCTCATGGAAATCGCAGGCCACCGGCTCATCACCACCACCCAGCGCTGCTTCCACCCAGACGTGCTCCGCATCCTGGAAGCCGGCCAAGCCCTCACCCATCACCTTGAGAAACTCCAACACGGCGGCCAGATCACCCACCACTGGTAACACACCGTGATCACTATCGCCTCGAAATGGCCGCTGCCAAGCCGCTTCGAGGCAACCCGAGTCACTCCACGGCAAGCAGCAGGCGCCAGAAGGGCCTTAGAAATGGCCCGACATGAAACACTTTGACCCACTTGACCCGTGCCTGGCGCACTTGACCGAAGGTCAAGTGCGCCACCATGCCTTGCTCCAGCAAAACGGCAATGCGCTCTCGCACTTCACCTTGAGATCGAAGAACAATCCTCACGCCAGCCACTGGAGCAACGGTTGGCGACGCATACGCGGCCAAACCTGGGGACCGTTTTGGGACCACTCGGGACCAAAAGCGGGCCTCAAAAACCCGAAAGAGCGGGCACCTGGTTTCCCAAGTACCCGCTCTCACAACCGACTTCACAGTCGGGACGACAGGATTTGAACCTGCGACCCCTTGACCCCCAGTCAGGAAGGATTCCCCTTTTCCTGCCTGAAATGCGCTCGCGCGCACGTCGTGCGTGTGCAGATGAGCATGTTTCGCGCACCTCGTGCGGCAGCGCGCATGAGGTGTGGTCCCCATCTGGTCCCCAGGTCAGGGGCTTGACAGAGGGTCCGAGTAGCGTTCATGTCTCCAGGGAAGCGCCACTCCGACCGTGGTTCCAGTGATTCCCGCTGATCTCCCAGATAGTCATCGGACAGGGGCCCTGAACCACCGAGCGAAGTCAATCCGATCCAGGCCGAAAGCCAGCCAGAGAATGGCTACCTCAAATCCCGGACTCACCCATTCCCTACGGGCTCGCGGAAATACTCGGCGCTCGCCGTAGCGCATTCCGACGACCGGTCCGAGGCTCGGCGCCATCGCACCGCGCGTGCTCCGGGTTGTACGAGCCCAACAATCCGCGGCCGACCGACAGAACCGCCTGGTCCCGGCCCGAGGCCACTCTTCCGAGCAGCGACCCGTGCCGACCGATGCTGCGCGATCAAGCTGCCCTACCCACCATCCGCACAGCGTGATCACCCTTGTGGCGTGTCGCCAGCGCGTGTCCCGGCCGGTCGATCTCACTGTGCTCCACGCCACGCCCCGCACGCTCTGCCGCCACACCCACCACTCCCGTAACTCTGGACACGCCATCACCACTTGGTTTCGAGAGGAGTCCCATGGCGCAGCATCCCAAGCGTGGCCGGGTGTACCGCAGGTGCGGGTGCAAGGACGGCAGCAGCGGAAAGCAGTTGGGTTCGTGGTGTCCACGGCTGGCCGCCGATACCACGCATGGCCGGTGGACGTACGCGGTGGGCCTGACGGAAGATTTCAAGTCCAGTGAGACGGTCGGGATGTTAGGAGGTTTGTGGGGCGGGTTCCCTGCGCTTGCTGGGGTCGTTGATCCATGCTGTCT
>NZ_JBHXMU010000142.1:0-1740 GCF_042720685.1 Kitasatospora sp. NPDC058492
TCCCAAGGCTTGCTGGATATGCCAGTGGTCATGATGAGTGGCCACGCCACGGTGGATACCGCGGTGGAAGCAACCCGTATTGGTGCGGTGGACTTCCTGGAAAAACCCATCACCATGCAGCGCCTGCTCAAGACCGTCGCCTCCGGTCTGGAGCGTACCGTTGCACCCAAGGCGCTGGCAGCCGCTGCCCGCCCAGTGGTTCAGGGTGGTGATCGCCGCCCCGAAACAGCCAGTATGGCTCCTGGCATGGCGCCAGCCATGGCCGTGCCTGAAGTGGAGCAGGATGAGTCCCAGCTAGGCAGCATCTCGTTGGATCTGCCATTGCGCGAAGCGCGTGACGAGTTCGAGCGCATTTATTTTGAATATCATCTGCGTCGCGAAAATCACAGCATGACACGCGTGTCGGAGCGTACTGGTCTGGAGCGCACCCACTTGTACCGCAAGCTCAAACAGCTGGGTATAGACTCGTCGCGCAAGCGTAACCAGTCTTGATACAGTAGTTACCAGATGCATGGCCGAAGAACCTCGGCCAGTGTTGGCGTTACGAGTTAACGCAGCCCGAAGGATCGGGATTGAAGGCGGCCTTTTCAGGCCGCCTTGCCGTTTAGAGAGCGGCGACAGATGCCGCAGGCAGCGCCTGCAACTTGCTCACGGTATCCAGGCACGTACGGGCCGCTTCCTGGCCCTTGAGCACAAAGTGACGATGGAAGTAATCGTGGTGCTCTTTGCCATCATGGAAATGGTGTGGAGTCAGCACGACTGAAAACACGGGCACGTTGGTGCTGAGCTGGACTTGCATCAAACCTTGAATCACTGCGGTAGCCACAAAGTCGTGGCGATAGATGCCGCCATCAACCACCAGACCCGCAGCGACTACAGCAGCGTACTGTCCCGATTGGGCCAGACGTTGTGCATGTAGCGGAATTTCAAAGGCGCCGCCTACTTCAAAGAAGTCGATCAGGCTGCTGTCATGGCCCATGGCTTTGACTTCGTCGATAAAACCCAGACGGGCCTGATCCACAATGTCCTTGTGCCAGCAAGCTTGAATAAAGGCGATACGGGGAGCCAGAAGATTGGCTGGGGTAATACTGTTCATGTTGATTTCCTGTTTTATGACAACAAAAACAGGGCATGCAGGAAGCAGGATAGCTCAAGCCCGTAGCAGGATGACTCCTGTACAGGTTGTTGAGGATATCCCGTTCTCTCTTTATCCGGACTATACCGTCGGCCCCGGAATCACACCGGGTCTGCTGTCCCTGACCAATGCCAGGCGCTCGCGGGCTAGGCTAGTGCCATTACCGCCGGTGGGGACTTGCACCCCGCCCTGAGAACGTAGTTGGCCGGGGAGGCCAACTGGACGAGTGTAACGCTAAACGCCTGGTTTGTCAGAGGCCACCTGGGCCTGCGTATCCAGCGGAAGCAGCAAGCGCAGGGTACAGCGGGAGCCGGGCAGGAAAAAGGCTTGCCCGCCATGGCGCAACAGGATTTGGCGCACAATGGTCAGTCCTAATCCCGCTCCTTGGCTGCCGCTGTCCCGTTTGTGGAAACGTTCAAAGACCAAGTCTGCCGTTTCCTCATCCAGGGCAGGGCCCTGATCACTGATATCGATGGCGCACAAACCAGGTTGTGGCTGGTGCAGATGCAAGGTGACCGTGCCCGAGCCATGGGTCAGGGCATTGTCCAGCGCATTGGCAATGGCTTCGGCCAGATCCATTTCGGAGGCCTGCACGATGTCCTGCT
>NZ_JBHXMU010000143.1:0-1734 GCF_042720685.1 Kitasatospora sp. NPDC058492
GGGCCCTGCCGCTACGAGATCCTGGAACCGAGTCCATGCCGCAAGAGCCAAAGCCGGACAGTTGGGGGGAATCCCCTATCGAACACCCTCTCAGAGCGTCCGCGGCCTTACCCGCCGCCGCCTCGGGGCGTCCCGGACCGCGGTCGGGCTGACCCGGGGTCCAGGGTGGGGTGTTCCCGGTGGGTGTGCCCCGGGGTCGTGGCCGGCATGCGGGTGGCTGGCCTGTCCTGCGGGCGGGGGCGGGTCGGCGGGTTGTCAGCGCAGTCGGCTGAACCAGTGCACGATGGCCGTCGTGCCGGCGATGTTGGAGCCGAGGTGTCTGGAGCCCGCGAAGTCGGGGGTGCCGAGGCCGATGACCGTCGTGTTCACGCCGTGCGATCGCAGTGTGGCCTCGCAGTGGTCGGTGTTGGTGTTGGCCGCCTGTTCGTCCGCGTCGGCCGTGTACAGGCGGACCGGGACGTGTGGTGCCCAGTCGCAGGTGCTGTCGGCCACCCGAAGTGCTTTGGCCAGCGGGCCGGTTGGGTGGCGCAGCATGTCGAAGCCGTGTGGGGTGAGCAGTGCGTCGATGGTGTCGGGTGTGCCGGCGAAGAGTTGCGGGCCGGTGTGTGAACCGTCGAACAGTGTCTCGACCGTGCTGTCGTACGGGGCTTGGAAGACCTCGTCGGGGGAGTCGTAGAGGTGGTGCAGCCGGTTCCAGGCGACAAGGAGGTATGCCGTGTACAGCACGCTTGATTTCGGGTCGAGAGTGCCGTTGAGCAGTGCCGGCAGTTCGGCGTGCTGGAAGTCGTAGGCGCCGCTGACCGGTGCGACGGCTTGGAGCCGGAACCACGGGTCGTCGCCGGCCTGGAGTGCCCGTGCGAGTCCCATCGCCGCCGAGGCGCCCTGGGAGAACCCGGTGACCAGCACGTCGTGTCCCAGTGTCCGGCCCGTACGCGGGACAAAGGCGCGGGCTGCCCGGAGCATGTCCAGGGAGGCGGTGGTCTCCGACGGCACGTCCATCCAGGGGTGGAGTCCCGGGCCGGCGCCCAGGCCGATGTAGTCCGGGGCGACGGCGGCGAACCCGGCGGACGCGTACGTGATGGCGGGTGAGGACACGAATCCGGCCTTGACCATGGAGGACGGGGCGTCGGAGCGGTGACTGGCCGTGCCGTGGGTGAATGACACCGTCCGCAGCTCGTGTTCGCCGCCGCGGGGCAGCACCAGCAGTCCGCTGGCGGTGATCGGCCGGCCGCTGGGGTCCACGGTGCGGTACACCAGCCGGTAGGCGTCCACTCCGAACCGGACCGTACCCGTGTCATACCCGGCGGCGGCCAGTGCCGCGGCGGCATCCTCCTTCGCGGCCAGGGTGGTCGTCTGCTGGACGGAGACGAGCCGTCCGCGATCGCTTCGGTGCACCGTGTCCGCCGAGGCGGCTCCCGTCGTCGCCGCAGTCGCAGTCGCAGTCGCAGTCGCAGTCGCAGTGGCGGTGGCGGTGGCGGTGGCAGTGGCGGTGGCCAGGACGGCCAGGACTGTCCCGATGTTCAGCCGGCGAAGCACGGGCCGTGGCGTGCCTGCTAAGTGGGTGGATTTCATGTCGCCGACGCTACGTACGGTCGCCCTCGTGCCGCAGTCCGGCCAGCGGGCGTATCCGTCCTGGGGCTAGTACTGCAACCGCATCTGGGCGTGACTGTGGGTGTAGGTGTTCGTTGTCTTGACTGTGTGCCTATGGGTTGACGGTTGAGCAGGTTGAGTCGT
>NZ_JBHXMU010000144.1:0-1725 GCF_042720685.1 Kitasatospora sp. NPDC058492
GTCTGAAGCGTCTGGAGTACCGGGGCTACGATTCGTGCGGCGTTGCTGTTCATGCGCAGGGCCAGTTGTTGCGGGCACGCAGTACTCAGCGCGTGGCCGAGCTGCAGGAACAGGTCAAGGCAGATCATCTGCAAGGCTTTACCGGCATTGCTCATACACGCTGGGCAACACACGGCGCGCCTGCTACTCACAATGCTCACCCGCATTTCTCCGGCAAGGGCAAAGCACGTATTGCTCTGGTGCATAACGGCATCATCGAAAACCACGACGAACTGCGCGCCGAGCTGCAAAGCATTGGCTACGTGTTCGAGAGCCAAACCGATACCGAAGTGATCGCTCACCTGATCGACCACCTGTACAACGGTGATCTGTTCGAGGCCGTGCAACAAGTCATCCGTCGCTTGACGGGCGCTTACGCCATTGCCGTGTTCTGTCAAGACGAGCCTCACCGTGTGGTCGGTGCTCGCCATGGTTCGCCCCTGGTGGTGGGCGTGGGCCAGAACGAAAACTTCCTGGCATCGGATGCCCTGGCATTGGCTGGAACGACCGACCAAATCATCTACCTTGAAGACGGTGATGTGATCGATTTGCAGATCAATAAAGTGTGGATCATGGACAAGGACGGCCGCTCCGTTGAGCGTCCTGTACACACCGTACATCTGCATACCGCCGCCGCTGAATTGGGCCCATACCGCCACTTCATGCAAAAGGAAATCTTCGAGCAGCCGCGCGCTGTGGGCGATACCTTGCAAGACATTGAAAGTGTCACGCCTGAACTGTTTGGCGACCAGGCCTACAAGGTTTTTCAGGACATCGACAATGTACTGATCCTGGCTTGCGGCACCAGCTACTACGCCGGGCTGACCGCCCGCTACTGGATCGAGTCTCTGGCCAAGATCCCCGTCAACGTGGAAATTGCCAGCGAGTACCGCTACCGCGACAGCGTGCCCAACCCGCGCACTTTGGTGGTGACGATTTCCCAGTCCGGCGAAACCGCCGATACTCTGGCCGCCTTGAAACATGCCCGCAGCCTGGGCATGGAACAGACCCTGACCATCTGCAACGTGGCCACCAGCGCCATGGTGCGCGAGTGCAAGCTGTCCTACATCACCCGTGCTGGAGTGGAAATTGGCGTGGCTTCCACTAAAGCCTTCACCACCCAGCTGACCGCCTTGTTCCTGCTGACCATTGCACTGGCTCAAGTCAAAGGCCACCTGAATCAGGAGCAGGAAGGCGATTACCTGAAAGCCCTGCGCCACTTGCCCACCGCTATCGCGGCTGTGTTGGCTCTGGAGCCACAAATCATGGCCTGGGCCGACCGTTTTGCCAGCAAGGAAAACGCCTTGTTCCTGGGCCGGGGTATGCATTACCCCATCGCCATGGAAGGCGCGCTGAAGCTGAAAGAAATCAGCTACATCCACGCCGAAGGCTACCCAGCTGGTGAACTGAAACACGGCCCTCTGGCCCTGGTCACCGAAGCCATGCCCGTGGTCACCATCGCCCCACGTGATGAACTGCTGGAAAAGCTGAAATCCAATATCGAAGAAGTCCACGCACGCGGTGGTGAACTGTACGTATTTGCCGACACCGATACCCGTATCGGCAGCAGCGAGCGTGTGCATGTGATCCGTATGCCGGAACACTACGGCAAGTTGTCACCCATCCTGCACACCGTGACCCTGCAATTGCTGGCGTATCACACGGCTTGCTCGCGTGGTACAGACG
>NZ_JBHXMU010000145.1:0-1263 GCF_042720685.1 Kitasatospora sp. NPDC058492
TGTGTGGAATGGGTTCGTGCTTGATGCCCAAGTGCTCAACGCCCAACCGGGAAAGTTGTATCAACTTAGTTATTACCAGAATGGCGCAGTCGTCGGCACGGCAGGCTATGGCGGGGTGATTCTCGAATTTGACGAATCGACGTATGCGACGGCGGCTGGGCAGGGGCGGTTCATCGTTAACTATAACGATGCCCTTCAGATGCCGATAGACCGCAGCCGCGGCATACAGCAGATTCGTCTTCGAGGAACTGACGGTGTAGAGGTCCAGCTTGTCGTAGATCCAGCAGGGTTGCCTCCAGACGGCACTCCGATCAATAGCAATACATTCCCAACACATCAGGCGTGGTCGTGGGTAATAGACCCAGCGCTATATATGGTGGTGAAGCCTGCGTGTCTAACATTGCGGAGAAATACCGTTCGCAGTGCAGGGAATGATTTCCTGAATAAAGCACTTTTGAATGTGCGTGTTATTGGCGCCCGTCCTGGGAAACTGTATGGGATCCGCTACTTTAAGAATGGGAGCACAGCCTTGAGCGGCCCGCCGGACGGCTGGGTCATTGAAGAGCAAGACGCTACTGAGTACGCCGCGTCTGAGTCCGCTCTGGTGGTTGTGAACTATACAGATCCAGCCCCTGATGTCCCTCGTGGCGGCGTACGTCTCCTGACTCTGGATAGTCAGGTGGTTGAAGGTTTGCGGTTTGTGGTGACATTAAACACTGACGAGCTACCTGTATACGGCACAGCCGTGCGCATGAACGGTCCCACTTGGCCAGGATACTCCTGGGCGATAGATCCGACGTGTTACTCCGTGCGTCCTGATGCTATAGGTTCGCGCCTGAACTGGCGTACCACGGCTGACAAACGAATGATTGTTACTTACCAAAGTGGAGATTACTGGTATCGGATGACGATCGGCCCCAATGGCCGGAATGCGCTGCCGAATGTTAGCGAAATTGCGATCGCTCCGCGTACTGGACGAGCAGCCGGCACCTTCACGGTTCTGTGGTCCAGCGTTACCGATTGGCTGCCGCCGCTTAGGGTTATGGCTCAGCAGAATGGCGTCCCATTACCGAATGGCCGTATATTCACGGGCGGTAACCACGGTAGTGATGGTAGCGGTGGAGGGGAGGCGACTGCAGCGAATATTATGTGGGACTGTATTGTTGACGGTTCGCCTATGCCGTGGACTGAGGCCTCAGGTGCTGCATCCCGAATCGAAATGCGCATTGCTAACGATGTCATGGCCGCAAATACAATTGCCAC
>NZ_JBHXMU010000145.1:1273-1722 GCF_042720685.1 Kitasatospora sp. NPDC058492
GAGACGTCTTGCGTGCACCTTTCCGGCTTGTCCCAACGGCGGCGCGGACCGGGCTGTCTGCGCGGCCTGTCGCGAACGAGGCGATAGATGTCATCACTGACTACGGCGTGCAGGCGACGACGGCGGGTTTTCAGGGCGAGATGCTGTATGTTGGTGGTTTAGGTGCATCCTGGATTCCGTATTCTGCGACAACTGATAGCGGTGCGAAGTCGCTTTCGCCTGATGCCTGGGCTGTGGCACTTCGCTCTGCGAACGGTCAGCTCTTACTTTGGCAGGATCGTCAGTACGAGGCGGGTGATGGGCGGTATGTTGCAGACGATTGGCCTATTCTGCGAGCGGGTGGAACGACACATAAGGTTTACGGGGGTTTGATCGGAAACGCCGCAGGAAATACAGCTATATCGTTCATGCTGGGCTCGGCTTGGTCATGGCGTGGGGGGTGGTCTATT
>NZ_JBHXMU010000146.1:0-1712 GCF_042720685.1 Kitasatospora sp. NPDC058492
CCGGAGTTGTTGCCGTCGCAGCCGCCGTGGTCCTGGTCCTCGCAGGGGGTGCAGGCCACGATGGTCACGGTGTTGCTGGTCGCCGTCACCGGGGTGCCGTCGGGGGTGGTGCCGGTGACGGTCGCGGTGTCGGTGATCTTCCCGGCCTGCACGTCGGCGTCGGCGGTGGAGTAGGTCGCGGTGCAGGTCGTGGACGCGCCCGGGGCCAGGGTGGTCACCGGGCAGGAGACGGCGGGGGTGCCCGGACCGGAGTCCGTCACGGCGATCGAACCGAGCGTCGTGTCACCGGTGTTGGTGACGGTGAAGGTGTAGTGCAGGGCCTGGCCGGCGGCGGAGAACGAGGTCTCCTGGACGGCCTTGACGATCTTCAGCCCGGCGTAGGGCACGGTCACCTTGTTGCTGGTCGAGGTGACGGTCCGGCCTCCGGGAGCGCTCCCGGTCACCTGGGCGGTGTCGACGACCTTGCCCGCGGCGACGTCGGCGTCGGTGGTGACGTAGGTCGCGGTGCAGTTCTCGGAGACGCCCGGCGCGAGCGGGCCGGTGGGGCAGGTGACGGTCGGGGTGCCGGGGCCGTTGTCCACCACGCCGATGTTGGTCAGCGGCTGGGCGCCGGTGTTGGTGACCGTGTACGTGTAGTGGATGGTCTGCCCGGCGGCGGTGTACTGCGCCTCGGCGGCCTTCTTCACCACCGTGATCGCGACCAGCGGGGTGTTCACCTTGTTGCTGGTCGTGGTGACGCTCTGGCCGCCCGGGTCGGTGCCGGTGACCTGGCCCTGGTCGGGCACGTTCTGGGCGGCGACGTCCGCCGCCGTCGTGACGTAGGTGGCCTGGCAGGTGGTGGACTGGCCGGGCGCGAGCTGGTTGGTTCCGCAGCCCGAGACGGTGACGCCGGGCGTCAGGTCGGTCACCGTCACGCCGGTCAGCGCGACCTGGCCGGTGTTGGTGACGGTGTACGTGTAGTTGAGCGTCTCGCCCGGGGCCTGGAAGTTCGGCTGGACGGCCGACTTCGTGATGGTCAGCGCCCGCAGCGGCACGACGACCTGGTTGCTGGTCGAGGTCACCGTCTGGGTGCCGACGGTGCCGGTGAGGTTCGCCGTGTCGGTGATCGTGCCCGCCGCCGCGTCCGCGGCGGTCGCGGTGTAGGTGGCGGTGCAGTTCTCCGTGGCGCCGGCCGCGAGCGGGCCGGGCGGGCAGGTGACCGTCGGGGTGCCGGGGCCGGTGTCGGTGACCGCGATGTTCGTCAGCGGCACACCGGCGTTGTTGGTGACGGCGTAGGTGTAGTGGATCGTCTGCCCCGCGACGAACGAGCTCTCCGCCGCGGACTTGTCGATCATGGGGGTGGGGACGTTGACCAGCACGGTGGTGGTGCAGCCCGTCGCGGTCGCGCAGGTGCCGCCCGCGATGGTGGGCGCGACGTTGTTGGTCAGCGCGTAGTTGCCGGTGTCGGGGCTGTTGACCGTCACCTGGTACGTCACGGTCACGGTGGACCCGGCGGCGGGCGGCGCGGTCAGTGTGCCCGACCAGGTCAGGGTGTTCCCGGTGACGGCGGCCGTTCCGGAGCTGGCCGTGACGGAGCCGGGCACCAGCGTGCTGTCCGTCAGCACGGCCGAGAGGTTGTCACTGAAACCCGCGAAGGTGGCCGGGTTGGTGCCGGTGTTGGTGACGGTCTCGGTGTAGGTCAGGGTGTCGCCCTCGTTCACCGGGCCGGTCGG
>NZ_JBHXMU010000147.1:0-1666 GCF_042720685.1 Kitasatospora sp. NPDC058492
CCCCGGAGCGTTTCGCTCCGGGGGCCCGGCGGCAGTGGTACGGCGGGACCGCGATTAGTCGTCGCCGCGCAGGATCGCGATCAGGCGCAGCATCTCGACGTAGATCCAGACCAGCGACAGGGTGAGCCCGAAGGCGGCCCGCCAGGCCTCCTTCTGCGGCGCGCCCTGGGCGATGCCCTCCTCGATCGCCGCGAAGTCCAGCGACAGGAAGAAGGCGCCGAGGGCGATGCCGATCAGGCCGACCACGATGCCCAGCGGGCCTGAACGCAGCCCCATGTCGGCGCCGAACGCCATCGCGATCATGTTGACCAGCATCAGCAGCACGAAGCCCATGGCGATCGCGATGCCGATCCGGGTGTAGCGCGCGGTGACCCGGATCCGGCCGCTCTTGTAGGCGAACAGCATCGCCGCGAAGACCGCCGCCGTGCCCAGCACCGCCTGGATCGCGATGCCGTTGATGACGGTGTTGAGCGCGTGCGTGACCGCGCCGAGCGCGAAGCCCTCAAGAGCCGCGTAGGTCAGGATCAGCGGCGGGCTGACGCTGCGCTTGAAGGAGACCACCAGGCCGACGACCATGGCCACCAGGCTGGCGCCGATCGCGAAGCCGAAGTTCTCGAACGGCAGCACGAACCAGGCCACCGCGCCGGCGGCGACCAGGGTCAGCAGCGTCATGGCCGTGCGCGCGACCACGTCGTCGAGCGTCATCCGACCGGTGGCGGCGGGGCCGGCCGACGGCCCGTTGTACATCTCGTACAGCTGCTCGTCGGTCAGCGGGCCCTGCGCCTGCGGCTGCTGGGCGTAAGGGGTCCCCGCGTAGGGGTTGTTGCCGTACTGGCCCCCGGCCTGCGTGGTGGTACCGAACCCCGCGTAGCCGGGCTCGCGGGTGAAGGACCCCTCCCGCGAGAAGACCGGGTTGCTGCTTCTCATTGCACATTCCCTCCGTGGCGGCACTGCACCGCCCAGCCACCAGGGTAATGGCTTGGCAAAAATATCGGGATACGCCGCGAGGAGGATCACTGAAGGACTCCCGGCGGGGACGCCGTCGGCGCCCCCGCGAGTCGAGCGGTGCCCGGAGCCGGACTCGAACCGGCACGGCCTCGCGGCCAAGCAGTTTTAAGCTGCCCGTGTCTGCGTTCCACCATCCGGGCGTCCTGCGGACGAGCCCCTCCATCGGCCGGAGAAGAAACGCTCCACCCCCGGTGCGGGCCACCCCAGAGCCTAGTCGCCCGCCTCGCCCTTTCGCATGTTCCCAGCCAGGGAAGTTGTCATGTTTCCTTGCGATCTGACGAACAGTCCGCAATTCGGCCACGAAGTGCACGAGTTCCGGCCACCGACCCGCGCTCAGGGTCGGCGTCATACCCCAGGAGGAGGGCGTCACCTGGCCGTACGCCCAGCGGCGGTCAGGCCAACCGTCCGGCGGAGCGACGAGAACTCATGATCACACGGCGGAGCATGGAGGTACGGCCGGGCGCCCCTGGCGGCCCGGCCGTCCAGGCGCCCAGCGCGTCTCCCGCAGCCCGCGACCACCAAGGAGCACCCCCGTGACCACGTCGACCGCAACCGCCGTCCGGACCGGCCTGGCGGCCGCCCGCGCCACCGGCCTCAACAAGGTCTACGGGGACGGGGAGACCCGCGTCGTGGCCCTCGACAACGTCAGCGTCGACTT
>NZ_JBHXMU010000148.1:0-1629 GCF_042720685.1 Kitasatospora sp. NPDC058492
ATGGGTGTGCTGTTTACCGAGCACAGCATGGATGTGGTGTTCGAGCACTCGGACCGCATGCTGGTGTTGGCCCGTGGCCGGCTGGTGGCCGAAGGGAATGCGGACTATATCCGTCAGCATCCCAAGGTGCAGGAGGTGTACTTTGGAACAGGCAAAACATTCGAGAACAAGGAGCCAGCATGACGCAGGACTTATTAGCCGGTTCTGAGCGGATCGCCGCAGGCGGGGCGGACGAGCAGCCTTTGCTGAGCGTAGATGGCTTGAATGCCTGGTACGGCGCGGCGCATATCTTGTTTGATTTGTCCCTGACTGTGCAACGCGGTGAGGTGGTCGCCTTGATGGGGCGCAACGGTGCAGGCAAGTCCACCACCTTGAAATCCATCATGGGTTTGATGGAGCGCTCCAACGGCCATATCGAATTCATGGGCCAAGCCATTCACGACAAGCAGCCTTTTGAAATTGCTCGTGCTGGTTTGGGATTTGTGCCCGAAGACCGGCGCATCTTTACTGATTTAAGCGTCACGGAGAATCTGGAAGTGGGCCGTCAGCCCGCACGACGCTGGCCAGATGGCACAGCAGCTCCGCACTGGCAGCCTGAACGCTTGTACAGCCTGTTTCCCAATCTGGGCCAGATGCAGGACAGGCCCGGCGGGCAGATGAGCGGGGGCGAGCAGCAAATGCTGACCGTCGCGCGCACCTTGATGGGCAATCCTTATCTGGTCTTGCTGGACGAACCGTCCGAGGGTGTGGCTCCCGTGATTGTGGAGCAGATGGTGCACATGATTCTGGAGCTGAAGCAGGCCGGAGTCAGCATCTTGCTGTCCGAGCAGAATCTGCACTTTGCCGAGCTGGTGTCGGATCGGGCTTATGTGCTGGAAAAGGGGCAAATACGGTACAGTGGCGCCATGCAGGAATTAAGTGCCAACGAGCAAGTGCGGCGCACTTACCTGTCCGTTTAACTTCGGGCCTCCCAGTATTGGAGGCCGGACCGCCTCCAGGAGAGCACCATGGCAGATGCACGTCCCAATCCTCAGGCAGTGATTGATTTCTGGGTTGAATCAGGGCCCGAGAAATGGTTTCGTAAATCCGATGATTTCGATCGGGAATTTCGCGAACGGTTTTTGGACTGGCACGAACGTGCGGCCAAGGGCGAGTTGGATGATTGGGCACAGACGGCAGAAGGAGCCTATGCTTTGCTGATTCTGCTGGATCAGTTTCCGCGCAACTCTTTTCGCAATACCACGCGCATGTATGCGACCGATGAGATGGGTTTGGCGATTGCCAAGGAAATGGTGGCCAAGGGTCTGGATAAACAGATTCCGGTAGAGCGTCGTGGGTTCTGCTACCTGCGATATTCCCATGCAGAGAACCTGGCCGATCAGCAAGAGGCCGTGCGTCTGAATCAGGAAATTGGCCGTCCCTGGCTGGATCACGCCGAAGAGCATCTGGATGTGGTGGAGCGTTTTGGTCGATTCCCGCACCGTAATTCGATCCTGGGGCGCACTACCACGGCGGAAGAGCAGAAGTTCCTTGAGGCCGGTGGTTTTTCCGGCTGATGGGTTTTGAGTCTGAGCCAGGCTGGGATCTTGGGCTTGGCCTGGGCCAAGTTTGAGAGTTTCTGCTTTAAGC
>NZ_JBHXMU010000149.1:0-262 GCF_042720685.1 Kitasatospora sp. NPDC058492
GGTCAGTGCCGGGCAGAACAGGCTGCCAGCGGTTGCCACTGCCCGAAGCCAGGCTGGACGAGGTGGGTAAAATCGGGGAAACCACCACGTATTTAAAGGTGTTTTCAGGACGCGAGCGGGCTTCTGCCAATTCACGGCCTTGGCGCTGGAAAGGGTTACCGGATTGAGCCGGCGCAGCACCAATAAACAGACCAAATCGGGCGTTTTTCCAGTCAGGTTTGCCGTGTGGCATGCCTTTGATATCGCCCATGGCCGCACCCGT
>NZ_JBHXMU010000149.1:272-1615 GCF_042720685.1 Kitasatospora sp. NPDC058492
TGAACAGCAACTGGTTGGCCAGCGGTCCAAACTCGGGGTTTTGCGGATCAATCAGGGTTTCGTGATCCCAAATAGCACGCAAACCGTCGACATGACCTTCCTTGAACAGGTCGCCGCCTTCGCAGACTTCTTCAATCAGCTGCTCAAAGCTGATGCGTTCCCATTGACCCGAACCACGGGGGCCAACGCGCTTCAGAGGCGACAGAACACGGTAAGGGCTGCTGTGCTGTTCCAGCATGGAAGCACCACGGGCACAGGCGCTGGCACGACCTTCCAAGCCGTTTTCACCGCCCAGCATGGCGTAAACCTCGCGTACGGGCTGCTCCATAGGAGCGGACTGCGTGGTTGCCAGAGGATGGTAAGGGTTGCCGGCAATACGCAGAATCTTGTTGTTCTCCGTATCAATGCGCACACGCACGCCACACTGTGTCCAGCAGCCCAGACAGCTGGAAGGGCTCACGATTTGACCGGGCTGTGTATCCAGCAAACCCGTAATCGGGTCAATGCGGAATTCGGCTTGCAAGGAGTTGCCACGGGTGGCGTGTGCGGTCGGCACACCGGCGGTACCTTGGCCCAGACCTTGCACCGCCTTGACCACGGTGTCGCTATAACCTGCCGCAAAAGCAGCCAAGCCACCCACAGCGGCGCCGCCGCGGGTCAATACCTGTCGACGCGACAGGTTAGGAGTTTCTTTTTTCTTGCTCATGACGATAAGTACCTGAAAGCAAGTGAGTCTGTGGGCCTAGGCCGTCAAAGACGAACGGCGGGCCGGGAACAGAGAGAGCAGGGTGGTGCTGGCGGCGAGCAAGGCAATACACAAGCCCAGCACACCCAGCATCCCCAGCAGACCATCGCTGCCTAAGGGCATGGTGTAGAGGTACAAACCGGCGCCGTATTTGGGCACACCCTGTACCGCCATGAAAATAATCCAGCGAAACACCCAGGCGGAGCCGAGCATGAAAGCCGCACAGAACAAGCTGTAAAGATTGCCTTGCAAGGTGCTGATTGGACGGCTGAGCATATACAGCAACAGCAGGCCAAACGCGGAAGAGCCCAGAAAGCCCAAACGCCATACGGGGTAGCTCTGGAACAGTTCCCAGGCCGCGCCGAAGGAATGGCTATAGCCCAACAGACCCGAACCAACCCAGAACAGGGCGACCACAATCAGGGTCAGGACGACACCCAGGGACCAGCGGCGTACGTATTCCAGCGGTAAATTAGCTACACCACCTGGCAAGAGGCGAGCCACCAGCAGGATGGCACCCAAACTGGCCAGAGCAGCCGTCAAGGCAAAGTTGATGGGCAGGAATGCGGTATTCCACAAGGGACGTGAACGCAGCACC
>NZ_JBHXMU010000151.1:0-1539 GCF_042720685.1 Kitasatospora sp. NPDC058492
GCCATGATGACGGACTTGCTGGTGGCCTCCGAGAGCGCCAAGTTCTCCTACCCGGAAGCCAAGCTGGGCTTTACTGGCGGCATTATCTCCGGCCTGGCCTCGCGCATTCCGCATCACGCCGCCATGGAAGTGATCCTGTTGTGCCGTACCCTGGAAGCCCGTCGTGCTTATGATCTGGGTTTTGCCAATGAAGTGGTGCCGGTGGGCGAGCAAGTCCAGGCTGCCGTGCGCATGGCTCAGGATCTGGCCAAGATGTCGCCCCGTGTGTTGCAGACCCTCAAGCGCTTTATCAATAACGAGGTGCTGACACGTGGCCCGTCCGAGCAGATGGCGCGCACCATGCGGCACCTGAAAGCGATCGAGGATAGTTATGATGCCAAGGAAGGGATGAACGCGTTCAAAGAAAAACGTGCCCCGGTGTATCTGAACAAATAAGAACTGATTCACGAATTGGGCCGCAAGGCCCAGTCAACTATGGAGACATCCCCTTATGCACCCCCGTTTTGAGCGCTTTATCCAAGGGATGAATGAATTGACCGCCCGCCCCGCTGTAGGCGAGGAGGATATCTTGCGTGAGGGCCGCGTCCTGCTGGGCGAACTGGTGGCCCAGGACGATTGGCTGGCACCTGAATACACCCAGCCCCATCCGCAGTTCTATCAACAGTACTTGCTGTATTGCTGTCCGCAGGAACGCTTTTCCGTGGTCAGCTTTGTGTGGGGCCCCGGCCAGAAAACGCCCATTCACGACCATACGGTGTGGGGCTTGATTGGCATGTTGCGTGGTGCCGAACGCTCCCGGCCTTTTGACCGTGACCCTGATACCGGACATATGACAGAAGAAGACACACAGACGCTGGAGCCGGGCGTGGTGGAATTGGTGTCACCCACGGTGGGGGATATACACGAGGTCTCCAATGTGTATGACGACCAGGTGTCCATCAGCATTCACGTTTACGGCGCAGATATCGGCAAGGTACGCCGCCATGTGTTTGACCCGCAGACCGGGCAGGCCAAGGAGTTCGTCTCTGGCTATGCCAACCGGCCGGCTGTCGCGTGAATCAAGAGGCGTTGCTGGGGAGGTGTCCGATACGGGCACCAATAATCATTTCCTGAATCCAGCGGTAGAGCAGCACGGAGTAATCACGCTGGGCGACTTTCTCGTCCAGTGCGTGGTTGCTTCCTTCCAGTACCCGATGTGTCAGAGAGTGGGCCTGGCTGAAGGCTTGTCGATATGTCAGCAGTGTCTGGCGGGGAATCAGCTCGTCGTATTCCGCCTCGAACAGCAAAACGTCCCCAGTGAATTTGGAACAGGCTTGCAAGGCCCGGTTCTCTTGCGGGGTATGAGTATGCAGACGATAGTCCTGCAATAACTCTCGATTGAGTTGATCCTTTGGGGCCAGCCAGTTGTCGTCCGGGTACAGGGCAGGGGCCAGCAAACTGAGCCAGCGTACCGAACGAAACTCACTTAACAGACAGGCCAGGTAGGCGCCATAGCTATGCCCCACGATAGCGATGGAATGGGAGTCCACCATAGGGTGG
>NZ_JBHXMU010000152.1:0-1523 GCF_042720685.1 Kitasatospora sp. NPDC058492
CGGAAGATTTCAAGTCCAGTGAGACGGTCGGGATGTTAGGAGGTTTGTGGGGCGGGTTCCCTGCGCTTGCTGGGGTCGTTGATCCATGCTGTCTGCGGGATCTCGGGCGGTCGGGGACGGCGGCCGAAGCGTTCGGGATGCCGGGCGTATGCCTCGGCAAGGGTGACGGCCCGCTGGTCGCGGACCTCCTCGGCGGTGCCGAAGTGGACGCTGGCGGGCGTGTGGAGGCCGATTCCCGAATGCCGGTGCTCGTGGTTGTAGTACGAGATGAAGGCGTCGAACCATTCCCGGGCGTGGGCCAGGGAGTCGAACCGCTGTGGGAAGTCGGCCATGTACTTGGTGGTCTTGAACTGGGCCTCGCTGTACGGGTTGTCGTTGGAGACCTTGGGACGCGAGTGGCTTCGGGTGACGCCGAGGTCGATCAGCAGTTGGGAGACCTTCTTGGAGGTCATCGAAGTGCCGCGGTCGGCGTGCACGGTCTCGGGAACGATGCCGTTGCGCTCGATTGCCTCGCGGATCAACTCTTCGGCCCGTTCGGCTGATTCGGCCAGTTCGACGGTGTGACCGACGATGTAGCGGCTGAAGATGTCGATGATGACGTAGGCGTGGTACCAGATGCCCTTGCGGGGGCCGGCCGCTTTGGTGATGTCCCAGGTGAACACCTGGGAGGGGCCGTCGGCGACCAGTTCGGGCACCGTCTTGGCCGGGTGGGTGGCCTGGCGGCGGCGCTCACCCGACTGCCCCCGCTCGCGCAGGATCCGGTACATCGTGGAGACCGAGCAGTGGTAGCGCCCGGTGTCCAGCTCGCGGGCCCAGATCTGCGCGGGAGGCAGTTCGGCGTACTCGGCGCTGTTCATCAACGCCAGGACCGCATCTCGCTCTTCGGCCGTCAGGGCCGACGGCTGGACCTGCGGGGACCTGGGCCCGCGCGGGGGAGGCGGCTTCAGCCTGCGGTAGTGGGTGGCCCGGGAGCGGCCGGTCAACCGGCACGCGGCCGTGATGCCCAGCTCGTGTTCGACGGCGGTGAACGCCTCGTCCACGACGGGATCAGCGGCGTGCCTCAGTCCGCGCTCTCGGAGATCATTTCCAAGAGCGCCGACGCTTTTCCCAGAACCTCCAACGCGGCCTTGTTCCGGGCGAGCTCCTTCTCCAGCCGTTCCACCTGCCGGCGCAGTTTCTCGTTCTCGACCTCGGCGGCGGACTTCTTCGGACGGGCCGGGCTCGTGCGCCGGTCGACCAGGTTCTCCAGGGCCCCGGCGTCGCGCGCGGCCCGCCACTCGGTGACGTGCGAGTGGTACAGGCGCTCGCGGCGCAGGACCGCGCCCTTCTCGCCCTCGGGCGCGGCGTCGTACTCGGCGACGATCCGCAGCTTGTACTCGGGACTGAACGTGCGGCGTTTCGGCCGGGGAGCCGGGTCGGCTGCGGACGGATTGGTGCTGGTCATCAGGGGTGGAACTCCTACTCGGGCCCTCTCAGGCTAACCCGACAAAGCGGGATGTCTCACCCAAGGCTGACAGAGAGGG
>NZ_JBHXMU010000153.1:0-844 GCF_042720685.1 Kitasatospora sp. NPDC058492
ATGTCCTCGATGCTGAGGATGGCAACCGGCTCGTTGTCGCTATTGGTCAGTGCCACTTCAGAGCCGACCGAAAGGCCTTTGATAATGTCGCGGTTGCGATCGCCAATCGGGGCGAAGCTCAAGGGCACAGGCCACACCACACCATTACTCAAGCGACCCTCTTTGAGCACGGAGTTGTAGTCGGCCTCGTTCATGAAGCCTTTGTTGGGGGAGAGCACGCCGGTGGCGATCATCTCGATGGTGATGACCGCCTCCAGATCCACGCGGATGCTGGGCAGGGAGCGCGCACGCTCGATCTCGTCCTTGACGCGATCTTCCGGGACGACCTGGTTGACCAGCGTTCCACCGTGCGGCTGTTGTGGATAGCGGTCAAAGTTCAATGTTGAGTGCTGCATATTGCCTCCTTTAATTTGCCCCGCATGACGATGGAAGATAGTTTTTTTGTCGGGGCGTTTTTCTGCTTGTGGGTGATAGATGTGTTCTGGGCCGGAGCAGAAGCTCCTTGCTTTCAAACGCTCTATTTCTTTTTGTGATGTCAGATGAAAAAACTTCGTCTGAACAGGTGACACAGCGCTGGCTTGACTATCGCCTGCGCATCGCTTTGTTGCAGTCCTTGAGGCCGGGGCTGACGGAAGGCATACAGGCATCGTTCAGGGCGGGTTGGCGGGTGATGTGTCCCTCTCCGTGGCCTACGATGCTGCGGGTACTGCTTGCGCCAGGAATTCCGTCCTGAAATTCAAATTGGGTATAGGTGATAAGCCCTAGATTACCCAGGAAATATCCCGCTGTAACTGCCTTAGTATAACCAACAAAAGCGACAAAAATAATACCGTTATACCAAACT
>NZ_JBHXMU010000153.1:854-1522 GCF_042720685.1 Kitasatospora sp. NPDC058492
GTGCAGATGACGCCAGCTTGGGTGGTGTTGGCTTCCTTGATTTATGCGGCAATCTTGTTTGCCATTGCCTGGTTCGGGGACAGGAATCCCTTGTATACCCAGCGGCCCTGGTTGCGACCCACGGTCTACAGCCTAGCCCTGGCTGTGTACTGTTCTTCGTGGACGTTTTATGGTGCAGTCGGCTCGGCCGTGCGCTATGGCATCGGCTTTTTGCCTATTTATTTAGGCCCCATGCTGATGCTGCTGTTTGGCTGGCGGATTATCGAACGCCTGGCGTTGGTAGCCCAGTCCCAGAATACGGTTTCCATTGCGGACTTCATGGCCAGTCGTTATGGGCGCTCGCAGCGCTTGGCGGCCATGGTGGCGGGGATTGCCGTGGTGGCGGCCGTTCCGTATCTGGCTCTGCAGTACAAGGCCGTGGCCTTGAGTTTGAGTGTGCTGGCCGGGACGGAATTTCATGCCGGCTTGTTCGGCGATCCGGCCTTGTATGTGGCCATTTTGATGGCCTTGTTCTCCATTCTGTTTGGAACGCGACAGGTTGATGCCACCGAGCACAGACCGGGTTTGATGCTGGCTGTGGCGTTTGAATCGGTGGTGAAACTGGTGGCGCTGGTCGCCGTTGGTTTGTTCGCCTTTCGCTGGTTTGGCGAGGCTGAACTCAATATGGT
>NZ_JBHXMU010000154.1:0-1506 GCF_042720685.1 Kitasatospora sp. NPDC058492
CCTGCAAGCCCTGGGCTATGCGGAGCAGGAAGGTGCGTTCTGGAAACTGCGCCCGGCGATTTTGCAACTGGGCCATGCCTATTTTTCGTCGAACTCCATCGTCAGTCTGGCCCAGCCCATCCTGGACGATTTAAGTGATCGCGTCGGTGAAACCTGTGCCCTGGCCTTGCTGGACGGGGACGAGATCCTGTATCTGGCACGTGCACAACGACAGCGCGTACTGACCGTGTCTTTGGGCCTGGGCAGCCGCCTGCCTGCCCACTGCACCTCGATCGGGCGCATGATGCTGTCGCAGTTGCCACAAAACAGGCTAGACGCCTATCTGGAGCAGGCTCCCTTCAAGATCATGACGCACAACACCGCCCATACTCGCGAGGCTTTGCTGCGCGAATTAAAGCAGGTACAGGAAAAGGATTATTCCTTGATCAAGGAAGAGCTGGAGCTGGGTTTGACGGCGATTGGCGTACCCGTGCGCAGTGCCAGCGGGCGCGTCGTGGCCGGGATGAGCATCAGCATCAAGGACTGGCAGGATACGGAAGAGAAATTGATCCAGCGCTGCCTGCCCGAACTACGTTCGAGCGCCAGGCAGCTGGGCTTAATGTTACCGGCCTGACGACAATCAGGCGGGATTGAGCATGGTCAGTGCACTGGTCAATGCGTATTCCACGGCTTGCTGACGAATTTGAGCACGATCACCGTCAAAGATGCGGGCAGAGGCGCGGGTCACAATACCGTCGCCCCGGCGTTGGGCAAAACCAAAGCACACCAGGCCAACCGGCTTGCCCGCGGTGGCTCCGTCCGGGCCGGCAATGCCGGTCGTGGAAATAGCCAGCTCCGCATCTGCTGTAGCTTCCAGCGCACCCGCCGCCATTTCCATGGCGGTTTCTTCGCTGACTGCACCAAAGCGATCCAGGGTGTCCTGGTTCACACCCAGTTCCTGAACCTTGGCCTTGTTGCTGTAGGTAACCAGACCACGCTCGAACCAGGTGCTGGAACCGGGCAGGTCCGTCAAGGCAGCAGCCAGCAGGCCACCTGTACATGACTCGGCGCAGGCGACCATCCAGCCGCGATCTTTAAGGGCTCGCCCCAGGGCCAGGGCGGCATTGCCGTGCTCGTAATCGCTCATGAGAAAACTCCAAAACGTACCAAGACAGCCATCAGCAACAAGGTATAGCCTGCCGCCAGGAGATCGTCCCACATAACGCCAAAACCGTTATGCAGACGACGATCAAAATAGCGGATCGGCGGTGGTTTGAGAATATCAAAGAAACGAAATAAAACGAATGCGATGCCCTGTGCCAGCCAGGTCTGCGGAATCAGCCACAGCACCAGCCAGAAAGCGACCATCTCATCCCAGTTCATGCCGCTGTGATCGGACACACCCAGATCGTAGCCTGTGCGGTGACAAGCCCAACAACCAATGAAAAAGGTGACCGGCAAGAAAATGGCCATTTGCGTGTCGGTCAGCACATGCAGACCCAAGACCCACAAGACCCAGGCCAGCAC
>NZ_JBHXMU010000155.1:0-1457 GCF_042720685.1 Kitasatospora sp. NPDC058492
CCCAAACACCATGCAGTATCAGCTTCCTAGTAGATTGCTCAGGCTCGATGAAACATCAAGCCGAGACGGTAACGCTAATGGTGGACATGCTTAGCCGCGCTTTGGAACAAGCCGGTGCCCAAACTGAAGTGCTGGGGTTCTCGACTCACGCATGGAATGGCGGCAAGCCGTTTAAACGCTGGATGGCACGGCAACGCCCTGCCAATCCGGGTCGACTAAACGAAGTCAGTCATCGTATTTTCAAGTCGGCACACACATCCTGGAAACGGGCCAACCGAGACATCACCGCACTGATGAAACTGGACTATTACCGAGAAGGCATTGATGGCGAAGCTGTGCAATGGGCGTGCCGACGATTGCTGTCGCAACAAAGCGAACGCAGGATTCTCTATGTACTATCGGATGGCTGTCCGATGGACAGTGCAACCCAGCTCGGCAATCACGAACATTATTTGGAAAATCACCTGCTACAGGTGTTGGCGCAGGCAAGCCAACAAGGCATAGAGGTGTGGGGTATAGGCATAGGGCTGGATCTGGGTCGGCTCTATACGAATACGCTGATTGCAGATTTTGAGCACGGCCTGGATAACCACTTTCTGGATGACTTTGTGCGTAGCCTGCGCCCTACTCGCTGTGGCCCTGGGTCTCAATCTTAGCCAAAGCAGCAGCCGCCCGTTTCAAGGCGGGCAAACACAACAGCGCCTTATCGGGTGTCATGCGCATCACCGGCGCTTGCGTGGCAACCGCCATATTGGAGCGCCCGCCATCAGCGCGAGGCACCAATACCGCCACACAAAACAAACCTGGCAAAAACTCTTCGTTATCGAAGGCATAGCCACATTCCTTAACCAGCGCCAACTCTTTTTCCAGATCATCCAGAGTGGTGATGGTGTTTTTGGTATAGCTTTCCAAGGAAATCTCGGCCAGCAAGCGGCGACGTTGTGCAGGAGTCATTTGTGCCAACAGCACTTTACCGCTGGCAGAACAATGGATAGGCACTCGTGAGCCGGGACGTAAATAAAAACGCAAAGGCGCCTCGGTTTCAACCCTGTCCAGATAGAGCACTTCACCACCAGACAGCGCGGTCAGGTTACAGCTTTCACCTAGCTCGTTACCCAAATTGCGCAGCACCGCCCGCCTGGCGCCATATTTGGTGTCGTTGAGCAGTAAATCTTCAGCCAGGCGACGTAAACGTCCGCCCACACAGTAGTGCCTGCCATCCGTATCACGGGCCAACATACCGGCCCCTTCCAGTTGCTGCAACATACGATGCACGGTTGGCTTGGGCAGCTCAATCGCATCGACCACATCCTGCAGAGCAAACATACGATCCTGACTGGCAATGAGTTCCAAGATGCTGAACAAACGCATAGTGGGTGTATCGCCAGCGTTCTTTACTTTTGACTCACGTACTTTTGCTTGTTTTTCAGTCATATACAGGACTCATTTTTTAGACT
>NZ_JBHXMU010000156.1:0-1438 GCF_042720685.1 Kitasatospora sp. NPDC058492
CCAATGCCAGTGACTTTAGGTTGTGTCGTGCTGGGTGACGGTGACTGTTGCCGGTTGTGGTGGTGGCCAGTTGTGGTGTTGGGCGCGTTTGAGGGGCCAGTTGGACATCTTGCGTTTGATGACGCGGGGGCAGGTCCGCTGACGTCGTGGGGGTAGCAGGCGTTCGGCGATCTCAGTCAGGGTGCGGGTCAGTGCGCGGGCGAGTCTGCCGGGGGGAAAACGCCGCCTGGGCGGGGACCTGGCGGCGTACGACGCGCAGGCTGCGGGTGAACGAGAGCCGGTCGACGTCCAGGCCGTCGTTGAGGGCGGCCTGGTGCATCAGCTGCCGGATGGCGTGGTGGACGAGCAGGAGGCCGTAGACCTCCTGCTCGACACCCCACGGGTACTTCGAGCGCAGGACGAGCCTGGGGCCGCGCTGGTGGGTCTTGATCTCGTCCAGCGTGGTCTCGATCTCCCAGCGCTGGGCGTAGAGAGCGGCCAGTTCGGCGGCCGGTGCCTCCTCGGGGTCGAGGAGGGTGGTGATCAGGCGGTAGACGGTGGCGTCGCCGGTGGAGGCGAGGGTGTACTCGACGACGCGGACGGTCACCGGGTCGCGACGGTTCCTGCGGTCGTGTCCGGCGAAGACCTCGCTGAGGTAGGAGCCGTCCGACAGCGTCCGCACGACGGGCAGGCCGGCGTTCTTGCGTACCCGCCACAGGAGGTCCGCGCCGGTAGCCCGGGCCTGCTGCCACAGCTCGACGCCGTAGAAGCCCCGGTCCGCCAGCAGCAGCATCCCCGCGCGCAGATGGCCGAACAGCCGCCGGGAGAGCGTCTGCTCGCCGGCCGACAGCGGGCCCACCTCGGCGGCGAACATCGCGTGGGTGCCACACTCGGCCAGCCCCACGACCCGGGCCTGCGGGAACGCGGCCGCCCCGCGTCCCGAGGCATGGCGGCCGAAGAAGGCGTCGTTGGCCTCGGTGTCCGCCAGGTCCAGCGTGGTGCCGTCCACCGCCACCACACGCCAACGCCGATACCACGCACCCGCGGTCCCGGGCACGGCCATCGGACGGCACACCCGGGCGAACAGCAGACGCAACGGCTCCGGCCCCAGCCGCCGCCGGGCCCGGCCGATCGCGGCGGTCGTCGGCACCCGCCACGACCGCCGCCCCTCTCCCAGTCCCTCACCCAGCAGCCGCGCGACCTCCTCGTAGCCCTGCCCGAAGAACAGGCACATCGCCAGCACGAAGTACACGACCACCCGCGCCGGCAACAACCGACTGCGCTGCTCGGCCCGCCCGGTCTCAGCGATCACCTCATCGACCAGACCCGGCGGAAACACCTGCGTCAGCACCCCGATCGCAATCCGATCCGACAACCGCTCACCCGCACACGACTTGACCTGCCCCACCCTCGCCACACCACAACCAACGAGACAGACACACCAAAGTCACTGGCATTG
>NZ_JBHXMU010000157.1:0-1437 GCF_042720685.1 Kitasatospora sp. NPDC058492
CTAGTAGTACTTCGTTAGGTTGGGGCGGGCTGTCGGGTGCGGTTTGTGGATCTTCTTGTGGGAAGCGGGCGTTGGCAGGTGTGGCAGACACCGGTCCAGCAGCTCAGCAGGTCCTGGAGCTGGTCGAGGACCTGGTAGAGGGTCAGGCCGGTGCTTGGACTTTTGGGTCGAGTCGTCGGAGGGTGAGGAAGGCGTGGGCGGCGGTGACGAGGGTGACGTGGTGGTGCCAGCCGCGCCAGGTGCGGCCCTCGAAGTGGTCCAGCCCGAGGCCGTGCTTCATCTCGCGGTAGTCGTGCTCGATGCGCCAGCGCATCTTGGCCAGGCGGACGAGGTGGCGGGTCGGGGTGTCGGCGGGCAGGCTGGTGAGCCAGTACTCGGTGGGCGCCTTCTGCCCGGTGGGCCACTCGCTGAGCAACGTGGTCTCGGGCAGGATGCCGTCCCAGGTGCGCGCTCCGCCGGCCTGGGTCATGGCGTGGGTGCGGGCCGCGACGCCTGCCGGTCGCACGGTGAGCACCCGGAATCGGGAGCGCATCGGGCCTTTCGAGCCGAGGCGCCAGGTGGACCGGCGGAAGGCCTTGCGTCCGCCGTCGGCGGCCAGGGCCTGCAGCGACGTGGCCTTGGTCCGGTAGCGCGAGGCGGGTTTGCGGCCGTTCCCGCTCCAGGCCGGGGCGGTAGGCACCGCGTCGTGCGGGTGCGCGGACTCGTCCGATCGGACGGCCACGACAAAGTCGAGCCCGCGTTCCGCCAGGCCCTGGCGGAACGCGGTGACCTGGCCGTAGCCCGCGTCGGCGACGATCACCTTCGGCTCCAGACCCCAGGCGATCGCCTCGTCGATCAGGTCCAGGGCCAGGCGCCACTTCTCCCGGTGCCCGATCTCCTCGGGCACGCCTGTCCGTGTCCGGCGTTCGGTGTCGTCCTGCCACTCGGCGGGCACGAACAGGCGCCAGGAAATGGGCACGGACGCGGTGTCCGAGGCGGCGTGCAGACTTACCCCCACCTGGCAGTTCGACTGCTTGCCCAGCGCCCCGCACCACTGCCGGGCCACTCCGACCGACATCCGTCCGTCCTTGGGGAACGACACGTCGTCGATCACCCACACCACCGGATCGACCACCGGGACCGTCTTGACGGCCACCGCCCGCAACACCTGCGCGTGGTCCCACGGCGACTGGTTCACGAACTGCTGCAGGGCCTGCATGTCCCCGTCCGGCAGCCGCTCGGCCATCGGCTGGATCGACTTCCTGCGACCGTCCAGCATCAACCCACGCAGGTAGCAGTCGCCCCACCCACGCGTGTCCTTCCGCGACACCGAGGCGAACACCTCGGCCACAAACGCGGCCAACTCGCCGCGAAGCTTCTCGATATCCCCCAAATCCACGCCGACAGGATGCCCGACCCGAAGACCAAGATCAAGTTAAGTTAACGAAGTACTACTAG
>NZ_JBHXMU010000158.1:0-1417 GCF_042720685.1 Kitasatospora sp. NPDC058492
GTCTGTGCCTGATTATCACGGCGATTACCCTGGTCCTGCTTCCCTTTGGGGAAGACCCCACGCAGTGGCTGCAGCGTCGTTTGGGCTTTTTGGTCAAGGGCTTTTCTTTAGGGCAGGTGCAGCTAAAACCGAGCTCTGTCCTGGTGGCGGTGCTGATTCTGGTGCTGGGCATTTTGTTCGTCAAAGCCTTGCAGCGCTGGGTTGCCAACCAGCTTTTGCCTGCTACGCGTATCGATCCCGGTATGCGCGTATCTACCGCAAACCTGTTCAGCTATGTGGGCTACTTCATTGTGGTGGCCACGGCGATTTCGTCTTTGGGTATTGGGCTGGAACGCATGGCCTGGGTGATTTCCGCCTTGTCCGTGGGTATCGGGTTTGGCTTGCAAGCGGTGGTGCAGAACTTTGTATCGGGGCTGATTCTGTTGGCCGAACGTCCCATCAAGATTGGAGACTGGGTCAGCCTGAACGGGGTGGAGGGCAATGTGCGCAAGATCAATGCCCGTGCCACGGAAATCGAGATGTTTGACCGTTCTACCCTGATCGTGCCGAACTCCGAATTCATTACCAAAACCGTGCGCAATGTGACCTTGAGCAACCCCTTGGGGGTGGTAAAGGTCAAGATCAATATGCCTATCGACACCGACGCTAAACGGGTGCGTTCTATCATGCTGGATGTGATGCAGAACTACAGCGATGTATTGGCCGATCCGGCGCCTGATGTGACGTTGGACGGTTTTGATGCCAACGGCTTGCAGTTTACGGCGACCTGCTATGTGGCCTCGCCACGAATTGGCAGCCGGGTACGCAGTGTCCTGATGTTCGATATTCTGGATGAATTGCGAAAAGAAGGTCTGGCCCTGCACCACACGCAAACCATGACGGTGCTGCCCACCACGCCAGTCACCAGCCAGACGGAAAGCAATAACCCCTTGTTGAATGAGTAAACCCAGATAAAAACAACAGGCAGGGCCCAGGGAGACAGAAGCTATGAAGCCGCTAAGACTATGTGTGCAGGTCTTGCTCTTGTGCCTGAGCCTGATGGGGGGCTGGACGGGAGCACAGGCACAAGCCTTGTCCGAGGTAGAGCAAGAGCGTCAAATGATGCGGGATCTGCAGCGGACGCAGGATGAAATTCGCCTGATGCAGTTCCGTCTGGAAGGCAACCAGATCTCGATACGGCCGGAGCGTGCTTACGAGCAGGATCAAAAGCTGCTGCAAGCGCAGGAGTTGTCTGGCCGGGTGGTGCAGACGCTGGAACGTCGTAGCCGACTGGTGCGAGCCCGCTTGCAAGAGCTGGGCGAGGATGCCGGGGACGAGGCCGACCAGGCCACACTTCATAACGAGCGCATGCAGTTGCGGCGGTCCTAATAATCAATGCGTGAGTGTATGACACTAAAGCGCCTCTTACAGATCCGAA
>NZ_JBHXMU010000159.1:0-1388 GCF_042720685.1 Kitasatospora sp. NPDC058492
TACTGCAACCGCATCTGGGGGGTGTGTCCTCGGCGTTTGTAGTGGGAGTTGCGGGCGCGGGCTTGGCTTCGTCGTCGGAAGTGTGACCAGTGGAGATGGTGGTCGTTGGCATGGTGGTGGGGCACGACGATGATGTGTCCCATCAGCTGGCGGATCTCCGGCACGCTCAGCGGTATGAGTTCTTCTCCGTCGTCCGTGCTTCCCCCTTTTCTGCTTCCCGGGCGCGGACGGCGGTCAGGTAGGCGAGGGCGGCCATGGCCAGGGTGATGTGGCGGTACCAGGCCCGATAGAGTCGCACCTGGTAGTGGTCCAGGCCGCAGTCGCCCTTCGCGGTCTGGAAGCACTCTTCCACCGCCCACCTGGCCGCGGCCACCTTGACCAGGTCTTTCAGCCGGGTGGCGACCGGTCCGTAGCAGATGTAGTAGGCCAGTTTGCCAGGGTTGCTGAGGCTGCGTCGGGCCAGGACCCAGTGCCCGAAGCCGTTCGTCCACTGCGGGCGGATCGCGATGCGGGCCCAGTCGTAGATCCGTTCCCCGTGCGCGCCCCGGCCCCCGGACAGGCGCTTCCATGCCTGCCGGGGCAGCGCGGCGATCAGCCGGTCCACCTGCACGTCCGTGCCCTGGCCGGTGACGACGATGTCGTTGACCTTCGTGGCCAGCACGTGCGCGACCGCCCGCTCCTCCAGCCACGACCGCAGGTGCCTCACCTGCCCGAACGCCTCGTCGGCGGTCACCCACGCGAAGGGGACGCCGGCGTCGATGGCACGCTGAAGCATCCACTTGAGGTGCTCGTTCTTCGTCGCGAAGGGGACCTCGTCCCCGATCCCCGCCGCCCGGCAGCGTTCGCGGTCATCGGTCCAGGAGAGCGGCAGATAGAGCTCGCGGTCGATCAACGCCCGCCCCCTGCTTGAGGCGTAGGCCAGGAACGTCCCGATCTGGCTGTTCTCCGTGCGGCCGGCTGTTCCGGTGTACTGCCTCTGGACACCCGCGGACTTCGTTCCCTTCTTCAGGAACCCGGTGTCGTCACCGATCAGTACGCCGTCCCGGGTGCCGATGCTCTCCATGACGAAGTCCCGCACATCGTCACGCACCGCATCCGCGTCCCAGTCGGAGTGGTTGAGCAGACGTTGGACGCCGTCGGGACGCAACTGCCCGACCCGCTCGGCCACCGTCCAGCCGTTTTTGCGCTCCAACGGCGCGAGCAGCCCGATCAGGTAGTCCAGCGCCCGCTCGCGGGGCTCCGACCTCCCGAAATGCCGAGCGAACCGGGCATGAAACCCGGCTATCCCCTCGGACCACGACTCAACCTGCTCAACCGTCAACCCATAGGCACACAGTCAAGACAACGAACACCTACACCCACAGTCACGCCCAGATGCGGTTGCAGTA
>NZ_JBHXMU010000160.1:0-936 GCF_042720685.1 Kitasatospora sp. NPDC058492
TCTGGCCGGCTGGATAGCGCTGTCCACCTACTTCCAGCCCGCCCGCACAGATATAAATGGCGCGCTCTTCGTGGCCGGTTGGCAAAGGCACAGACTGGCCGGCTTGCACGCGCAATTCCATATAGAACAAAGGCGAGGCCACACTGGCGGGACTGCACAAACCCAGCGCCGAGCCGGCAATCAGGCGACCTTCCAGGCCCGTATCCTTAATCAAAGGTAGCTGCTCGGCCTCGTAATGCACAAAGTCCGGGTTCTGTTCTTCCTTGTGTTCCGGCAAGGCCACCCAGGCCTGGATGCCATCCATACGGCCGCCTTGCGTGCGCATGGGCTCAAAGCGCTCGGAATGGCTGATACCTGAACCCGCGGTCATCCAATTGAGCGCACCTGGTGTAATGTCCTGCTCCACGCCCAGACTGTCGCGGTGCGTCATGGCACCTTCAAACAAATAGGTCACGGTAGACAGGCCGATATGCGGGTGTGGCAGCACATCGTTCTCTGTTCCTACCGGTGCCGTCAGCTCTTGCGGCCCCATGCGATCAAAGAAGATAAAAGGCCCCACCATACGCCGTTGGCGAAAGGGCAAAACGCGCCCCACTTCAAATGCACCAATGCTGTGCTGACGTTGTGGAATAAGCAGCTCGACCATAGACACCTCTACTGGGAAGTCGCAAAAATACAATCCCGATAACTATACTCTGGTCCCTGATTGCTTCGCTTACTCCCGCATGTCCACGCTCTCACTCTTCGATCCTGTTCCCGGCCATGTGCTGACGCTGGATACCGGCCTGATTGCCCTGCCGGGTCTGGCCCTGCCCTACGCTGCTGCCTTGGCCCAAGCGGTTCAGGAGCTGGTGCACAGCGCCCCCTGGCGACATATGCAGGTTCCATCAGGACATCGCATGTCGGCCGCACAAAGCAGTTGTGGAGATTTGGGAG
>NZ_JBHXMU010000160.1:946-1372 GCF_042720685.1 Kitasatospora sp. NPDC058492
GAGCACGGCTATCGCTACAGTCCCACAGACCCGCAAAGCGGTTTGGCCTGGCCCGCCATGCCTGTTGTATTCAAGGATTTGCTGGCACGCATTGCCCAGGAGTCGGGCCAAGGTCCTTTTCAGCCCGATACCTGCCTGATCAACTACTACGACGAGCAGGCGCATATGTCCTTGCACCAGGATAGAAACGAGCGCGACTTGCAGCACCCGATCGTCTCGGTGTCCTTGGGGCGTGAGGCCTTGTTTTTATGGGGTGGCGCAAAACGCAGCGACCCGGTGCGTACCCTGCGGCTACGCGATGGCGATGTGCTGGTCTGGTGGGGACCATCCAGAATGAATTTTCACGGGGTACGCAGACTGGAAGGCCCAGCCCATCCACTCTGGGGCTCGGGCCGGGTCAATCTGACATTCAGAAAAGCAGGCTAA
>NZ_JBHXMU010000161.1:0-1369 GCF_042720685.1 Kitasatospora sp. NPDC058492
CCGACCCGAAGCCCTACGTCTGGACCAAGACCGCCGACGAGATCCTCGAACGCCTCGCCGGATATCTGAAGCGAATTCCAGACTCAAGACACTAGCCTGCGCCTTTCAGTTGGGTCCGGCTGAGTTGGGTTGATGGCGCAGGCGGCGCGTTGTGCCTGTGCGGGGGTGTGAGGGCATGCAGAGTGCCCGGCGCGGGGCCGGTGTCTCCAAGGTCCGGTTCGTGGGTGGGCAGGGATGGTCGTGCTGGTTCAGGTGATGGGCCGGGGCAGGGCCTGCAGTCGGGTGAAGGCGGTCGCCAGGTCGTGGCACCAGGGCCAGGTTGCGGCGATCCGCAGGTGCACACGGCGGCCGCCGCGGGTGATGCGGGCCGCGGCGTGCAGTAGCCGGTAGCGGAGCTTCTTCGGCTCAGCGGTGGCCAACTCGCCTTCCAGGAGGAGTGTTTGGGTCCAGGCGAGCAGGTCGATGGCGGTCAGGGACAGTTCCAGCCAGGCGGCGTTGATCTGGAAGTGGCGGGAGGGAAAGCGCCCGAAGCCGGTGGTCTTGCCGCAGCGGATGCGGTCCTCGACACGGGTGTGCGCGCGGTGGCGGACCTCCAGCAGTTGCAGGGAGCCCTGGCCGTAGGGGGTGTCGGTGAGGAAGACCTGGTGGCGCATGCCCTCGTCGAGGTCGAACAGCGTGAGCTGGGCTCCGGGGTGGGGGCGTTCGCGGCGGACGATGATCCGGGTGCCCTCGGGCAGGCCCGGCAGGTCGACCAGGCCGGTCAGCTCGGCGACCTCGGCGCCGGCGCGCAGGGAGCCGTCCTGTTCGAGGGCGGGATGCCAGACCTGCCGGGGCAGGTGGCGGATCGCCCGGCGGACCGGCTCGGTGATGGACCATCCGACGGAGAACGATGTACGGACGCCGCTCGAGCGCAGGGCGCGGATGTGGGCCAGGAAGGCCTTGGCGGAGCCGGCGCTGTCGGCGCGGATGAGGATCTCGGTGCCGTGGCGGTGGGCGTCGGGTATCTGGGCGAGCGCGGCGTCGAGCACGCTGATGTGGTCGGCGGCGGTGTTGGCCGCGGCGTTTCCCGGCCGCAGCATACCCGCCAGCGTCTCGCCGGTGTTGTCGAGGAAGCACAGCAGCGGGTGGTAGCCGAAGCCGTGCTTGTAAGTGGGTGCCGCGTGTTCCTTCTCGGAATGGCAGGTGACCAGGGTGGCGTCGATGTCCAGGACCAGTCCGGGCAGTTCACGTCCTCCCGCCTTCGAGGCCGGGATGCCATGGCGGGTCTCGCCGGCCTGCAGCCAGGCGACCTCCCGGGCGGCGGCTCGGGCCGAGCGCAACGCTGCGAGCGCGGCAGGATCGATACCGGCCAGCAGTCGCCACGCGGTCG
>NZ_JBHXMU010000162.1:0-1361 GCF_042720685.1 Kitasatospora sp. NPDC058492
CCCCGGCCCTCAGCCAGCCTCGGATGGCTTCCCTGGCAGGGAAGGTTCCCAGGCTGCTGATCAGGTGGTCGTGAGAGATCCGGTCGAAGGCCGCTGTCAGGTCGGCATCGAGCACCCACAGCCGCCGGGCGTTCTTCTTCCCTGCGGCGATGAAGATCTGCGCGATGGCGTCATGACAGCCCCGGCCCGGACGGAAGCCGTAGCTCCTGTGCTCGAACCGGGCTTCCCACTCCGGCTCCAGCGCATTTTTCACGCGGGCCTGGCGAATCCGGTCACGAATGACCGGGATTCCGAGTGGGCGCTGCTTCCCGTTGGCTTTGGGAATGTACACGCGCCGAACAGGTCTGGCGCGACCAGGCTTTGTCTCTGAAGAGATCTGTGCGGCCACCATGCCCCGCTCACGCGGAGTCAGGATGACCTCCTGGTCGATGCCGGCCGTCCGGCGGCCTTGGCTCTGCTGTGTCACCCTCTTGACGCTCACGAGCGTGTTCGAGTGCGATCGCAGCATGAGCTTCTGCAAGTTCCGGACCTTCTTGAGGTCCCCTTCCTTCGCTGCCGTGAAGATTCGCTGCCTCAGTCGCCGTACCGTCGCCTCGGTCTTGGCCCAGTCGATGCCGTGCCATGCCTGCGCGTAGTCCTCGGGTCCGTTCACGGGAGCGGGAGACCCCGACGTCACTGCCTTCGTTGCCACACCTGCCTCCGGCATCTAACTTGTCCTTCGGTTCCGGCTTCCTTGCCGTTTCACTTCACAGGTCCACCTGATCCGCGTGGGCTCCCTTTCGGGCCGGGAAACTGAGTCCCGTATCCGGCGAGTTATGCAGGGTGAGTGAGGAGGCCCACCCTGTTTTCCTCCGGGCTTTCGCCCTACCAGCATTCGCTTCTCGGATCATCCTGTCCCGCTGAAGAGTTGGGCCTTCGTTGCCTCCGGCTTACCGGCTAGTGCCGGACTCCAACGGGGTTTCCACGTTCCGCTTCGTCAAGATGCGGCCGGGTTGGGCTCCCTCTTAACCCCGGGACAATCGGTGTCCTATCCCGCATCTCCCAAGGACGCGAGACCGATCGGCGCCTTTCATCGCCAGGTCCTACCAGTCGCCGAGTACGTCGCCATCGACGCGACTTCGGAGTAACGGGACGTCATCAAGGGTTCATTTTCATTAGCCCGTCCGGCCTTCCCCTTCGCCTGTTGCCACCCGATGGCGCGGGTCGCTCTTGGGCTTAACCGGCTCGGCTTCACACCCCGCCGTTGCCAGCGACGCATGCGAGCCTGGGGACGGACCCTGGACACTGGTCCGAGACGGCCTACCTGTTCACTCCTTCCTCTTGCAGGTCGTCTGCTTGGGCGAAGCGACTTCGTGTCGCAC
>NZ_JBHXMU010000163.1:0-1333 GCF_042720685.1 Kitasatospora sp. NPDC058492
GAGTAGTAGCTGATGTCCTGGAAGTCGATAGGTGGATATTCCACAATCGACCACTTGGGATATTTCATGGTCAGCCACTGGCGGTAAGCAGCCAGGCGCCATTCCAGCATGAACTCCGGTTCGCGTTTTTTCGCGGACAGGAAACGGATGACGTCTTCGTTCAGACCTTTCGGTATGGTTTCAGACTCGATGTCGGTGACAAAGCCTGCCTCGTAATCACGATCGAGGAAGGTGTCCAGATGTTCGTTGACGGTACTCATTCGGTTAACTCCACGTTGGAGGTGTTCGCCTTGTTTCTGTTTTTCAATTCGGGACCCGGCTTGTGTGTCAGGGGAAATTCGTTAACGGGCACGCGTATCATGTCTGCAACACTGACCTCTTCGAGGGTGCGCCGGACAATATCGTTGATACGCTGCCAATTACTGCGTATATGGCAATCTGACTCCACGGAACAGGCTCCAGGAGTAGCTACACATTCAGTCAAGCCAAAGGGTTGATCTTCCAGTGCATCAATAATCTGCGCTACACTAATCTGTTTGGCGGGGCGGCCCAACACATACCCTCCGCGTGCGCCTCGGCTGCTGATTACCAGCTCGTGCTGGCCCAGCAGTTTAAGCACCTTGCTGACAGTTGGTTGGCCCAAACCCAGGATGGCGGCCAAGTCAGACGCACTGAACACACGGTCTGGATCGCCAGCCATGTGTGTCAGCACCAAAGTGCCGTAATCAATGATTTTACTGATTCGCAGCATTCCTTCTCTCTGAACAGGTCGTAGAGCCATATAGTACCGCTTTGGTACTATATGGTCAAATTATCCCTCCAGACTTTGCTGGATATTCCACATACGGGCATAGGCGCCATCCAGGGCTAAAAGCTCGCTGTGCGTGCCCTGCTCCACGATCTGTCCGCGCTCCAGAACCAGAATCAAATCCGCGTCCGTAATCGTGGAAAGACGGTGAGCAATGATCAAGGTGGTGCGGTCACGGGCAATCTCGTTCAACTCTGCCTGAATCGCCCGTTCCGTGCGCGTATCCAGCGCACTGGTGGCTTCATCCAGAATCAGCACCGGCGGGTTCTTCAGCAAGGTACGGGCAATGGCCACACGCTGTTTTTCGCCCCCGGACAACTTCAAGCCACGTTCGCCCACGACGGTCTCGTAACCATCGGGCAAGCTTTCGATGAAGTCATGAATACTGGCGGCACGGGCCGCAGCCACGATTTGCTCCTGGCTGGCCTCGGGACGGCCATAGGCAATATTGTGCAAAATCGTATCGTTGAACAGGACGGTGTCCTGGGGAACGATACCGATATGACGGCGCAAGCTCTCCTGCGT
>NZ_JBHXMU010000164.1:0-1330 GCF_042720685.1 Kitasatospora sp. NPDC058492
GTTTGTTATGAAATTTTAGTTTAGATATAAATATATCAATAATCAATTATTTATAAGTCGGGGTTTTCACTAGGCGCGCTACGGGCCCATAAGGTCTGGCGCCGATATTGCACCTGAATTCTGTATGCGGACCGCCTGCTGTATCATCACAGACTTCTAGTTTTGTTGGCTTAAAAGGTATTACCCATGACATTTTCCGCTGTGCTGTTTGATTGTGACGGTGTGCTGGTAGACAGCGAACCAATCAAGGTTCGTGTACTGCGGGATATGTTGCAAGAGGAAGGCTGGGTGATGACTTACGAGCAGTGCTATGACTGGTTCATTGGCAAGGCCCTGCCCGACGAACTGCCCACCGTGCGCAAGATGACGGGCAAAGATCTGGATATGGAATGGGTGATGGCCTTTCGCATGCGTCGCAACCATGCGCTGACCAATGAAGTGATGGCCATTCCCGGTATCCAGGACACGCTCGATGCCATCTTGCGCGACAAGCCCGGCATGATTGCCTGCGCGTCCGGCGCAGACCGCGCCAAGCTGGTGCTGCAACTGGGCCAAACCGGCCTGCTGGACTACTTTGGCACCCATATCTATAGCGGCGCCGAGACGCCCCGCAACAAGCCATACCCGGATGTCTATCTGGCCGCTGCTCAAGGGCTGGGCGTTGACCCCAAACACTGTCTGGTGGTGGAGGACAGCGTGACTGGTGCCACGGCAGGTCTTGCCGCCGGTGCAACCGTGCTGGGCTACTGCCCGGTTCCTGACAAGGAAGAGGAATTGCGCAGCCTGGGCGTACGTGACACCTTCCGCCGCATGGACGAGCTACCCGCTTTGATCGCCAAGTTGGAGCAGGAACGGGTACAAGGCTGATTCATAGCCAGGCAATAGAAAAGGCGCTGTGTTTTAGGCAGTTTCTTCAAAAGAGGGAGATCCCACCTTTTGGAACTGCTCAAAACACAGCGCCTTTTTTGCCGCCAGACCGTCCCAAATCTCGGCCTCCCGACAAAAAGCTCTCCCTCGGGGGGGCAGCAAGCCTAAGGCTTCGCGTATGGCCTTTTTGTCTTTGGCTTAGTCTTCCAGATGGAAGGTGTGCAAAATTCTATGCAGCACAGGGGCAATAATCAGACCGAAAGTCGCGGCCAGTACCAGACTGATATACGCGCCATAAATGGCAAAGAACACCTTGCCAGCCCATGTTTCAGGCAAGGCCATCGGCCCCAGCCCACCGACCATCATGGCCGCATTCAAGGCCGCATCGTGCCAGTGCACATTCTCTTCAAACCACATATGGCCCAATGCACCCAGCATCAGGGAAAAGGCCACGAAAACAATA
>NZ_JBHXMU010000165.1:0-1317 GCF_042720685.1 Kitasatospora sp. NPDC058492
CCGATGAGCCCGAGCGCTATCGCGGTGTCAGCCTGCCTGCCGGTGTAGACGTTCATCACCGTCGTGAGCTGGATCGCTTGCAGCGTGAATTGCGCGAGATCCCTGGCGTTACCATTCTGATTCACGACCAGACCTGTGCGGCTGAAAAGCGTCGTCGTCGTAAAAAGAACGAGTACCCCGATCCTGCCCGTCGCCTCTTTATTAATAAGGCTGTCTGCGAGGGCTGTGGGGATTGCGGTGTGCAATCGAACTGCCTGTCTCTGGTGCCTGCTGAAACTCCTGAAGGCCGCAAGCGCCAGATCGACCAGTCCAGCTGTAATAAGGACTACTCCTGCGTGGACGGTTTCTGCCCCAGCTTTGTGTCGGTGATGGGCGGTGCCCTGCGCCGTGGTGATCAAAACGGTCAGGCCGATATGAAGGCCCAGTTGCTGGCCAAGCTGGACACGCTGCCACAACCCGCCATTCAAGCGCGCGACTGCAATGTGATTGTGGCCGGTGTGGGTGGTACGGGTGTGATTACCATTGGTGCAGTGCTCTCCATGGCGGTGCACCTGGAAGGTCGTTCCAGCTCGGTGCTGGACATGACAGGTCTGGCGCAAAAAGGCGGCACCGTCATCAGCCACATCCGTCTGTCTGCTAATAAAGAGAACACGGGGGCCGTGCCTGGTGACCCCGGCCAGGCTGACCTGGCGATCTTGTGCGATGTGGTGGCAGCCGCTCACCCCAATGCCCTGTCCTGCCTGCGCCCTGGTCATACTCACGCCATCATCAACGAATACCTGGCCCCCACGGCCGAGTTCACCCGCAACCCGGATGCTCCTCTGGATGCGCAGCACTTGCTGAGCCAACTGAAGACCACTGCTGGCGAAAACCAGGTACGGTCATTCAATGCTCACCAGGCTGCCACCCTGCTGTTCGGCGATAGCCTGCTGTCCAATATGCTCTTGATGGGTATGGCTTGGCAGCAAGGTTCCATGCCCGTTAGCAGCGCGGCGGTTGAACAGGCCATCCGTCTGAACGGGGTGGCCATTCAGGCCAACCTGGATGCCTTCCATTTGGGTCGCGTGTTGGCTCACGATGAAAAAGCACTGGCCAGCCTCTTGGCTCCGGCTGCTCAAGTGGTGACCTTGCAGCGTCGCGAAACACTGGAACAAATCATGCAGCGCTGCACCAGCAGCCTGGAGCAATACCAGAACGCCGCTTATGCCCAGCGCTTCACCAACACCATCAATGCACTGCGTGACGCCGAGCAAAAACTGCGTCCGGGTCAGCGCCCTGCCTTGACTGAAAAAGCCGCACGCAGCTTGTACAAGCTGA
>NZ_JBHXMU010000166.1:0-1310 GCF_042720685.1 Kitasatospora sp. NPDC058492
AAGTACGACATGGGCGGTGCTGCCAGCGTTCTGGGCACCATGCGCGCCATTGCCGAGCTGAACATCGACCGCGAAGTGATCGCTGTGGTGGCTTCTTGCGAAAACATGCCTAGCGGGCGCGCCAACAAACCGGGCGACGTCGTAACCAGCATGTCCGGCCAGACCATCGAAATCCTGAACACGGATGCCGAAGGCCGTCTGGTTCTGTGCGATGCCCTGACCTACGTCGAACGCTTCAAACCCGCTGCCGTCATTGATATGGCCACCCTGACCGGCGCTTGCGTGGTCGCTCTGGGCCACGTCAACACCGGCCTGTTCTCGACTGACGACGACCTGGCCGACGAGCTGATGCAAGCTGGCAAGCAAACAGGTGACACTGCCTGGCGCATGCCCATGGACGACGCCTACCAGGAGCAACTGCGCTCGAACTTCGCTGACATGGCCAATATTGGTGGCCCACCAGCCGGTTCGGTAACCGCCGCTTGCTTCCTGTCCCGCTTTACCAAAGCGTACCGCTGGGCTCACCTGGACATCGCCGGCACCGCCTGGCGCAGTGGCAAGGACAAGGGCGCCACAGGCCGTCCCGTGCCTTTGCTGGTTCAGTACCTGCTTAATCAGTGTCGCTAGGCATGACACGCGTCGATTTTGCTTTCGGCGCGCCAGATCGCTTGCGCATGGCCTGCGTGGTCGTGCGCAAGCACTACGAGGCGGGCCGTCAGGTGGTGGTGTATCTTTCCGATGCCCGCCAACTGGCTCGTTTCGACCGTCTGCTCTGGGGGTTTGAATCCACGGCATTTGTGCCGCATGTGGGTGTGGAAGACCCCCTGGCGGCCACCACCCCCGTCTTGTTGACCAGTGCCGCCCCCGTGCCCTCTGGTGAGCAAAGCTGGCTGTTGAATCTGGATGCCCAATGCCCGCCCGGTTTTGAACAATTCCCGCGTATCCTGGAAATTGTGTCCGAACGGGAAGCCGACCGTACCCAGGCTCGCGAACGCTGGCGTGTGTACCAGACACAGGGCTGTCAGGTGCATGCCCATAAACTGGGTGCTTGAATAATAAAGAAGATTCTTGATTATTCAGGTAGTTGTCAGTTATTCTTGACCACTGATCTCTCTGTATTCTAAGGACTCATCATGAGCGAATTTCGTCAATCAAGCTTGCCTGAGCATAACGGCACCCTGGGCGCCCAGTCGCTGATTGCTCGCAATCGCGTCCTGCGCAACACCTACTGGCTGCTGGCCCTGTCCATGATTCCCACTGTGCTGGGAGCCTTGCTGGGCCTGTCCTCCGGCATTAACCGGGTTATGGGC
>NZ_JBHXMU010000167.1:0-1308 GCF_042720685.1 Kitasatospora sp. NPDC058492
TGCGGGGGCTCGCTGGAACACCAATACGCTGGAGTCCCTCAACGCATTTTTGAAACTGGATCAGCAACTGGGGGCAGACTGGTCACTGGCCATGTCCCTGAACTACCTGAAAGGACGCCGAAGCGGGAAAAGTGCGGATGCTTCCTGGGGCTACCCCAACCGTGAAACGGGCGACGGCGTCCAGCTTTACGGAGGTGTTTCAGACGCCACACAGTATCAAACCAGCTTTGATATCCACGCAAAGGGGCCCTTCCAACTGTTTGGACGGGATCACGAGCTGATCGTCGGCTTTAATTCGTCACGCTACAAGAATCGCCATGACACCATGGACGACGATATCGAAGGCACCTCGATCAACCTCCACAACTGGAACAACAACCCTGCCTTACCCAATACAAGTGGAGAAAAGCTGTTTGACTATGACCTGACTGTCAAACAATACGGCGGGTACTCGGCCCTACGCCTGAAACCTAGTGACAAGCTGGCTGTCATTTTGGGGGGGCGCCTTAGCAACTACCGCTACAGCCTTTCCCAAAGTTACCCAGACCCCGGCATGCAGCGCTTCAACAGCCTGAAAACCATGCACGAAGACAATGTCTTCACCCCCTATGCAGGCATTGTGTATGACCTGAATGAAGAGCATTCGATCTACGCCAGCTACACCAGCATCTTCAAACCACAAAGCTATCGTGACCGCAGCGGCAACTTTCTGGACCCGCGCAAAGGCGATAACTACGAAATCGGCCTGAAAAGCGAGATGCTGGACGGCCGCGTGAACAGCAGCATTGCGCTGTACGAAATCCGCCAGGACAATCTGGCCGTGGCCGACAGTGGCTTTATCGTCCCAGGCACCGAGCGCGAAGCAGCCTATACCGCCGTCAAAGGCGCCAAAACGCAGGGCCTGGATATGGAAGTGACGGGCGAGCTGCTCGATGGCTGGAACATGGCCTTTAGCTACACCTACAGCCAGACCAAAGACGCCCAGGGCGAGCGCATCAAAACCCTGGTGCCACGCCATATGGCCAAGCTGTGGACCACCTACCGCCTGCCCGGCAGCTGGAATCGCCTGACGATTGGAGGTGGTGTGAACTGGCAAAGCCAGATCCATTTCACCGCCACACCGTGGGATTTGGGCAAGACTGTCACCGGCGAGCAAAGCAGCTACGCCGTGGTCAACCTGATGGGCCGCTACGACTTCAGCAAGCAGTTGACGGCCACCTTGAACGTCAACAATCTGTTCAACCGCAAGTACCTGAGTGCGCTGGATCAGGCCTTCTACACCGGCTATTAGGGCGCACGGCGTAATGC
>NZ_JBHXMU010000168.1:0-1300 GCF_042720685.1 Kitasatospora sp. NPDC058492
GGCGGTTTCTAGGGGTCGTTGCAACACGTGGTCGGTTTGATCAGGCCGCGAGCAGTTTATGCAGGCGCTCGGCTGGGGTTTCCCAGTCGAGCGTTTTGCGTGGGCGGCCGTTGAGCTCGGTGGCGACCGCCGTGAGGTGTTCCGGGTCGTGGACGGACAGGTCGGTGCCCTTGGGGAAGTACTGCCGCAGCAGGCCGTTCGTGTTCTCGTTCGAGCCGCGTTGCCAGGGGCTGGCGGGGTCGCAGAAGTAGACCGGGACACCGGTGGCGACGGTGAACGAGCCGTGGGCGGCCATCTCGGCGCCCTGGTCCCAGGTCAGCGACCTCACCAGGTGGCCGGGCAGGGCCTGGACGGTGTCTACCAGGGCCTCGCGGACCTGCTCGGCGGCGCGGCCGTTCGGCAGGTGCAGGAGCATCACGTAGCGGGTGGCCCGCTCGACCAGGGTCCCGATCGCGGAGGCACCGCCCTTGCCGATGATCAGATCGCCCTCCCAGTGGCCGGGTACCGCCCGGTCCTCCACCTCGGCGGGCCGTTCACTGATCATGACCATGGGATGCGTGAAACGCGGCTGGCGGCAGTTGGCCTGGCGGTGCGGTCTGCGGCGCGCGCGTCCGGAGCGCAGAGCACCGGCCAGCTCGCGGCGCAGTTCGCCGCGGCCTTGGACGTAGAGGGCCTGGTAGACCGTCTCGGGGACCACGTGCATCTCCGGCCGCTCGGGGAAGGTTCTGCGTAGAGCGTGGCAGATCTGCTCCGGACTCCACTTCTTGTCCAGGTGGACCTGGATGAAGTTCCGCAGCTCGGCGTTCTCGCCGATCTTCCCCGTCTTCGGTCGAGGCCGGCGGGCGTCGGCCCGGGCCTGGGCGGCGTGGGGCCGGTAACGGCCGCTCTCGGGGTGGCAGTTGCGTCGGATCTCCCGGCTGATCGTGGACGGGCTCCGGCCCAGCTCGGCCGCGATCGCGCGAACTGTCGCCTTCTCCCGCAGCCGGTCGGCGATGTGGATGCGGTCGGCTTCGCACAGGAATCTGGACGGACCCGTGGAGACGGGCGCCCGCTCAGCATGAGCGGGCGCCCGGTACCGCTTCGGGTCCGTCCGGCCGTTTCGCCACTCCCGTCCGGTCCGTTCGTGGACGCCGACGAGCCGGCTCGCTTCCCTGTTGCTCAGTCCCTGCTGCACGAGGCGGAAGTATTCCTCCCGCTCCCTACGCAGCTTCCGCGGCCCCTGAGCCGTCCGGTCCTTGCGGATCTTGAAGTCCATCGCATCCCCTGAACTGGGGTGTTGCGACAACCACTAGAACCTAAG
>NZ_JBHXMU010000169.1:0-1278 GCF_042720685.1 Kitasatospora sp. NPDC058492
ATGACTGGCACTTTGGCGGCAGTCAGGCGCTGGATCAGGGCCGAGTCGCGCGTGTCCTGACCGGGAGTCAGGCCCGCAAAGGCGGCAGTCAGTACCACCAGGTCGGGGCGCAGGGCCAGAGCTTGCTCAACCGAGAAGGTGTCTGCCGTATGGCGACCTACAACGGGGATTTTGGCCAGTTGCGGGTAGCGCTTCAGATAGGTTTCGTATTCGTTGGAGAAAGATGTTTTGAACTCGTCCGACCAGCCTGCAATCAGGTTGGCAGGCTCGGGATGCACCAAAGCCAGCACTGGAAAATGTCGCGCCTGGGTAAGCACAATGCGCTTGGCCGGGCCGGGCAGGGTAACGGTACGACCCATGGCATCGGTAACTTCGATGGGCTGGGCTTGCACACCCAAAGGCAAGAGCAAGGTCAGCGACAACAGCAGGTGGCGCAGGATGTTCATGGGTTCTCCGAAGGTCACAGCACAGGCTCTTGCAGCCCGTCGATAATGATTTGCAAGGTGCCTTGCGAGCAACTTTCCACGCGGGCGCGTACGCCATAAGCCTGGGCCAGCGAGGTGGGGGTAATGACTTTGGACGGTTCCCCTTGCGCCAGCAGACCGCCGCCTTCAATCATCAGCGCATAGTCGCTGTGGCGCAGGGCCACGTTCAGGTCATGTAGCACGATCAGGGTGATCAGATTATTGTCGTACGTTTCCTGGGCCAGCAAATCCATCACGTGGAATTGATAGTTCAGGTCCAGGGCAGACAAGGGTTCATCCAGCAGCAGCAAAGTGGGCTTGCGTATCAGGGCCTGTGCCAGGCCCACCAGCTGTTTCTGGCCCCCCGAGAGCTGGTCCAGGTAGTGCATGGACAAGTGTGCAATGCCCAGGCGTTGCAGGATGTGCATGATGTGCTCATGGTCCACATCACGGGCATGGCCGCCGGGGGCCGAGGCATTGGCCGCCACCAGCACGGATTCAAACACACGCAGGTGGACTGAGGCGGGCAGGGACTGAGGCAGGTACACCACTTTTTGGGCGCGCTGCTCGAAGCTGACGCCGCTCAGCTCCTGACCGTCCAGCAAGATCTTGCCGGTGGTGGGCTTGAGCAACCCTGCCAGGGACTTGAGCAGGGTGGATTTGCCGCTGCCGTTGGGGCCCAGCAAAGCCACCAGCTGACCGGGCTGCAAAGGCTCGATGGTCAGCTTGGACAGGATTTCGCGTTTGCCGTAAGACAGGCTCAGATCGTGGACTTCAAGCATGGTTCACTTTATTTGGCGGCGCAGCACAACGC
>NZ_JBHXMU010000170.1:0-1265 GCF_042720685.1 Kitasatospora sp. NPDC058492
CGTCAGAGCGAGTTGCTCTGCGCTTTGACCCTGCAAGGCATCCGCCGTCAAGGCAGGGCCCAGACCTCCTTTCAGCAGCAGGCCATGGCACGAACCACACTCTTGATGCAGCAGTGTTTGTAGAGAGGCTTGCCGCTCCAAGCTCACAACGGCTTCATCGGCAGTGGCTTGTTGTGGCCAAGGAAGGGAGAGCAGCACGGCCAGCCATATCTTCACCAGACCCTGCCAGCCGCTGAGCTTTGAAGGGAGATGCAGGCCTCTCACATCGCGGCCCCGGAGGGTTCGGGAGCGAGGGCATCTTGGGTATTGGGTATGGGCTGTGGGTAATCCGGATGCAGTTGCACAACCTGTCCGATGATCAGCAAGGCGGGAGGACTGAATGTCTGTGCAAGCTGTGGCAGTGTCTGCAAGGTACCCAAGCCCCAGCGCTGGCTTTTCAGCGTGGCATCTTGTGCTAAGGCGATAGGCGTATATGGGCTGCGTCCATGTTGAATCAAGGCTTGGGCAATATGGATGCAGTTGGCCATGGCCATGTAGAACACCAGCGTACAGGTGGGGTCGGACAAGGAGGCCCAGTTCAGTTCCAGCCCCTTGTTGTCACGCAGGTGCCCGGTGATAAAGCGCACACTACTGGCCAGCCCGCGATGGGTCAGGGGTATGCCTAAAGAAGCTGCGCAGCCTGTAGCCGCGGTAATTCCAGGCACGACTTCAACCTGGACCCCGTGTTGCTGCAGATACTGCTGCTCTTCGCCTCCCCGTCCAAAAATAAAGGGATCGCCGCCCTTCAAGCGGACAATGTGTTGGTGTGTTCTGCTCAGTGACAAGAGGATGTCGTTGATGTCGTCCTGCATGCTGGGCTTGCAGGCAGCTACCTTACCGACATCATGCAAGGTAGCTTCAGGATTGATACAGCTCATGATGGCGCGGCTGACCAGGCGGTCATAGACCACAGCATCTGCATGTTGCAGCAGGTATAAAGCGCGTAGTGTGAGAAGCTCAGGGTCGCCAGGCCCCGCTCCAACCAAATAAACCTTGCCGTGCATCGCTGCGCTCCTTGACGGTAGCAAGTACCGAAATACAGTCAAACAATGCAGAAAATTGTAGGAGGGCAGAGCGCTTTGATATGGGCATGGTTGGCGTTCAAGGCAGGGGTGCAGAAGTGCGGCCTTTTGCTCTCTGGCAAGAAGGGTGAAGCCGCTAAGTGCGGGGCATATAAGGGAATTTATGCGCGCGACAGTTTGCCAGGCCGCCGGTAGGTGTACTGA
>NZ_JBHXMU010000171.1:0-1263 GCF_042720685.1 Kitasatospora sp. NPDC058492
GGGCTATCGTCATGCCCAACCTGACCCCGCCCGTTACAGCCACCGCACAGGCTCTGGCCTACCGCGAGCGTATTCTGAGCGCACTGGCCAAAACCGAGTACGTCGGCAAGTTTGAGCCTTTGATGACTTTGTACCTGACGGACAATACTCAGCCTGAGGAAATTGTTCGCGCCAAGGAAAGTGGGTTTGTGCATGGCGTGAAGCTGTATCCCGCCGGTGCCACCACAAACTCCGATGCAGGCGTGACAGATTTGCTGAAGAACTGTTCCAAGGTGCTGGCCCAGATGCAGGAATCGGGCATGCCTTTGCTGATGCACGGTGAGGTCACGGACCCCAGTATCGACTTGTTCGACCGCGAAGCCGTATTCATCGAGCGTGTGATGATTCCCATGCGCAAGGCTTTTCCCGAACTGAAAGTGGTGTTTGAACACTTGACCACGGCAGAGGGTGCCGCTTATGTGAGCCAGGCCGATGGCCCGGTTGCCGCGACGATCACGGCGCATCACCTGCTCTATAACCGTAATGCCTTGTTCCAGGGTGGCTTGCAGCCACATTGGTACTGTTTGCCGGTCCTGAAGCGCGAGAAGCACCGTCAGGCGTTGGTGGATGCCGCCACCAGCGACAGCAATCGTTTCTTCCTGGGCACAGACAGTGCACCGCATTCGCGTAGCCGCAAAGAGCAGAGCTGTGGCTGTGCGGGCTGTTATACCGCGCTGCACGCCATGGAGTTGTACGCGTCAGCTTTTGACAAGGCCGGACGTCTGGATCGTCTGGAAGCCTTTGCCAGCCTGAATGGCCCTGCCTTCTATGGTCTCCCGGTCAATGAAGGAACAATGACTCTGCAACGCAGCCAGTTCACCATTCCTGAGTCCGTGGAAATGGCTGGTGAGCCATTGATTCCTCTGGCGGCCGGACAGGCTCTGGACTGGAGTGTGGTGAGCTAAGGATGAAAGAAGCCGCCCGATTTCAGTGTCTTTGATGGCGCTGAGTCGGGCAGCTCCTGATACCTGGTTTCACTGCGAGATAGCTCCGTGGAAACTGCTTTTCTTGATATAGCGTGGTCTGCCTTGGCAGTTCGCATGGCCGCCACCGCTTTGGTTGTTGTTCTGGTTTCGTGGTCAGTCGGGGCATTTGGCCCCTTGATTGGTGGTGCGCTGGCGGGCTTGCCCATGGTATTGGGCCCCGGCTTTTATTTTCTGTCCCAGCAGTTTCCTGCCGATTATGTGCAGCAGGCGGCAACCTATGCCGTGTATTCGCTAAGTG
>NZ_JBHXMU010000172.1:0-1252 GCF_042720685.1 Kitasatospora sp. NPDC058492
AGGCTTTAAGCAGCTCGCAACGTAGCAAGCTGGTGCACTCCACGGTAATTCCCCGGCCTATTGCATGGGTAAGTTCGTGCAGTGCTTCGGGTGCGGTCAACGTCGCACCATTTTCGTTTTTCAATGTGATGTCCGGGGATCCCCCGTTGCTGTGTCTTTGCATCGGTTCGCGCGCGGGTGAACCCAAGGACACAGCACGCAACATCGTCGACCAAGGCGAATTTGTAGTCAATCTGGTCTCAGAAAACATGGCCGGGCGCATGACCATCACCTCTATAGACTTTGATGTCGGCTTGAATGAAGCCCAAGAGGCGGGACTTGAAATGCTTCCTAGTCAACAAGTGGCCGTGCCAAGAATCGGATCGAGCCCATGTTCGATGGAGTGCAAGGTGCGCCAATTGATTGATATTGACGGTATACGAACCTTTGTACTCGCAGACATCGTCGGCGTGCACCTATGCGACGAGGCCGTTACCGACGTCAGCAAAATGTTCATCGACCCATTACCAATGGCCTTGATCGGACGTCTTCATAGTCCGGGCTGGTACTGCAAAGTATCAGCCGATTTCCAGCTTTCCACGCCCTCTCCCCAGCAATGGCAGGCCCTGAAGGATCAGGGACAGGCGCAGCAGCTGTTGAACTGGCAAGTCCCAGCCCCGACACACTCCGGAGGCCAAGATGCTGAATGCAATTGAAGTGCGCCAAAGCGCCGAATACCTGGATAAGGCCGAGCGCTCTCGCGAGCAGATACGTCAGATTTCGCTGAGCTACCCCGAGATGAGCATCACCGATGCTTATGCCATCCAGCACGCCTGGGTACAGATGAAGCTTGCCCGTGGTCAGCGAATCATCGGCCACAAAATCGGCCTGACTTCGCGGGCGATGCAAATGGCTTCACAGATTGATGAGCCAGACTACGGCGTGCTGCTTGATGACATGCTCTGGGGCGATGGCAGTGAAATCCAACGCGATCAGTTAATCCTTCCCAGGGTAGAAGTGGAACTAGCCTTCATCCTTAACCGCCGCTTGGCTGGCGAGCAGGTAACACTGTTAGATGTGCTGGACGCCACCCGCTACGTGATGCCTGCACTGGAAATCATTGACGCGCGCTCCGAACAGCTGGACCGAGAAACCAAGCAGCCACGTCGAGTGGTCGACACCATTGCTGACAATGCGGCGAATGCCGGAGTGATCCTAGGTGGGCGTCCAGTGCGTGTGGATGATCTGGACTTACGTTGGGTGGGTGCACTGT
>NZ_JBHXMU010000173.1:0-1238 GCF_042720685.1 Kitasatospora sp. NPDC058492
CCTTTTCAGAGACAGCGCGAATCCGCTTCAAGGTCGTTTCCAGATCCGTGCTGACACCCAAATAGCTGTGATCCCGAAACACACTGGCAAAGCAATGCTCTGCGGGGACGAAAGCCAAACCGTGACGGCCTAGAGCCTCTTTATGACGCTGGAAAAATGCAGAGCCCGCAAAGGAGGACAGATTCATGGCGCACACATCATGCCTGAATCCTGGCAGGGTCAATTCCTGAGTGCTGACTGCACCACCTGCGGAGCTTTTTGCTTCCACAACCTGAACTTTCCAGCCTTTGCTGGCCAACTCCACGGCTGCTGCCAAGCCATTGTGCCCTGCCCCAACCACAATCGCATCTACTACTGTCTCTGCACCCACGGGCAACTCCTTTAGCTCTAAAGTATTTATCCGTATTCTACGGCGCAAAGGAGAAACTGAGTAGGAATTTCAGGGGGGATCAGACCTGCATGTCAGCAGAGCGTACCACTGGCCTGTGCGTTGGCGACGCATAAAACAAAACCCCCGCAAGCGGGTCGCTTGCGGGGGTTTTGAGGAATAAGAGCTTGACGATGACCTACTTTCACAGACGTCCGTCCACTATCATCGGCGCAAAGGCGTTTCACAATCCTGTTCGGGATGGGAAGGTGTGGGACCACCTCGCTATGGTCGTCAAGCGTAACTGGTTGCCGAGTCGTCTTTTAAGGGACGCCCCAGCCAATTGGAAGAAGCACACCGCTAGCGATCAGTACGGATCAGCTAGCAGCGGTTACGAAGGTGTCGAGCGCGGGTTGCGCTGCACTTCAATATTACGTTCTGTGGTCAACAACTTAACTCACTACAACCTCAAGGGTTATAGGATCAAGCCACACGGGCAATTAGTACTGGTTAGCTACATGCATTACTGCACTTCCACACCCAGCCTATCAACGTCCTGGTCTCGGACGACCCTACAGGGGGGTCAAGCCCCCGGGATACCTAATCTTCAGACGAGTTTCCCGCTTAGATGCCTTCAGCGGTTATCTCTTCCGTACGTAGCTACTCGGCAATGCCATTGGCATGACAACCGATACACCAGTGGTACGTCCACTCCGGTCCTCTCGTACTAGGAGCAGGCTCCGTCAAGTATCCAACGCCCACGGCAGATAGGGACCAAACTGTCTCACGACGTTTTAAACCCAGCTCACGTACCTCTTTAAATGGCGAACAGCCATACCCTTGGGACCGGCTACAGCCCCAGGATGAGATG
>NZ_JBHXMU010000174.1:0-1226 GCF_042720685.1 Kitasatospora sp. NPDC058492
TGCCATGTCCACAGGCAAAAGGCAACCAAACCCCTTGTCGCAACGCAGCGTCCAACAAGGTTTGTCCATCTTCCACCTCTACCACATCACCTGTGGGTTCTACGGTTACCTGATACGTCATTGCTGCCTCCGCCTCTTATACGCCCGTACCCTTGTAGCCATTCAGGCCCGGGGTCTTGAAACGCAACAAGGATTTGTGATCGAAGCCCTTGGCACCCAAGGTGTCGTCAGGGTTCAACTCAACGGCCTCGCCATTCAGATTCCATTGCACCTTGCTCCATTCGATCTGCTCAAAGTCAGGGTGCTGGGCAAAGCCGGCAGGCAACAGTTGCTGGATCATCTGGGACACGGTCATCTCGGGCTGAACCAGAAAGGCCTTGGCCGAGCAGAACAAGAGGTGCTCGTCCCAGCCTATATACAGCAACATGCTGTCGCCATAGTGCGACTGCTGGTCGCGCGCATAGCCTTGGTAGTCCGGGGTAATTGCAGTAACTGCCATATTGATCTCCAATTTTTATAGGTAGTGGCAGTGCCCACCGAGGCACTGCCCTTTTTCTCGTGTGACTAGGCCGTCACTCCTTTCCATTCGTTCCAGCGTGCCTCGTCCACCGAGCCCTTGAAGTCCATATTGTCGACACCCACGTTCAGTTGGTAGTAGTCGCTCAGGATCTTCTCCAGTTCGGGGCCGCCGCAGCCGCCTTGCAGGATCTGGTTCACCGGCAGCCAGGCCTGGATGTACTTTTCAGGCTCGTGCTCGAAAATGTCGCGGCAGCCGTCCGAGCAAGTGTGGTAGCGCTCACCCTTGTACTGGCTTTGGCGGTAGGTAATTTCATCGGGTTTTTCCATGTCGGTAAAAGTCATGGGCACCTGACATACCTGGCACAGCTGGGGCAGACCGCTGGAATAGAAACGCTTGCCTTCGGCTTCCATCTTCTTGGCCATTTCCCAGCGTGGGCGGTAGTACTTGTCGAAGGTGTCGGGGTACTTGGCGCTGAGCCAATCCAGTTCCTCGTCGCTGGGGATCCAGGTGTGGAAACCGGCAGCGTGGCCGAAGTTGTAGAAAATCCACCAGGCCTGGTGCGAGATGTGCTCTTTCTCTTTCTCGATCACTTCGCTGTATTTGGGCATGCGAATGCCGTAGCGGGCCAGATCCTTGAACAGAGCGCCACCGGCCTGCTCAAAATAGACCTCCCAGGCCTCTTTCCAGGACATGACCTTGTTGGGCA
>NZ_JBHXMU010000175.1:0-1213 GCF_042720685.1 Kitasatospora sp. NPDC058492
ATCTATAGATTGTGGCGCGAACGTGGTCAGCGTTTCGGGGCCGGGCACCTGATCGACATCTTGCTGGGCAAGCTGACGGATCGTGTCAAAGAGCACGAGCACGACAAGCTCACCGTCTTTGGTGTGGGCAAGGAATTGACCGACCAGGCCTGGCGCGGGGTGCTGCGCCAGTTGCTGGCACATAGTCTGGTTACCGTTGACCCGGAAGGCTACGGTACCTTGTTGTTGACCGATGCCAGCCGTGAAGTGCTCAAGGGCGAGCGCACCTTAATGTTGCGGCGCGAAACCGTAACACGCGGACCGGCTGCTCACCGAGTAAAAGGTCAGGCGCCTGCCGGGCCTGCTCTGGAACCCGATCAACAGCGACGGTTCGAGGCTTTGCGTGCCTGGCGTGCCGCGACCGCTCGCGAGCATGGCGTTCCGGCCTACGTCATTTTCCATGACGCGACTTTGCGCGAAGTGGCCATCCGCTGCCCCAGCTCAGAGGCTGATCTGGAGCCGATTACAGGCATTGGCGTACGCAAAAGAGAAGCCTACGGCGAGGCTTTGCTGCGCTGCGTTCAAGAGTTCCAGACGCAATAGGAAATTGTTAGCAGAGCAAAGATTGGTTGCATTTTTGTATGTTGAATCTGCTCTGCAATTGCGAAACCACTATTCGCTCAATCCGCTATATGTAGTAGAATGACGTCAATATCACACTATATATGGTGTGCATCAAATGACGCTGGCGGCTGCAAAAGCCGCGTCTTCCGTCAATCTTCACCGATTTCCGAGACTGAAATGCAATCAACCGAACAGTTAATGGTCACCAAAAGAGATGGCCGTACAGAACCTATTAACCTCGACAAGATTCACCGAGTGGTTGATTGGGCCGCTGAAGGTCTGAGTAATGTGTCCGTCTCTCAAGTAGAGCTGCGCTCTCACATTCAGTTTTACAACGGCATTCGCACCAGCGACATCCACGAAACCATCATCAAGTCGGCTGCGGATCTGATCTCTGAAGATACGCCTGACTACCAATATCTGGCTGCCCGTCTGGCGATTTTCCACCTGCGCAAAATCGCTTTTGGCCAGTTTGAACCCCCCAGCCTGTTCGATCACGTGACCTTGCAGACCAAGGAAGGCCGCTACGATCCGCATCTGTTGCAAGACTACACGCGCGCCGAATTCGATGAGCTGGACGCTCATCTGGATCACTGGCGTGACATGAACT
>NZ_JBHXMU010000176.1:0-729 GCF_042720685.1 Kitasatospora sp. NPDC058492
GCCTAAATCCGTGGTGCGAATACGAACTGGATCGGAAGCCAGCAAACCTTTCTCGATATTGCGCTTGATCACGGGCAGGATGTGCGCAAGGGGCACACCCGTGCGTTCCTGGAAGTACTGGGCGGGTACGCCCTCTTTCAGACGCAGCACGTTCAGCATGAACTCAAAAGGCAGTTCTTTCGGCATGACGCGGGCATTGTGTGCATAGTGGCTGCCGTCGCGCTTGATGGCATTCTGCATCCATTGCGCCGGGCTGCGGGTGGTGGCGGTACGGATAATGCGGTCGTGAAAGGACAGTTTGCCGTGGGCACCCGGGCCTATACCGATATAGTCGCCAAATTCCCAATAATTCAGATTGTGGCGGCTGGCAGTCAGCTCGATCAGGCGGTCCTGCATGGCAGCGCTGTCGTCGTCATCAGGCAAGACTGGCGGATACTTGGCAAAGACAGTGTTGGGTTCCAGCGTCAGATGGTAGAGCGACAAGTGCTCCGTCTCATAAGACATGGCCTGCAAAATGTCCTGCTCGGATTGTGCTGGGGTCTGGCCTGGCAAGGCATACATGACGTCCAGGTTCACGCGGTCTACGGCCTTCATGGCGGCTTCAATGGCCTGCTGCGCTTGCTGGCTGTCGTGAATGCGGCCCAGCGCTTTCAGGGCTTCGTCGTTAAAGCTCTGGATACCCAGGGAAATCCGGTTCACGCCACTTTGCGCAAAATCCATGAAGCGCGA
>NZ_JBHXMU010000176.1:739-1192 GCF_042720685.1 Kitasatospora sp. NPDC058492
GTAGCAGGTTTAGATGGGAGCGCAGCAAGGCCAGCATGCGGTCCAGAGCCTGGGCCGACAGCAGGCTGGGCGTGCCACCACCGATAAACACGGAAATTACCTGTCTGCCCCAGACCAGCGGCAGGGTTTGTTCCAGATCGGCCTGCAAGGCGTCCAGATACTCGTTTTCGGGCAGTTCAGCGGGTGCTTCGTGTGAGTTGAAGTCACAGTATGGGCATTTGCGTACGCACCAGGGCACGTGCACGTAGACGGACAAGGGCGGCAGGCTGGGCAGCAGAGTGGCAGGTCCAGAGCCAGGCCGGATGCGCACTTCAGGAGAGAAAACAGTCATGTTTTTACTCGGCGGCCAGGCGGGCCAACAAGGCTTGCATGGCTTGTGCCCGGTGGCTGTATTTGTTCTTCACTTCCGGCGAGAGCTGTGCCGCGGTTTGCTGGAGCTCGGGCAGATAAAAG
>NZ_JBHXMU010000177.1:0-1184 GCF_042720685.1 Kitasatospora sp. NPDC058492
GGGCCGTGTCTCAGTCCCAGTGTGGCTGGTCGTCCTCTCAAACCAGCTACGGATCGTTGCCTTGGTGAGCCTTTACCCCACCAACTAGCTAATCCGATATCGGCCGCTCCAATAGTGAGAGGTCTTGCGATCCCCCCCTTTCCCCCGTAGGGCGTATGCGGTATTAGCCACTCTTTCGAGTAGTTATCCCCCGCTACTGGGCACGTTCCGATATATTACTCACCCGTCCGCCACTCGCCGCCAAGAGAGCAAGCTCTCTCGCGCTGCCGTTCGACTTGCATGTGTAAAGCATCCCGCTAGCGTTCAATCTGAGCCAGGATCAAACTCTTCAGTTTAATCTCTGTGGTTGTCCCGTCTTGCGACGAGACCGATTGTGTCTCAAAGAAAAATTCAGAGTTACACAAGGTAATTCTTCATCTTTCGTTTGTGAGCACTTGATACAAACTTGTGGCGATCCCCGAAGGGTTCGACTCGCTCATTCCAAGCGCCCACACTTATCGGCTGTTAATTGTTAAAGAGCAGTGACAGTTGCCTGTCGTTCTACTGACTAACCCGGCTGGCTCGTTGCGCTTAGCGCTTCGTGCCTTGCCGTGTTAGCAGCAGAGAAACGAGATTATGAAGCAGATCAGGCAGTGTGTCAAGCGTTTTTTTGAAGAAGTTAGAAAGTTTTAAAACCGTCCAACTCATCCCGCTTAAACCAGAACTTTCGTTCCGTCCTACCTGGCGAACAATCAACCGTAAGGCTAACCATCCCACCTCACAAACAAGGGTAAATTTTCAAATCCGTTTCAACCTTCGAAACCGCTTAAAAACTTAACGTTGCGTTCTCTGGAGCAGAACCTAGAACTTTAACACAGAATTTTCTGATTTGTCAAGCCCCGGGTTTTACACCGTGTCAGTTACCTGACTCAGTCATCAAAGCTTCGGTGCGGGCCTCTTGGCCAAGGCGGTGAAACTTGTCTAACTGCTCTCTGTAGCGCTTTGAGGGAAAACCCTGTGTGTGCTGCAGCGAGAAAAGAACTATAGCACGATGATTTTCGACTTGGCAAGTTTTTAACCTGAATATTTCATGTAAAAGAGGCGGTTTACAGCAGTTTTCCACTTAGACCATTGTTATATATGACAAAACTTAAATGAAACCAAATGATACTAAAATGACTATATCTCGTTCATAGCTGGAGAGT
>NZ_JBHXMU010000178.1:0-915 GCF_042720685.1 Kitasatospora sp. NPDC058492
TGGAACAACTTCTTGCCGCTGTGGACCTGGGCTCCAACAGCTTTCGTTTATCCATTGGACGAGTGGTTCAGCACAACGGTCATGCCCAGATCTACACCATTGACCGCCTTAATGAATCCGTCCGACTCGCCGCCGGCATGGGCCCCGACAAGTACATTAGTCCCGATGCCATTGAACGTGCGGTAGTCATCCTGAAACGCTTTAACGAACGTCTGGCCGGTTTTCACCCCAATCGCGTTCGTGCCGTGGCTACCAACACCTTTCGTGTGGCACGCAATTTAAGCGAGGTTCTGCCCGCTGCCGAGGCGGCCTTCGGTTTTCCCATCGAGGTCATCTCCGGCCACGAGGAAGCCCGTCTGATTTTCTCCGGTATCAGCAACGAGCTGCCCCCGTCCCCCAATCGCCGTCTGATGATTGATATTGGTGGTGGATCGACTGAAGTGATTATTGGCAAGGGCTTGAAGCCCCTGCTGCTGTCCTCCCTGTACATGGGCTGTGTCAGCTATACCGACAAATTCTTTGCCGATGGCGTGATCACCGAGGAGCGCATGAGCAATGCGATTCTGACCGCCCGTCGTGAACTGGAAGGCATTACACGCCAGTACCGCAAGACAGGCTGGCAGGAAGCCTATGGCTCCTCCGGCACCGCCAAGGGTCTGGTCGCTATCCTGCAAGAGAACGGCATGTCCAAAAAGGGCATCACCCTGGAAGGCATGGAGTTGCTGCGCAAACGCCTGGTGCACGATGGCAAGGTGGACATGCGCAACCTGAGCGGCATCAAGCCTCATCGCGCGCCGGTGCTGGCTGCAGGTCTGGCCATTATGATGGCCGCCTTCCAGGAGTTGAAGATTCGCCAGATGCTGCCCGGTGAAGGCGCTCTGCGAGTGGGGGTGCTCTACGACATGCTGGGTCGCG
>NZ_JBHXMU010000178.1:925-1172 GCF_042720685.1 Kitasatospora sp. NPDC058492
CGACCAGACCGTGCAGCAATTGATGAAACGCTACCAGGTCGATACGCGCCAGTCGCATCGTGTGCACGACGCTGCCCTGCAGTTCTTTGCACAACTGAAGCTGCCCGATACGCCCGAGGTACAGGAGTTGCAGCGCCAACTGGGCTGGGCCGCTGATCTGCACGAAGTGGGCCTGAGCATTGCGCATGCGGATTACCACAAGCACACCGCTTATGTGCTGGAACACGCCGATATGCCTGGCTTTTCC
>NZ_JBHXMU010000179.1:0-1168 GCF_042720685.1 Kitasatospora sp. NPDC058492
CATTTCATGCTTCGGTGGGCAACGTGGCAGACTGGGACTCGACCGTTGAGACCTTTAAAAAGGTATTTGCCGATTTTGGTCGTGTGGACGTGCTGGTCAATAATGCCGGGATTACACGCGATGGCACCTTCCGTAAAATGAGCCAGGAAGATTGGCGTGCGGTGATCGACACCAACCTGAACAGCTTGTTCAACGTGACCAAGCAAGTCATTGATGGCATGGTAGAGCGTCAGTGGGGCCGTATCATCAACATCAGTTCGGTGAACGGGCAAAAAGGACAGTTTGGCCAGACCAACTACTCCACGGCCAAAGCCGGGATTCACGGCTTTACCATGGCCCTGGCCCAGGAGGTTGCTAATAAGGGAGTGACGGTCAATACTATTTCCCCCGGTTATATTGGTACGGACATGGTGGAGAAAATCGTGGCGACCATTCCAGTGGGCCGTTTGGGTACGCCGGATGAAATTGGCTCCATGGTGGCCTGGCTGGCTTCGGGTGATTCCGGTTTTGCCACGGGTGCGGATTTCTCCCTGAACGGTGGCTTGCACATGAGCTAAGGCTTGTTGCAGTGCATAGCGCGTGTTTTTGTTTTATTGATTAGGAAGTAAGCACCAGCATGGGATCCCCTCGACTCATCAAGAAATACCCCAATCGTCGCTTGTACGACACGCAGGCCAGCGCTTACATCACCATGGTTGATGTCAAGCAACTGGTCCTGTCAGGAGAGGAGTTCGCGGTCGTCGATGCCAAAAGCGGCGAGGACCTGACGCGCAGTATTCTGTTGCAGATCATTCTTGAGGAAGAAAGCGGGGGTATCCCCATGTTCTCCACTCCGGTGCTGATGCAGATCATCCGTTTTTATGGCAATGCCATGCAGGGGGTGATGGGCTCGTATCTGGAAAAGAACATTCAGGCCTTCATGGAGATCCAGGAGCGCATGACCGAACAGTCCAAGGGCGTGTATGGCGGGCAGTTCGGCCCCGAGGCCTGGGCACAATTCATGAGCATACAGGCGCCTGTGATGCAAACTGTCATGAACAGCTATATCGATCAAAGCAAGAATCTGTTCGTGCAAATGCAGGACCAGATGCAGGATCAGACCCGGCAAATGTTCTCGGTCTTTCCCTTTGCGCCACCAGGCAAAGACAAGAAAGACTGATTTTTAGCC
>NZ_JBHXMU010000180.1:0-1164 GCF_042720685.1 Kitasatospora sp. NPDC058492
ACCTGGCGCGGCTGATCAAACAAAGTGCCATCCGACACTTCGGCAAACTGCCAATCCAGCAAGCGGCGCAAAGTAGCCCCACCGGGCGCATCCAAAGGAATGGAAGGCTGAAACTCCAGTGGGCCGCGCACGGGCTGCGCAAAATAATCCTGGTAATGGCGCTCCAGCCCTTGGCGTCCAATACGCACAAACAGCTTATCGGCCTCCAGGCTATGTTCCATGCTGAAGGCTTGAGTCGGGCTAATGATGGAAGCCAGGCGCGAAGTAGACGCGAAACGTCCGTGCGCCGTATGAATCTGCTCTTGCCCCGACAGGGGGATTTGCAAAAGATAGAAGTCGTCCAGTGGCTGAGGTGCAATCTGCACCTGCGCGCCATAGCGCAAACGACCATAGGCCACATCCTGGCCTTGGCGTAGATACAGGCGTGCATTCAGGCGCTGACGGGTATCCGCCAAAGTCAGACTATGCGGGCAGAAAACCTGGGAGATATAGTGCTGAACGCAGTCCACATCCTGCGAATGCAGCTGGGCATAGCGATTCAGTAGGGTGGTCATGAGCGTCGCAACAGGCGATAAAAAAGCTGTGCCTTAGTGTGGCACAGGCTCTCGCACTGCAACATCGAGACTATCCCTAGGCCCAGCTCAGGCATCCAGCCAGGGAGAACAAGCCCGCCGATTTACTGGCCCTGAAAGCGGCCAAAACGTCCCTGCCAGTACAGCAAGGGCGAATCCTGTTCCTGCTCGGCATGGTGCACCTGCAACACACGGCCCAATACCAAGGCGTGGCTATGGCGTTCAATTACTTCCACAATCTGGCAGGCCAAAGCGGCGGGAGCCTGTCGAGCCAGCCAGATGCCGTGCTCGGTACGCAGCCAATCGTGCCCGGCATAACGCGCATCGCCTTGCTCGCCTTTGAAACCGGCAAACTGCAAAGCCATGCCTGCCTGCTCGACACCCAGGATATTCACGCCAAACAGACCACTGTCTCGCATCAAAGGCCAGGACGAGGAGCTTTGATTCACGCAGACCAGCACCTCTGCCGGATCTGCGGCTACCGAGGTCACCGAAGTCGCAGTCAGGCCGCTGCGCTGGCCCTGGTGTTCGACCGTAATCACATTGGCCGTGCCACCCAGATGGCGCATAGCAAGTTTGAATTGCTCGGCAG
>NZ_JBHXMU010000181.1:0-1139 GCF_042720685.1 Kitasatospora sp. NPDC058492
CTAGTGTCCTGAGTCTTGAATTTCATTCATAAATATAGACTTGGCCTATGGCGCGGACGGGTCGACCAAAGGTCGAGTTGGTGTTGTCGGACGACGAGCGGGCCGCCCTGGAGGGGTGGGTGCGTCGCCGGTCGACGCCGCAGGCCTGGGCTTTGCGGTGTCGGATCATCCTGGAGTGCGCGAGCGGCGCGTCGAACAAGGACGTCGCGGAGCGGCTGGGATCGACCCCGCACGCGGTCGGCCGGTGGCGCGCCCGGTTCGTCGAGCACCGGATCGCCGGCCTGGGCGACATGCCCAGGTCGGGCGGCCCCCGCACGGTGACCGACGAGCAGGTGGCCGACCTGGTCGCCAAGACCCTGGAACGCACCCCGAAGGACGCCACGCACTGGTCGACCCGGTCGATGGCCAGGGAGACCGGCCTGTCGCAGTCCACCGTGTCACGGGTCTGGCGCGCGTTCGGACTGCAGCCGCACCGCGCCGAGACCTTCAAGCTGTCCACCGACCCGTACTTCGTGGACAAGGTCCACGACGTGGTCGGCCTCTACCTCGACCCGCCCGAGCGGGCCCTGGTGTTCTGCGTGGACGAGAAATCCCAGATCCAGGCGCTCGACCGGTCCCAGCCGGTGCTGCCGATGATGCCGGGCGTGCCGCAGCGGATGACCGCCGACTACGTCCGCCACGGCACCACCACGCTGTTCGCCGCACTCGAGGTCGCCACCGGCAAGGTCATCGGCTCGCTTCACCGCCGCCACCGGGCCGAGGAGTTCAAGAAGTTCCTGCTCCGGCTGGACAGGGAGGTCCCCGAGGGGCTGGACGTTCACCTGGTGCTGGACAACTACGCCACCCACAAGACCCCGGCGATCAAGACCTGGCTGGTGACGCATCCCCGGTTCCACCTGCACTTCACCCCGACCGGCTCGTCATGGCTGAACCTGGTCGAGCGCTGGTTCGCCGAGCTGACGAACAAGCAGATACGGCGAGGCGTCCACAAGTCCGTCCAGGCCCTCGAAGCCGACATCCGTGACTGGATCGCCACCTGGAACACCGACCCGAAGCCCTACGTCTGGACCAAGACCGCCGACGAGATCCTCGAACGCCTCGCCGGATATCTGAAGCGAATTCCAGACTCAAGACACTAG
>NZ_JBHXMU010000182.1:0-1135 GCF_042720685.1 Kitasatospora sp. NPDC058492
GTGTTTTATCCATATGATTCCAGTGACAGCAACTGCGCTGCAATGCGCGAAATGATACGAGGTGCTTATCCCTCTATGCAAGTTATGAGACCTGACAAGACTAACGTATGGCCAACTGACTGGCGAGTGTTTCTGACAAAACTGGCCTGGGGGTTGGCCGTTTTGCTGCTCGCCAGTGGTCTGGTGACCTGGATTGCGGCCAATTGGGAAAACTGGGGGCACGTCGCCAAATTTGCCCTGGCTCAAGGCGCCGTGCTGGTTTCTGCAGGGCTGGCCTTGCTGTTTCGCCGACATTCCGGCGGCTGGGGGCATGATCTGGGAGTGCCTGCTGCGTTGACCGGCCTGGCCGCCGTGGCCACGGGCGGTTTGCTGGCGCTGATTGGCCAGACTTATCAGACTGGCGCAGACCCTTGGCAGCTTTTCGCATTGTGGACTGTGCTGATCATACCTTGGGTATTCACAGTGCGCAGTGTCTTTCTGTCGGTGCTGTGGCTGGTACTGATCAATACCGCCTTGTACTTATGGATAGATGTTGCCCGCTTGGGCTGGTTTGGACGCAGCTACACCACGCAGACCTTGCTGGCCCTGGCAGTCAATGCGCTGTTGTTGCTGGCAGCCGAAACCATCTGGCGTGCGCGTCATGACCCGTGGCGCATCGTGCCGCGTGTCGCAGCGATTGCGGTGGGCTTTTTCATCGGTGCCCAGGTCATGGAAGGCAACTTCCTGCTGGGACTGGTCCTGTTCCTGGTGCTGTACGGTATTTATCACTACCGCCGCCCGGATTTGCTGATCATGTCCTTGGCCTCGTTCGGCGCGTATGGTTCCTTGAGCATGCTGATTATCGAGTATGCAGCCGATGCGTTTCTGCTGATCGTGGTGGTGATTGTGGGCCTGGGCCTGGGCTTGCTGCGCTTCCTGCAGCAACAGGTCGTCCAGTGGCGACGGACTCATGGTCGCGAAGCGGCCGCAACTCGAGCATCAGTGAACGCAGCCATGGCAGCCAGTCCGGCTGCCTCAACAGCAGAGAACCTGGCCAACGCACAGGCTAGTGCTCAAGCTGACGCTCAGGACAGTGACGAGCATCACCCCTGGTATCTGCGCGTGATCAAGCTGTTCCTATACCTGCTGTTACCGC
>NZ_JBHXMU010000183.1:0-1125 GCF_042720685.1 Kitasatospora sp. NPDC058492
GGCCGAGCAGGCGCCCCCCGGTTTTGTTGCCGATTGGGTCAGCTTTTTCGGGCAGGAAGGGGCCAAGCAATGGACCAGCTTGCTGCTGACCAGCTTCCCCTTTATTGGCGCTGTCTGGTTTTACCTGAAACCCTTGATGCTGGACCAGGGCATGCCCTTGGAAGAGGTGGCCTGGACGGTAGGGATTGCCGGTGGCATTACGGGTGCCGTGTTCAGCCTGATTGGTGGTCGCTTGGCCTCATTGCTGGGTGCCGCACGTGCCATTCCTATTTATCTGCTGGCGGCCTTGCTGTCCCTGATTCTGCTGATGGTCTCGGTCTGGGCCAAGCTGGGCCCGGTGTGGCTGATCAGCAGTGCCATGTTGATTGCAGCCAGCATGGGGGCGGTGTCGGCCTTGCTCTTTGGACTGACCATGTTCTTTACCCGCAGACAGCGCAATGCCTCGGACTACGGTTTGCAGTCGACCATCTTCACCCTGGCCCGTATGGCCGTCCCCATTGCCGCTGGCATCTTGCTGGACCGTTTCGGTCAGGTTGTCATGCTGGGCGTGCTCACCCTGGGCGTTCTGTTCGCCTTTGTACTGGCCTGGCGCGTGCGCCACAGCGTCGGTGCCAGCACCGAAGTTCTGCTGCGTAGCCAGTAAATCAGGGCCTGAAAACGCCAGCGCACACAGGCTGCGTTGGCGTTCATCGTTTTTGCTCCGTCTCGCATAGAAATTAGAACCCAAAGGCTATTGTGTCATTTTCAGTCATATTTGAGAATAAGTCTTGTTCGTATTCATATGTATTTAACCAGGAGTCATTATGACCTTGCCCCCCTTAGTTGAGCCCGGTGAGCCTTTAAGCCGCGAAGAGGTTAACCGTTATAGCCGTCACCTCTTGATTCCCAATGTGGGCATGGAAGGTCAGCGCCGCATCAAAAATGCCAAAGTGCTGGTCATCGGGGCAGGCGGCCTGGGTTCGCCCACCTTGCTGTACTTGGCCGCAGCCGGGGTGGGCACACTGGGCATCATCGACTTTGACCGGGTGGATGAGTCCAATCTGCAGCGCCAGATCATTCACACCGTAGACAGCATTGACGAGCTGAAAGTGGAAAGCGCCAAGCGTGCGATTCACAAGCTCAACC
>NZ_JBHXMU010000184.1:0-1124 GCF_042720685.1 Kitasatospora sp. NPDC058492
TCAAGCTGGGCGGCCAGCTGGATACCGCCATCCGTTTCAAGCTGCCCATTCATTACGTGTCCAACGGCCAGAAAGTGCCCGAGGATTTGCGCTTCATGAGTGCAGCCGAACTGGTCGACTCTGCCTTGCAAGTGCGCGAGAACCAGCGTCCCTTGTACGCGCCCAGTTCTGGCGATCTGGCTGCTTTGCTGGAAAGCGGTGGTCAGACCGCCCAGGAGCAACAGGCCGACGAAGAGCGCCGTGCGCGCGTCTTGCCACGCCTTTTGTCGGCGGCCTCGGCTGGTGGGCCTATCGCTCTGGAGCGGGCTCGTCGCGCAGCGGCGGATCTGGATGAGCGTCTGGCCTGCGCGGAAGCCTACGACTTCTGGCGCGATCTGCATGCACAAAATGCCCCCATTCAGGACGGGGCAGCAGCACAACGTGCCGAAGGCTTGATGCGTGCCGCGTGTCAGGAAGTCAACGAAGGCAATGTGTCTCGCCTGCTGGTAATCCATGCCGATCATCAGCCTGCTGGCAGTCAGGAACAGTGCTCGTTCAGCTTCCTGTTCAGCCCCAAAGGTCAGGCCTTAAGTATTCCGTACTATCAGCGCCAGACGCCCTCGCAATGGTCGGATGTGCGTGGCGTGCGCAGCATGGAACGGCCAGGTCCTGCGCAAGCCTTGAATCAGGCCATGCAGGTTCTGAATGCGCAGGCTCAGCCTGTGAATCTGCTGCATATTTTTGAGGGTGGTTCGCCCACCATGTGGCGTCAATGGGCCGACATGGAAGCCGACTGGCTGGCCCTGATTCCAGGTGCAACCTCCTTGTGGCACAAGGACGGCAAGACCACGCCCAATGCACTGAGCAAACAGCTGGCTTTCCACGCGATTCCGGATCTGGCTGCGCGTCTGCATCTGGAAACGCTGGGCCGTGCCAAGCTGGGTGAAATTGCCCTGTGGTACGCCGTCGAGCCGGTGCAGTTGCGACAACGCAATGCCGAGCCTGTGCATCTGGATCTGATCATCCTGCGCACTGTTCGTCGTCACGACGGCAAAGTGCTGAAAACCCGCTTTGCCTTGATGCACCAGTGCACAGGCTCCGAGGCCATCGCCCCGGCCAGCCTGGCCTGCTACATGATGCTGCGT
>NZ_JBHXMU010000185.1:0-1115 GCF_042720685.1 Kitasatospora sp. NPDC058492
GAATACGTCCTCGGGGGTGCTGTCGAGCAGATCGCCGACGTGCTGGCCAGTGCTGGCCGCGAGGGGCTTCAAGAAGCGGTCGAGCACGTGCGCGGTGGCGGCTTCCATCTCCTCGTCGGTGTAGGTGGCGGCCTCGGTCTGCGCGTTGCTGGTCATGTGCTGTGTCCTTTCGGGGGGTTGGTGGTCTGTCGGGCGGGGTGCCGTTCCCTTTCCGACATTTAAAAGAATACAGCGAATAGACATCAAGGTCAAGTCTGGGGCGTGTCGAAACGCAGGAAAACCGCAGGTCAAACGGGTGAAACCCTGCCCCGTGGATTTGGCTTGTACAGGCTAAGCGGGTTGGTGGTGGGCATGGTCCGGCCGGTCGGTGTCGGCCGTGGCCGTGGTCCTGGTGCTCGTCGTCGCCGTGGTGGTCGGCGTCGGCGCGGGCCGTCGCCGTGGTCCTGGTGGTGGCCGCTGTGGTGGTCGCCGTAGGCGGATCCGGGCTGCGGGTTGGGTGGCGGGTGGTACCGGGGTTCTTGGTCGTCCGATGGCTCAGCCGCGACGATGCTGGGCCCGAAGCGGTACGCGACCAACACCGGGTCGCGGTGCATCGCGGCAGCAGGTGATCCCCGCCAGCCACGGCCGGGCCGGGGTGGTCGCCTCACGCTCCCGCAGGGGTGACGGCGGGGGTACGGTGCCCGGCCCCGTACGCGCCCCGCAGACGGCTGTACCGGGCCGTGACGACCCCCCACCCTTCCGCCGCCAGCCGTCTTTCCCAGCCCGAAACAGCCGCGGCCGCCCACGCAGCCGGCCACGGAGGATTACGGACCCTAGGCGCCCCCGGACACCGCGGCGGTGCCCGCGTGGAGGTCTGGAGCAACGGCCCGGCCGGATGCGGGGTCTGCTCGATCAGCCCCTCCTGCCCCTACTGCGGCCGGTGCTGGTTGGTCTCGTCGTCGGTAAGCAGACCTCGGTAGAAGTCGAGCGAGACTCGGGCGCTCGATGGGAACCGCGCCGCCGTCCATGTGGACTTGCCGGAAGCGGGCGGGCCGATGAGCACGATGGCGCTGCCCGGTTCCCACCGGTCCAGCGCTGCGGTTGCAGCCGCGTTCACTGGCTCGGCCCGTCCTTGG
>NZ_JBHXMU010000186.1:0-1113 GCF_042720685.1 Kitasatospora sp. NPDC058492
TTGATCACTGGACCACCGTTATTGATGGTGATGCTGTTCAGATCCGTCAGGTTCTGAGCCATGACCAGGTTCAGCTGGTTGCCGTCGCTATCAACACGCAGGTTTGCACCTGTGGAGGCTTCGCTTTCGGCCAACTCACCTGAAATGGTCAATGGCGTGTTATCGCCCAAGGTCTTGGCGATGGTGCTGCCAGTGTTACCCGCAAAGCTCAAGCCATCGGCTTGGGTGGCGATTTCGTTGCCCTTGTAAATAACATCGCCGCCGTTATTGACCACAAAGTTATCGCCCAGGCGGGTTTCGCCCTGAACGGTCAGGTTGTTGGTGGTGATGCTATCGCCATTGACGACCGTGTCGCCTACGGTGACGCTGTCGCCGTTGATCACGGTGTCGCCCACCGTAATGCTGTTACCCACGGTCAGATCATCGGCCAGATTGAAGGCGAGATCGGTGCCGGTGCGCGTGACGGTGATGTTGCCATCGTCATTGCTGAAGTCCACCGAACCACCCGGCTTGACGTTCTCGGCGGCAGCACCATTGGCACTGATGTTCCAGCCCGCATTGGCAACGTCCGAGACTTCTTTCAACTGCGACACATTCACCGCATCGGTGTCTTCTGTGCCAACGGCCAGATCGGTGATCTTCTTGCCACCCATATTGATGCCGTCGCCGTTGATCACCGGGCCACCGTTATTGATGGTGATGCTGTTCAGATCTGTCAGGTTCTGCGCCATGACCAGGTTCAACTGATTGCCGTCGCTATCAACACGCAGGTTGGCACCTGTAGAGGCTTCGCCCTCGGCCAGTTCGCCGGAGACCGTCAATGGCGTGTTATCACCCAGCGTCTTGGCAATGGTGCTGCCGGTGTTGCCGGCAAAGCTCAAGCCGTCATTCTGGGTAGCAACTTCACTGCCCTTGTAAATGACATCGCCCGCGTTATTAACTACAAAGTTGTCACCCAAACGGGTTTCACCCTGAACGGTCAGGTTGTTAGTAGTGACGCTATCGCCATTGACGACCGTATCACCCACAGTGACGCTATCACCGTTGATCACCGTATCGCCCACAGTAATGCTGTTGCCTACGGTCAGATCATCAGCCAGGTTGAAAGCCAGA
>NZ_JBHXMU010000187.1:0-1112 GCF_042720685.1 Kitasatospora sp. NPDC058492
CGTCAACATTGAAGGGTTTGACGATGGCGGTAATCAATTTCATAGGTGTTCCTGAAGTAAACACAGGCAAGCTGGCCTTGCGGATGCAAAGGAACACCGAGAGGGGTAGGAGACGGTTGAGAGGGGGCCGACCGGGATGGGTAATCCTGGTGGATGGCTTGAGTGCAACCGGGCAGTGCCGGTGTGAGCGACTCTCCGGCTGTCGGCAGGGTGTGCGACAGCGCGAACGCAAGTGGTAGGCAAGCGGACCTGTGTTGTAGGTTGAAGAGCAACACAATTCCGGCAAGGCGAGTAAGCTAGCTAGGCACGTGACCCCGGTCTTGCCTAGTCGGTGGGCAGCGAGATAACAGCAGCGCTCTGTGACGCCTGTCTCCGCTCATCTCACCACCGCAGGAACAACGACTATGGAAAAATAATATATGCTGCAGCGCAACAAGTGAGCATTGTGTGCAGTTTTTTTTTGAATAGTCTTAACTTTGCTACATTCGATTTGGAAAAATGACTGGTTTGGAAGCAGGCAGAACAGGCCTGTTCAGGCAGCACTGGTCTGGACTGATGCGGTCTGAATGGCAGGCCCCGAAGGGGGGATGGTCATGATGCACGCTACAAGCAGGTGCAGCATTTCAAGCGGGGCAGGTGAATGGTGAATGACCGGGCAGCCGGCAGGAAAGAGCTGCCCATACATCGATCCAGCGTGTTCTGCGACTAGCAGGGTTCAAGAGAGCAGCTCAGGACCCTGGTGCATCTTGGTTTTTTTGCTGGCTGTACTCTGAGTGGGGACGACAAGCGGTACATGCCGCCGGTTAAATGCCTGCAGGCCCCCTTGCCACAATTTGAATCCCAGGCAGACGTCCCATTTGTTGCGTTGATATAGCCAATGGGTTTGACAAACAGTGCAGTGGTAAAGACTTTCCGTGCTTTGTTCGTCGGCGTCATCGACCCGTCTGATGGGTTTGAGGTAGGGATGTCGTTGGGCGTTAGGTTGCGAGAGTGGAAGGGTTTGGCACATGATGCACATGGTGCCTCGATCGAGCTGGGCCATACAATGCTCCTCAAATAATTTTTGCGGTTGATGTAATAGCGTTTGCAAACTGGCTTGCTAATCAGCCTAT
>NZ_JBHXMU010000188.1:0-1108 GCF_042720685.1 Kitasatospora sp. NPDC058492
CAGAAGGCCAGGCCATTGCTATTTCAATGTAGAACATCGCTGACTGAACGGTAAAAACCTCAGGCACACGCGCTCTGTGGCAGCATGGACAGCGCCTTATTCGTTTGCCAAGCACATGGACGGAGCGAGTCCGCTACGATGCAAAAAATAAGTCTGGATGTGGCTGTCGTCGCCGTGGTGAATGAATACCCGCATGTTTGGGGACATGCCAGAAGGCCAAAGGGGCCTTGTTTACATGGGTACATTCAAAAAAATGTTGATCGCACGTGCTTAATGTAATGGATGTGTTGGTGCAATCAATCAACTATTAACTCATAGGTTTGCGATCTTGTCAAGCGTTGCCATGGAATAATTTTCCAGGGCCGATGTTTCTGACCCACTTGTTTGCAATCTGTCGCCAAAGCAGGAGCGGGCAGGTGGTCAGGCTGTTTTAGAATAAATCCCTTATCTTGCCTTTTGTTATTGCGACTCATGATTACCATCACCGGCCTGTTCACTCATCCCATCAAATCCTGTGCCGCCCAGGCGCACCCGCAGGGCGTGGAGGTCAGCGTTGCGGGCCTGGCCTATGACCGTGAGTGGGTCGTGGTTGATCAGCAGGGCGTGTTCATGACGCAGCGCCGCTGGCCGCGCATGGCCCTGATCCAGCCCTTGGTGCAGGACGGGCAGATTACGGTTCAGGCGCCCGGTATGGAGCCTTTGTCCTGGTCTCTGGATGCTCCGGCAGGCGATAACGTCGCCGTGTCTGTGCGCATCTGGAGCTCGGACACCCTGGGTCGGGACGAGGGGGATCAGGTCGCACAATGGTTCAGCGACTTTTTACAGACGCCTTGCCGAGTATTACGTAACCATAGTCGTGCCCGTCGGTATGTACTGACTGAACGTGTGCGCCCCTGGGAAGAAAAGTCTCAGGGCTGGCGTCAGATTGGCGACCAGCTCAATGGTTTTGGTTTTGCGGATGCCTTGCCTTTTCTGTTTACCAACGAGGCGTCTCTGGAGGAGCTGAATCGTCTGGTGCAGCAGTCTGGCGAACAAGCCGTGCCCATGGATCGGTTTCGTGCCAACGTGGTCTTTGAGGGCTTGCCCGCTTATGAAGAAGACTATGTAC
>NZ_JBHXMU010000189.1:0-1104 GCF_042720685.1 Kitasatospora sp. NPDC058492
GCAATACGCGCACTCGGTGGCCATTGTGCCCTTGAAGTTCCCCGAATCGAACACCCTGTTTGGCTTGCTGGTTCTGGGCTCGCCCGAAGCCACACGCTTTACCGCCGATATGGGTACGGACTTTCTGGAAGGCATTGGTGAGTTGTGCAGCGCCGCCCTGCAGCGCTTGCACAAGCCCAGCAGCGTTGATCAAAGCGAATGTCCGGCCTGAAGAAACCAGACCGCCCCCCTTCCGGGGACAGGCCCCACAAGCAGCCAGCCGCCCCCCAGGCCCTGAGCCCGGCCATGCAACGCTGGCTGCATCAACTAAGCCATGAAAAACGCTATTCGGAACACACGCTCAGTGCGTACCGCAATGATCTGCGCCATTTGCTGGCGCAGTACCCAGGCACCGACCCCGACACACTGACTCAGAGCCAGTTACGACAAGCCGCCGCCCGTTTGCATGCACAGGGCCTGGCACCGCGCAGCCTGGCCCGTATTCTGGCGGCCTGGCGCGGCTACTATCAATCGCGCACCAAAGAGCTGGGCTGGCCCTTGAACCCGGCTGCCAGCCTGAAGGCACCCAAGATAGGCCGCCCTCTGCCCAAGGCCTTGTCCGTAGACCAGACCCAGCAATTACTGGACCGCCCAACCGCCCCTATTCAGGACGACCCGGTCAGCTGGCGCAATCAGGCCATGTTTGAATTGTTTTATTCCAGCGGGCTGCGTTTGGCCGAGCTGGTTAGCCTGGACACGCACTATCACCAGGACACGCAATACCAGTCCAAAAGCTGGTTACTGCTGGATGATCGTGAGCTGGTGGTCAGTGGCAAAGGCGGCAAGACACGCCGCCTGCCTGTAGGTGAAAAAGCCCTGCATGCCTTGCAGCAGTGGCTGGAAAAACGCCCCGCTTTGGCATCGCTGGCGACTAGCGCCGATGCCAGTGCTGCACTGTTTCTGGGAGCCCGTGGGGCTCGCATTCATCCGCGGATGGTGCAGCAGGAGTTGGAAAACTACGCCCGGGCCAGCGGCCTGCCCGTGCATGTGCACCCGCACAGCTTGCGCCACAGCTTTGCCAGCCATTTGCTGCAGTCGGCTCAAGATTTACGGGCGGTGCAGGAG
>NZ_JBHXMU010000190.1:0-1104 GCF_042720685.1 Kitasatospora sp. NPDC058492
TCCGGAAAGTCAGGGCAAGCCAGTGGTGATCGGCAATTGTCAGGCGGGCTGGCAGGTCATGATGGCCGCCGCTGTCTGGCCCGAGCTGTTTGGCCCGCTGATTCTGGCTGGTGCGCCTGTGTCTTACTGGGCTGGTCGCAACCCCATGCGTTATGCCGGTGGTTTGCTGGGCGGCAGCTGGTTGACTGCCATGACCAGCGACCTGGGTAATGGCCGTTTTGATGGCGCGTGGCTGGTCAAGAATTTCGAGAATCTGGACCCGGCCAATACCTTGTGGACCAAGCAGTACAACGTGTACGCCAAGGCGGACACCGAGGCCGAACGCTATATCGGCTTCGAGAAGTACTGGGGTGGTTATGTATTCCTGAACGATGTGGAAATGCAGTACATCGTGGACAATCTGTTTATCGGCAACAAGCTGTCTACGGCCCAGTTGTTGACGTCGGATGGCATCCGTATCGACCTGCGCAATATCCGCTCGCCCATTGTGGTGTTCAGCTCCTTTGGCGACAACATCACGCCGCCTGCACAGGCTTTGGGCTGGATCACCGATCTGTATCTGGACGACGATGATGTACGCAGTCACGACCAGACCATTGTGTTCACAACCCATGATCGTATCGGGCACTTGGGTATTTTTGTGTCCGGCAGTGTGGGCAGCAAAGAGCACCGTAAGTTTGCCAGCACCATTGATCAAATTGATCTGCTGCCTGCTGGTATTTATCGGGCCACGGTTGAAGAAACACCTGATGACGACACCTTGCTGAATGACCCGTATTTGATGTCGGTGCGTCAAAGCAGCCTGGCTGAAATTACGGAGATTGTGCAGCCTGATCCCGAGTCTGATCGCCGCTTTGCTGCTGCTGCCCGCCTGTCGGAGATCAATCTGGCTTTTTACAAGAGCACCTTGCAGCCTTGGGTCAAAGCTTTGTCCACGCCTTATACCGCCGCGCTGCTGGAAGCATTGCATCCCATGCGCTTGTCGTACGAGTCCTGGACCAGCGCCCACCCCTGGGCCGCCACGATTCACCAATGGGCCGAGAATATCGCGCAGCAGCGCCAGACGGTGGACGAAGATAATCTGTTCCTGGAAGCGCAGGAGAG
>NZ_JBHXMU010000191.1:0-1101 GCF_042720685.1 Kitasatospora sp. NPDC058492
CCACTCCTTACTGCCTTTGCAGGTTGGTATCGGCACGATTGCCAATGCCGTCACTTACGGCCTGCTGGATTCTCCCTTCACCGACCTGAAAATGTACTCGGAAGTTTTGCAGGACAGCGCGATTGCCATGCTGGACTCCGGCCAACTGAGCTTTGCCTCGGCTTCGTCCTTGACTCTGTCGGCTCCCAAAATGGCGCAATTCCTGGAAGGTCTGGAAAACTACCGCGACAAGCTGGTGCTGCGTCCTCAGGAAATCAGTAATCACCCGGAACTGGTGCGTCGCCTGGGCATTATTGCGATCAACACCGCCCTGGAGTTTGATATCTACGGCAACGTGAATTCCACCCATGTCTGTGGCACCCACATGATGAATGGCATTGGCGGCTCCGGTGATTTCGCCCGTAATGCGCACCTGTCCATTTTTGTCAGCAAGTCCGTCGCCAAAGATGGTGCTATCTCCAGCGTGGTGCCTATGGCATCGCACGTAGACCATTGCGAGCACGATGTGGCCGTGCTGGTTTCCGAATGGGGCCTGGCTGATTTGCGTGGTTTGGCTCCCCGTGAGCGTGCCCGCGTCATCATCGAAAAATGTGCTCACCCCGACTATCGTCCTGCCTTGCTGGACTACGTTGAACGTGCCAGCCAACGTGGCGGCCATACGCCCCACATTTTGGAAGAGGCCTTGTCCTGGCACGTTCGTTTCCAGCAGGAAGGCACCATGAAACAGGAGCAGTTCCAGACCCAGGAACTAGCGACTGCGTAGTCCATCAGGTCCGGTAATGCGTAGCCGAGTCAGTCCGGCAGCGTAGACCTTACAAATTGACCTGATCGCCCCTGGCATTCCACCCGTGCCAGGGGCATTTTTTTAGCGCTAAAATTGCGGATTCTGCTGCGTTTAGCGAGGCCGGCGTGTTCGAACAAATCGGTGTTATCAATTTCTGGGCCTTTGTGGTGGGTACGGTGTTTATCGTGCTATTGCCCGGACCCAATTCTTTATACGTTCTGGCCAGTGGCGCCGGACATGGCGTGCGCGAAGGTTATAAAGCGGCCTTGGGTGTTGTCGTGGGCGATGGTATTTTGATGACGCTGACAGCCTTGGGC
>NZ_JBHXMU010000192.1:0-1091 GCF_042720685.1 Kitasatospora sp. NPDC058492
TCCACCCCGTGCATCGGCCGGGCGCCGTTCCCGCCACCTCGTGCACCCCTCCACCGAACCCGCCACATTGCGCCCGGACCGTTCCCGCCACGGGGCGCACGACCCCGCCGCCGGCACACGGGGACGACCCCGGACCGAACCCTCCACCCCGTGCATCGGCCGGGCGCCGTTCCCGCCACCCCGTGCACCCCTCCACCGAACCCGCCACCAATGCACCCCACCCATCAGCCCGAACCCGCCACCATGAAAACCGAGCCAACTACCGAAAGAGAAAAGGGAGTTGACCGACCCCGCCACGGATGCACGGACCGACCCCACCGAACCCGCCACGCTGCGCCCGGACCGTTCCCGCCACGGGGTGCACGACCCCGCCGCCGAACCCGCCACGCTGCTACCCGCGGCAACAGGTCGAGCCCGGGGCGCAATGCACCCAAGAAGGGGTCTGTGCGGCCGTCTGACGGACGCACAGCGAATGTGGCTCCCATGATGCCGACCGGGGGTCGCGCTCGCTCACGGGGCCGCTACGCCTCTTCTCAGCTATGCATGCCGGATGGGCCGATCTGTGGAAAAAGGGTGCACGGTTTGGCGGGTTCGGTGCTGACCAGCGCAAAGACACCGAACCCGCCACCCGATGCACCGTCACCTCCGGTCCGGCGTAAGGACCAAAATCCCCATCGTGAGTATTACTCGAACAGTGAGATGGAAACAGTTTTCATCTAATGGAGCGTCAGAATAGCCATTTGTGCTGGTCAACACCGAACCCGCCAGTCGGTGCACCCCCCTCCCTGTGTTCGATTTCAAGCCTGTGGAAAAAGGGTGCACGGATTGGCGGGTTCGGGAGAGGGCCCTCACAGGCAGTCAGACCGAAAACTGAGGGAAAACCAGCTGTGACCTGCGGGAACTCAGTTATCCACAGGGGTGCACGGTTTGGCGGGTTCGACCTAGTAAAGGGGGTGGTCTTGCGCCCCGCGAAGCGGGGCGATAGCCGGCCGCGAAGCGGCCGGCTTGAGCTAGCTATGGGGCCGCGAAGCGGCCCCATAGCATTCCGCGAAGCGGAATGCAAGTCTAAGGCTGCGAAGCAGCCTTAGTAC
>NZ_JBHXMU010000193.1:0-1089 GCF_042720685.1 Kitasatospora sp. NPDC058492
GGGGATTCGCGGCCATGAGGATCTGGGCGATGGGCTTCGTGCCACCTTCAATCTGGAAAGCGGCATTGATCTGGCTACAGGCCGGGCCGAGGAATCCGATCGACTGTTCAACTATCAGGCCTGGCTGGGTCTGGGCAGTGACAACTGGGGCGAATTGCGTTTTGGACGCCAGTACACCGTGGGCCAGGAGTTTGTCTCTGCCATTGAAGTGGGCTCCTGGAAGGACTTTGGCATGGGCGCCCTGATGCGTGCCTCGGACAACTACCAGATCTCCAATCAGTTCAGCTGGCGCAGCCCGCAATGGGCTGGCATGCAGTTAGGGGCCAGCTACAGCGCGGATGTGGGCGAGCAGGGCATGGGAGGCTCTCGCCGCAAACTCTATAGCGTGGCCTTGAGTTACGAGGAGGGGCCCTGGTTGCTGGGGGCCAGCTACGAGAGCTTGAGTCGTGTCGAATCCAATCGTCCTACGGCCTGGCAATTGGGTGCCAGCTATGACTTCGAGGTAGCCCGCCTTGCAGCAGGCTGGAGCCGTCAGAGCAATGGCTTTGTGGGCCTGAATGGTGATGATGGCCCTGCCCATCTGGAAGACAAGGGTTTGGAAGGCTTGGGCCCGGCGGAGTTCATTAACGGTGGCCGTCTGGATACCTGGTATGTAGGTACGGCGATTCCTGTGGGCAAGGGCGAGTTCCAGCTGCAATGGTCCCTGGGTCGTCCGAACTGGAGCTGGGAGGATACCGATGAGCGCGCACGTCGCATTCAGGTGATGTCTGTGGGCTATGTGCATGCCTTGTCGCCCCGTACCAGCGTCTATGCCTTTGCGGCTCAAGGACGTCGCTTTGATATGGAAACGGCAGCCAGTGCCAGCGAACCGCGTAGTAGCCGTGTGGCTTTGGGTGTGACGCATCACTTCTAAATAAAGCACTGCATTCCTGCGCTTGGGCTGATCCTGTATCAGGCCCAAGGGCAGGGGGCCTGCAAAGCTGGCAGGTGTCTGGGGATAAGGGAGCAAATCACTTATCCCTAAGTATATTTTTGATGGCTCCAGGGTGATGAAAAGTGTGCCAATGCCTGGCAGACAAGCCCATACGC
>NZ_JBHXMU010000194.1:0-1085 GCF_042720685.1 Kitasatospora sp. NPDC058492
CTACAAGGACATCGGTTCGCTGGAGTTTGCCAAGCGCTTACTGAGCGATGCCAAAGTAGCCGTATCCCCCGGCATCGGCTTTGGTGAGTATGGCGACAACTATGTGCGCTTTGCGCTGATCGAAAACGAGCAACGTACCCGTCAGGCGGTACGCGGCATCAAAGAAATGTTCCGTAAGGACGGATTTGTTCAATGAGTCCTATCAAAGTAGGTTTGCTGGGTTTGGGTGTGGTTGGCAGCGGCACCTGGAACGTATTGAAACGCAATGCAGATGAAATCGCTCGCCGCGCCGGTCGCCGTATTGAGGTGGTCGCTATTGCTGTGCGTGACCTGGAAAAGGCACGTGCGCTGGTTGGGGACGAAGTCACCCTGACCACAGACGGCATGGATGTGGTGCGCAACCCCGAGATCGATATTGTGGTCGAGCTGGTGGGTGGCGACACCCTGGCACGCGAGTGGGTCATGGAAGCCATTGCCCAGGGCAAGCACGTGGTCACCGCCAACAAGGCGCTGCTGGCCAAGCATGGCAACAAGATTTTTGCCGCGGCTCACGAGCGCAGTGTCATGGTGGCGTTTGAAGCCGCTGTGGCCGGTGGTATTCCTATCATCAAGGCAATTCGCGAAGGCCTGACGGCCAACCGTATTCAGTGGCTGGCCGGCATTATCAACGGCACCACCAACTATATCCTGTCCGAAATGCGCAACCGTGGCGTCAGCTTTGCTGAAGCCCTGGCCGATGCCCAGCGTCTGGGTTACGCCGAAGCTGATCCTACTTTCGACATTGAAGGGGTGGACGCGGCGCACAAGCTGAGCCTGCTGGCCTCCCTGGCCTTCGGTATTCCGGTGCAGTTCAGCAAGGCCCACGTGGAAGGCATTACCAGCCTGGCCCTGGAGGACCTGCAACACGCACAACGTCTGGGCTACAACATCAAGCTGCTGGGTATTACCCGCGCCCGTGAAGAAGGTATCGAACTGCGCGTACACCCTACCTTGGTTCCGCTGCAAAGCATGCTGGCCAATGTGCAAGGTGCCATGAACGCGGTGCTGGTGCATGGCGACGCCGTGGGCCAGACCGTGTACTACGG
>NZ_JBHXMU010000195.1:0-325 GCF_042720685.1 Kitasatospora sp. NPDC058492
TCAATACACTGGGCGTGCTTGCGAATCTCGACCATTTGCTCAATGAACGAGCGATGTTTGACAAGAACGCAGACGACATCGGCATCAGCCATGGCGCTACCCAGCGCGGACAACTCAATACCCGTACCTTGCAGCTTGGCAGGCAATTCGCTGATATTGGGTTCTACGGCTTGTACCTTGCAACCCAAGCCGGCAATTTTCTTGGAAACACCCACTGCAGGGCTTTCACGCAAGTCATCGATATCGGGTTTGAAAGCCAGGCCCAGGCATGCCACTTTGATGTCGGCCATACGCGCATCAGGACGCAGCGACAATACGCCAGCAA
>NZ_JBHXMU010000195.1:335-1081 GCF_042720685.1 Kitasatospora sp. NPDC058492
CCAGCAATAGCGGCTTTTACTTTCTCTACGACCCAATCGGGTTTGTAGTCGTTAATCTCGCGAGCCAAGCGAACAATGCGAGCCTCTTCAGGGGTTTTGTCCACGATGAACCAAGGATCCACGGCGATGCAGTGACCACCCACTCCGGCACCGGGCTGCAAAATATTAACGCGTGGGTGACGGTTAGCCAGGCTGATCAGTTCCCACACATTAATATTCAGGCGATCGCAAATCAGAGACAGCTCGTTAGCAAACGCGATATTCACGTCGCGGAAGCTGTTCTCTGTCAATTTGCACATTTCAGCGGTGCGTGCATTGGTTGGCACCAAAGCGCCTTCCACAAAAATTCGGTACAGCTCAATTGCCATCTCGGTAGCTTTTTGAGTCATGCCACCAATCACGCGGTCGTTGCTAACCAGCTCATGGACTACGCGACCGGGCAAAACACGCTCTGGGCAATAGGCCACCTGAATATCAGCCTCCTCACCCGCCTGCTGAGGGAAGCTCAGGTCAGGACGAGCTTCAGCCAACCATTGGGCCAGTTGCTCAGTCGTACCAACAGGGGATGTCGACTCCAGAATGACCAGATTGCCTTTGGCTAACACTGGTGCAATGGCTTTGGCTGCGTCGGCGATATAGCTCAGGTCAGGTTTATTGCCTTCCAGAAAGGGAGTGGGGACGGCAATCAGAAACGCATCAGCAGATTCTGGTGTCAGCGTAGCGCGCAGGTAACCACCGTGTACGGC
>NZ_JBHXMU010000196.1:0-1080 GCF_042720685.1 Kitasatospora sp. NPDC058492
AGTAATCCTCGCGCTTCAAAAAGTGCGCATACAACTCGTCCAGACCGGGGGATTCCAGCTCCAGGTCGGTCAATCCGGGGATGGCATGCGCTTCGCGCAGAATCTGGATTTTTTCGGCTTCGGTGCAATGACGTTCCAGACGATTGGTGCCGATGACATTCCAGTGCTGTGGAACAGAATCGGGGATCTGCTCCACGGTCAGGCGAATACGTACCGGCAAGCCAGCGTGTTGGCGCAGTTCGGACAAGGTGCCATCGGCAATCTTGCGTCCTTGTTGCATCACGATGATGCGGTCTGCCAGACGTTCCATCTCTGCCAGAGCGTGGGTGCTGAGCAGGATGGTGGCCCCGGCATCGCGCAGTTCTTGCACGATCTCGTAGAACAGCAGACGGGAGGCCGGGTCCAGTCCGGTTGTGGGTTCATCCAGCAAAAGCACACGGGGTTTGCCCAGCAGGGTTTGGGCCAGTGCCAGCCGTTGGCGCATGCCTTTGGAGTACGTGCCTACGCGCTTGTGAGCCGCTTGGGCAATGCCGACACGTGCCAGTAAAGCCTGGTTGTCACTGGTCGGCAGCCCCTTGAGGCGGGCGTAAAACGCCAGTGTTTCGGTGCCGGTCAAGGCAGGGTGCAAGGATACGGTTTCAGGCAGGTAGCCGATATGGGCTCGCAGCCGGGCAGCCTGGGATGAACCTGCATCGTGGTCCAGCAAGGTGACTTTGCCTTCATCGGCACGGATCAGGCCCAGAATCAGTTTGATGACGGTGCTTTTGCCTGCGCCATTGTGGCCAGCCAGCACCGTGCATTGGCCGGGGTAAAGCTCGAAGTTCACCGCGTTGGCGGCACGCTGCTGGCCATACAGCTTGCTGACATTGGCCAGCGCGACAGGGGCCGTACAGTTATTGGATGGAGTCATGATTGGCCTTGTAGCGCTCCCAGACGGGATTGTCGGGCGCACGCATCAGCGGTGCGCTATCGATGATGCCGCCGGGCAAAATGGCAGGAAATTGGGTTTGCGCCCAGCGCACAATGGAAACGGCGGGGCTGTTCAAGAGCACGCGGGCCGAAGGGGCTCGCCACACCAGC
>NZ_JBHXMU010000197.1:0-1079 GCF_042720685.1 Kitasatospora sp. NPDC058492
GTCTGGTTGATAATGTGCATTCACTGCGCAACGCGCGCCAATAAAGCGTTTCCCCACTGGCGCCTAACCTCTCGTAAAATAGCGTTTTTCTGTACGATCTACCGGGAATCAAGTTGTCTACTACACGTTACGACGAATCTTCTATACGGGTGCTCAAAGGGCTGGAACCGGTCCGTCAGCGCCCGGCCATGTATACCCGCACGGATAATCCCCTGCATATTGTGCAGGAGGTCATCGATAACGCGGCCGACGAAGCCCTGGCTGGTTTTGCCCGCACCCTGACTGTCACCTTGCTGGAGGACGGCGGCATACAGGTTGAAGACGATGGGCGCGGTATTCCCGTTGGCTTGCACCCTGAAGAGAATGCACCGGTGGTGGAACTGGTGTTCACCCGTCTGCATGCCGGGGGTAAATTCGACAAGCTCAATGGTGGTGCCTATGCCTTCTCCGGCGGTTTGCACGGGGTGGGTGTCTCGGTGACCAACGCCTTGTCGCGTCGCCTGGAAGTGCTGGTCTGGCGTGATGGGCAAGCCAATGAAATCGTGTTTGCCGACGGCGAGCTGGAACAGCCCCTGACCCAGACGGGCACAGTGGGCAAGCGCAAGACGGGAACCCGCGTGCGGGTCTGGCCCGATCCCAAATATTTTGACTCTGCCCAGATTCCCCTGGCTCAACTGACTCATATCCTGCATAGCAAGGCTGTCTTGCTGGAAGGCGTGACGGTAGAGCTGGTGCAGCAGAAAACCGGCCAGCGCCAGCAATGGTGCTATGAAGACGGTTTGCGCGGCTATCTGCAGGAAGAGATGGACGGCGTGGAGCTGCTGGTGCCCCTGTTTGAAGGCCGTCAGTACGCCCCGCAAGACGATGACAATTTCTCCGCCGGCGAAGGTGCGCATTGGGTGGTGGCCTGGGCGCTGGACTCCAATATTGTGCGTGAATCCTATGTCAACCTGATTCCAACCCCAGCGGGGGGAACGCACGAATCGGGCTTGCGCGATGGCTTGTATCAGGCCGTGCGCAGTTTTGCCGAGCTGCACAGCCTGATTCCCAAAGGCGTCAAGCTGCAGGCTGAGGACGTA
>NZ_JBHXMU010000198.1:0-1061 GCF_042720685.1 Kitasatospora sp. NPDC058492
CAATAAACCTTGAGCACCCCAATCATCCTGACTCCCCAGCCCCTGAGCCCCGAGGCTTTCGCCCCTTATGGCTGGATATTGGGTAAAGGTTTGGCCACGGCGCCTGCGACGGCAGCCTTCAGCAATGCCGCTACCGATTTCTGGCATGAGCATGCGTTTGACACAGGTCCAAGCGGTCAGACCGAAGTGTTGTGGGTGAATTACCGGATTCAGGATCCCAACATCACGACGCTGGAAAACCACCTGCTGACGCAACAGGCACTGATCCCGCTGACTGGTGAAGTGATCCATATCGTGGCCGAGAGCAAGCCTGAAGGCGGCCCGGACTTGTCCACCCTGAAAGCCTTCCGCATCCCTCAAGGGCAAGGTGTATGCATGCGTCCCGGTTGCTGGCATAGCAGCCGTGTTGCCGGGGGTGAAGTGGCCTGTTTGATGTTGACGCGTATCTCTACCACGGTAGATCTGGTCGCCCATTTGAACGAGGGCAAACCCGCTGTGGAAAGCGAGTTGCGTCCGCTGGAACAAAGTGTGGTGGTGGCGCTGTAAAGTGCCCGCAGCAGAGCGTGACTACCGCTCTGCCGGACACCCGTATTAAAACGTCGATGCCGCGCCGTATTTCAGCGCCAGCTCAATAAAGGCGCGCATCGCTGCAGATTGATATGCACCTTTGCGCTGCATCAGAATGGCCCGCCGTTGCGGCGGTGCCGGGTCCAGACTCACCGCTACCAAATACTCGCTATTGCTGGCAATGGCAGCGGGCAACAAGGTCGCCAGACCTGTGCGCCGCACCACCTCAATGACCGCATTGAGCGAGTTGGACTCCATCGATACCTTCAAGTCCAGATCATGCTGACGACAATGACGTTCGATCTGTCCGCGCGTGGCGAACTCGGGGGTCAGCAACACCAGAGATTCACGCGTCAAGGTATCCCTATCAATGCTGCGCCGCTCGGCCAAGGGGTGCGTACGGCTCATCACCAAGGCCAGCGTCTCCACCAATAAAGGCTGGAACTCCACTGCAGCCGAGGTAGGCTTTTCAAACGCAATACCAATATCCAGCT
>NZ_JBHXMU010000199.1:0-1061 GCF_042720685.1 Kitasatospora sp. NPDC058492
CCATTGGGTTCACCGCAATATGGCCTTTCTGGTGTTTCTGGTTCTTGGTTCCGTTGCGTGGAAATTACGCGCCGACCCCATCTTGCGCCGCCCCGCAACTTTGGTGCTTTTGCTGCTGCTGGCCCAGCTCATCACGGGGTTAACCACGATCTTTTTCCAATGGCCTCTTTTGATTGCCGTCCTGCATAATGGGGGAGCTGCCGGTCTCGTTTTATGCTGCGTCACCCTGTTGGTACGGCTTTCCCGCAAGTCGACTGTCCCCCAAGGAATACAGTATGACAAACACCGCTACCCTGGCTCCCGCCTCGCTCCTGCGCCAGTATCTGGTACTGACTACACCCAGAGTCACCCAGCTGGCTGTTTTCTGTGCCGTTATCGGCATGTTTCTGGCTGCTCCCGGCCTGCCCGATCCGGGCACCGTGGTCGCGGGCACGCTGGGCATATGGATGCTGGCGGCTGCCGCCTTTGCCATCAACTGCCTGATCGAAAGCCAGATTGATGCCCGCATGTTGCGTACCGCTCGGCGCGGTACGGCACGCGGCACCATTACCCCGCCCCAAGTCCTGGCCCTGTCCGGATTGCTGGGCGGCATGGGCATGCTGGTGCTGTATTACTGGGTGAATCCGCTGACCATGTGGCTGACCTTGGCCACCTTCATTGGTTATGCGGTGATCTATACCGTGATTCTCAAACCCCTGACCCCACAGAACATCGTGATCGGCGGTTTGTCCGGTGCCATGCCCCCTGCCCTGGGCTGGGCCGCCATTGCCAATGCCGTACCGGCTGAAGCCTGGCTGCTGGTGCTGATCATCTTCATCTGGACGCCCCCGCACTTCTGGGCATTGGCGCTCTACCGTCAGCACGACTACCAGCGCTCCGGCCTGCCCATGCTGCCCGTCACCCACGGCAAAACCTTTACGACGCTGCATGTGCTGCTCTACAGCTACATCCTGATGGCTTCCAGCCTGCTGCCCTTCATCATCCGCATGAGTGGTGTGCTGTATCTAGTGGCTGCGATCTTGCTGGGCGCACGTTTCATTCAATACGCCCATCAACTGCAC
>NZ_JBHXMU010000200.1:0-1058 GCF_042720685.1 Kitasatospora sp. NPDC058492
CCGAAGTCACCCGCATCTATCACCCCGCATGGCCGCAAGATCCAGCCCATGCTTTGTGGCAACGCGACTGCACCGGCTCTAACGGCATGTTGTCGGTGCAGCTACGATTGAACAATGCGCAGGCTCGTGTGTTTGTGGATGCCCTGACGCTGTTTGGTATCGGCTTTTCCTGGGGGGGCTTTGAAAGCCTGGTGCAGTTGGTGGATACGGCATTTCTAAGTGGCCATAGCTACTGGCAGGACAGCCAGGACAGTCTGGTGCGCCTGCATATCGGCCTGGAGTCCACCAAGGACTTGTGTGCCGACCTGACACAGGCTTTTGAAAAGGCGGCGCAGGCTTAGGCTCTTAACTGACTGCTCTAGCCAGGGACGCACCCTGGCTTTAATAAATGGCCCAGAATTGCAATGACGTTGGAATCCCGTACCTTCTTGTAAGCCGCTGTTATCGAATTACTGACGAGCTACCGGCAGCTAATAGAACACAGATATAGAAACGCCAAGGGCCCTCAAAACCGGAACGGATCCAGTCTTGAGGGCCCTTGGCTGTATGGCTCAGCCAGATCGCTGATTAGCGATTGGTGACCATTTTCACCAGCTCTTGAGCCTTGGTGATGCTTTCGTCGTAGCCATTGGCCAGTGCAGGTGAAGTCACGAACTTGCCGCCCACGGCCAGGCTGGGTGTGCCCTGGATCTGGTAGGTGTTGGACAGTTCGTTGGCTTTATTGGCCTTGGTCTGTACGCCAAAGGAGTTAAAGGTCTGCTCGAAGCGGGCCTTGTCCACGCCTTGCTGGGCTGCCCAGGCCGTGATGGTCTTGGCATCAAAAATGCGCTCACGCTTCTGGTGAATGGCTTCAAACACCTTGGGATGCAGGTCCAGACGGTCCATGGCTTCCAGGGTGTAGTACAGCTTTTGCAGATCGGTCATGCCGGCATTGAAGGCAACAGGCACACGGCGCAGCACGACATTGTCGGGCAGAGTCTTGGACCAGGCTTCAACCTTGGGTTCCAGAATGGCGCAGAGTGGGCAGCTGTAGGAGAAGAACTCCAGCACTTCGGTTT
>NZ_JBHXMU010000201.1:0-1053 GCF_042720685.1 Kitasatospora sp. NPDC058492
ACTTTACCCTGCTGTCGGTGGTGCACCTGATCGAGCGCTGGTTGAAAGTTCGCCGCTAAACCGGCCTTATCCCAGACTCTCCGCCCCCCCTGACGCAACAACTGGACGCGGAGCACTCTCACATGCCAATACGCCCCAAACTGGCTCTGGTGGGCACCGGCGGCACGATTGCCGCCACCACCCAGTCCAATACTGGCCTGACCGATTACGACATCACCCAGGGCGTGCACACGCTGCTGCAAGCCGTGCCCGGCATTAATGAACTAGCCGATCTGGAATGCCATCAGGTGTTCAATGTGGACAGCCGGGCCATGGGCTCGCTGATGTTGCTGGAGCTGTCCCACAAGCTCAATGAACTGCTGGCACGGCCGGACATCAACGGCGCAGTAGTGACACACGGCACCGATACGCTGGAAGAAAGCGCTTTTTTCCTGCATCTGACTCTGAAAACCGACAAGCCCGTGGTCATGGTGGCTGCCATGCGCCCGGCCTCGGCCCTGAGCGCAGACGGTCCGCTGAATCTGTATCAAGCCGTGCAAGTAGCCTGCTCTTCGCTGGCACAGGATCAGGGCGTGCTGGTGCTGCTCAACGACCAGATCCACAGCGCCCGTTTCCTGAGCAAGCAACACACCACCCTGACCAGCGCCTTCGGCTCACCCGATGCCGGCCCTCTGGGTCTGGTCGCAGGCGGCCAGCCGCGTTTCATGATGCGCAGCCTGCTGCCCCACACACACAGTAGCCTGTTCGATGTGCGCTCCCTGCACAGCTTGCCTAAAGTTCAGATCTTTTACGATCACCCCGATACGCTGGCGGAACTGTATCGCCACGCAGCACAAAGCGGTGTGCAAGGCATTGTGGTGGCGGCAACCGGCAACGGCAGCCTGACCCCCGGGGCGCTGGAAGGCGTCAGCCGGGCGCACCGACTAGGTGTGGTCTGCGTGCGGGCCTCTCGTATCCACGCAGGGCCAGTGACCGACAGCGCCTACGATGAAGACCATCACACTATCGCCGCGCATTATCTGCCCGCGCAAAAAGCCCGAATCTTGTTGATGC
>NZ_JBHXMU010000202.1:0-1053 GCF_042720685.1 Kitasatospora sp. NPDC058492
GGTGTAAATATTGCCGGGCACCTTCAGGTCAAACAGATCCGCACCGTGTTGCGTGTTGTCGAAAGCGTAGGAAGTGGTCTGGTAAATCGGAACAGCAACGGCTTTTGTGGTCGGATCTGGCTGATAGCCAGCATGAATGGCAAGAGTCTCTAGTTTCATGGTTGATTTTGGAATTGATTATCAAGTGGCTTATATAAGACAGAGCAAGCATAACCCCTGTAAGTAGAGAAATGCATCTAAGGGCGCAGACATTAATACTATGCCTTTATTTCTTTCGGTAATAATGGCGTATTGCTGACAGCCGACTCTGCTTTTTAAAGTGCGGGTGGATATTTCTTATTTTCGTTACTTCGCAATGGCCCTACATGGGTTAGCATTTCGTATCCGGGCAGATGGCGTGTTGCATCCTGCCTTGAGGTCCTAGAGGCTTACATGAAAGTATGGTTTAAGCGGGGCTTATTCAGCCTCGTCGTTTTAGCTATTGTCACGGTGGTAGGCGGGGCGATTTTCCTGCTGACATTCAATCCCAATTCGTACAAACAGAAGCTGGCTGACATCGTCCAGCAAAAGTATCAACGTACGCTCAAGATTGACGGTGATATCGAACTTTCTTTATTTCCCCGCATTGGCCTGTCCGTGCAGGGGCTGTCCCTGTCTGACCGCAATTCGGAAGATCCCTTCGCTTCTTTGGAAAGCGCCCGCTTTGCGGTGGCCCTGTGGCCTTTGATCAATAACCGCCTGGTGGTTGATCACGTCGCCGTTACCGGCTTCAAGGCCTGGATTGTGCGCGATGAAGAAGGCAAGCTGAATTTTGACGACCTGCTGCAAGCGCCACCGGCGGGTCCACCATTGCCTGTTGCCCGCTCCGGCGTGTCCTTGTTGCCCGCAGCACAAGCTGCCGAGGCTCCACAGGAAAAACCCGTTGAGCCCGCACCTGAATCCTTGCCCGTCCCTGAATTGATTGCCAAGCGTTCCGGCAGCGAAACGGATTTCCAGATTGATATTGCGGGGCTGAGCCTGAAAGGTGGCGAGATCCATTACTTCAGCAAACGC
>NZ_JBHXMU010000203.1:0-1048 GCF_042720685.1 Kitasatospora sp. NPDC058492
GGGGGGGCCCCCCCTCTGTCCCTTTGGCCCCCAACACCACTATTATTTTACCCCGTGGGGGGGGGGGGGGGGGGGCCCCCCTGTCTCCAGGTCATAGTACTGATGGACGGCATATTCGGTGATCACCGCTTTGCTCCCATAGTATCGGGCCATGGCCTTGGGGTTGAAGTGCATATCGAAGCGATCTCGCGAGCGCAAAGTGGGTAGAAAGAAATACTTGGGTAGCCTTATGTGATGACGCTGATGCTTGTGGGCATCGGACAAGATCGCGCGCCGCACCTGATCCTGCTCCCAGGTGCCGTGATAACTGCGCAACATCAGTCCGCTGGACACCAGCCATAGCGTGCCGCAAGTACCCAGGGTCATCAATAGGTTGCGTTGCATGGGTATGGCGCACTGCCCTTGCGCCAATAAATCATGCCCATAAATAGACAGGGCCACCAGGAGATACATCAAGCCGCCATTCAAGGCTCGCTTGGGAATATTGGGTGCCAGAACCAGAATGGCATTGGCCAGGAGCGAGGCTCCAATGAGCAGCCATATCGCCCGGCGTGTTGACTCGGAGGAGGCAGGCCCTGCGGTAAAACGCCAAATCAGCATCACCAGGATTACGCCCCAATAACGCAATATCGCGTCCGGGAAACGGCGACTGAAATGCTCCCAAATGCGCCACAACAAAGGCTGGTCGTACCAACGAGCAAAGGCCTCTGCGCGTACCTGATTGCCCGGTGCCAAGACCAATATGGCTACCCCCAGCCCCATGCACAGCAACCAAAGCAGATGCCATTTGCTCAGCGAACCCGTGCGCTGAACGTGCCGTAGACCCAGATACGCCAGCAAACACCAGCTGATAATGCCGGTGTTCTCATTGGAGCAACCGGCCAGCACGGCCAGAATGCAGAGCGCCAGGCCCGTGCCGACGGAGGGTCTGCCTTTTTGCAAATACCAGACAAAGGCCAGTACAAAACCGAAGTTGAACAGGTTAGGCCACAGATAATTTGCCGCACCCACCAGCCAGAATGTGGTTTGTCCCAGATCGGGATTAACC
>NZ_JBHXMU010000204.1:0-1047 GCF_042720685.1 Kitasatospora sp. NPDC058492
TGGTCATCCTGAATACCGTGGTGCACAACCCTACCGGATTTAGTTTGAGCCCGGCGGTGGCGCACGGCATTCTGACCTTGGCCCAGACCTGGGACTTCCACATTATTGAAGACGATACCTATAGCGAGCTGCATGCCAATCCTGCCTGCCGTCTGGCCCAATTGGATCAGTTGAACCGGGTGACATTGGTAGGGGGCTATTCCAAGGTGATGGCTGCGGGCCTGCGGGTGGCTTATATGGCAGCGGCTCCCGAGCTTTTGCAAGCCCTGGTGAATCTGAAAATGCTGGCGGGCTTGACCTCGCCGGAGCTGGGCGAGCGGGTCATTCACCGGGTGCTGGTAGACGGCCCCTATCGCAAGCACCTGGAGCGGCTGCGCCGTCATGCAGATGCCGACAGGCATAGAACCCTGGAACAATTGGCTCATGTGGGGCTGGCACCGGACGCACCTCCTCAGGCAGGCATGTTTGTTTGGGTGGATACGGGTGTGGAGACAGAAAGTCTGGTGCGCGCCTTGGGGCGACCCGGCCATTTATTAGTACCGGGGGCCTTGTTTTCTCCGCAACAGCAACCATCTACATATATGCGTATTAATGTTTCTTTAGGCGATGATGCGCAGTTTTGGCAGGATTTTGCCCGTTGTTTGCGTAGCGCAAAGCAGTCCTCCAGCCCCGTGCCCAGCGAAGTAGCCTTATAGCTTGAACGCTGATAGTTGCACTGTCATCTAGCTCTGTTAGCATAAGTCTGTGCGACGCATAGAAAGAAGTTTTTATGCGACGTGCGATAGCTAATAGCAATGAACGTTATTGCATTAATCAATTTTACTAATCGGCAGTGGCTTCCTATAATGGCTTTACTGTCAATGATTAATCACTCACCGGAGCAAATATGTCTTTGATCAACACCGTCATCAAACCTTTTAAAGCACAAGCTTTTCACAACGGCAAATTTATCGAAGTCAGCAACGAAACCGTTGCCGGTAAGTGGGCTGTTTTTGTTTTCTACCCAGCCGACTTTACGTTTGTTTGCCCAACCGAACTGGAAGACTT
>NZ_JBHXMU010000205.1:0-1042 GCF_042720685.1 Kitasatospora sp. NPDC058492
GTATTGGGCGTTGGGGCTATAGCACTCCAGCCATTCATCCCACTGGCGGTCATCCAGAAAACGGGCTTCGCGATACAGGAAAGCGCAAATAGAGTGATAGGTTGCGTTCATGGCTTAGGCCTCCCCGCTTTCTGCTTTCAGTGCCTGGCTCATGGTCTTGGCCCAGTACTCGTGCTGGCAGACAAACAAGCCTTCATCTTCACTACGCCCACCACTGATCAAGGGCTTCATGCCCATGGCGGTCGCGTTCTCGTCCGGGCCTTGGACCCACAGGGGGGCGCCTCGGCTCAAGTCATTCCAGGGGGCGGCAATACCGGCATAGCCTTCCTGACAAGCACGGAACTCTTCCAGATCGTCTGCCGTTCCCATGCCAGACACGTTGAAAAAGTCTTCGTATTGACGGATGCGGATGGCACGCTGCTCGGCGCTCTCACCCTTGGGGCCAAAGCAGTAAATCGTGACTTCCGTCTTGTCCACGCTGATAGGACGCGTTACCCGAATCTGGGTAGAGAACTGGTCCATCAAATACACGTTCGGGTACAGGCACAGATTGCGGGTCTGATTCACGATGAACTCGGCACGGTCCTCGCCCAGACGCTGCTTCAGCTCCTCGCGATGCTCGTAGACCGGCCGCACGGTTGGATTCATGGTCTTGGTCCAGAGCAAGATATGGCCATAATCGAAGCCATACACACCGCCCAGGCTTTTGCTCCAGCCGTTCGCATCCACCGCTTGCGTGCCGCCCTCTTTGCGACGACCCATCGTGGCGGAATAGTTCCAGTGCACGCTGCTGACGTGGTAGCCGTCGGCCCCGTTTTCCATCTGCAGCTTCCAGGTGCCGTCGTAGATATAGGAAGAATTGCCGCGCAGCACTTCCAGGCCTTCAGGGGCTTGGTCCACGATCTGGTCGATGATGACCTTGGTTTCACCCAGATACTCGTCCAGAGACACCACATCCGGGTTCAGGCTGCCAAACAGAAAGCCGCGATAGTTCTCAAAGCGCGCGACACGCTTCAAGTCGTGCGAGCCTTCGGTATTGAAC
>NZ_JBHXMU010000206.1:0-1028 GCF_042720685.1 Kitasatospora sp. NPDC058492
ACCAAACGCTCCCCGCACGGCTTGCCCATGCTGGACGACGAGCGTTGCAGTGCCTGGTTCGAGTGCAAGCCTTATGCCGTGCATGAGGCAGGCGACCACCTGATCTTTATCGGTGAAGTCACCCACTGCGAACGCAGCGCCCATCAGCCCCTGATCTACCATGCGGGCGACTTTGACCTGACCCCATCCCTGGCGTGACAGGGTGTTGCAACGCCCCCCTGACGACGGCTGCATGGCGGGAGTACACTACGCCTTTTGCTTTAACGCGCCAATAAGGTCCTGATTCATGGCATAGTGCTGGGAGCGGGGGTCGTAGGTTTGGCCTGCGCCCGACAAATGGCCCAGCAAGGCATGGAGGTTCTGCTGATCGAGCAAACCGCCAGCATTGGCAATGGCGTCAGTTCGCGCAACTCGGAAGTCATACACGCGGGCATTTACTACACGCCGGGCAGCCTGAAGGCCCGCCTGTGCGTAGAAGGCAAAGCCCGGCTGTATGACTACTGCCAGGAACACCATGTCGACCACGCCCGTTGCGGCAAGCTGATTGTGGCAACTACGCCTGAACAGGAAGCAGACCTGCTGAAATTGCAGGCCCAGGCGCGGGCTTGTGGTGTGGACGACTTGCAGTGGCTGGATGCCGCCCAGGCCCAGGCTCTGGAGCCGGCCTTGAATTGCAGCGCCGCCCTGCTCTCTCCTTCCACCGGCATTGTGGATACCCACGCCTTGATGCTGGCCTTGCAGGGCGATGCGGAGAACCACGGTGCCCAACTGGTCTTCAATACACCCTTTGTCAGTGCGCGTGTCCTGCCCGGACAAGGTTTTGAGGTCCACGTCGGTGGAGCAGAAGCTTTCAGCCTGACGACTACCCACCTGATCAATGCCGCTGGCTAGGGCGCGGTCGCCGCCGCACGCCAGATCGAGGGGCTGGATGCCAGCCATATCCCGAATGCCTATCTGTGCAAAGGCAGCTATTTCTCTTTGACGGGTCGCTCGCCCTTCAAGCACCTGATTTACCCTATGCCCAATAA
>NZ_JBHXMU010000207.1:0-1008 GCF_042720685.1 Kitasatospora sp. NPDC058492
GTATTGGCCTATACCGGTTTCGGCCAAACCATCTTCTGGCGTATCAAATACGCGTCCGGCGACTGTTGCGGCATCCGCCGCCGCCTCTGCTCTCACCGCCGCGCCCACAGCGTCCTGAACTAGCCCTGTAGGGTCTATGGCCGACTGATACGTAGGGCGAGTAACTCCAAATCGATCCGCCCACGTATTGCTCTGACTGTTTAAAGCCGTATCTAGATTCTCAGCGTTGTCATATAGGTCTTTGGGGTCTGCGCTCCCAATCGGATTTCCCGTTGTGTATGTCGTCATTTCAAACGCCCATAAAAAAACCCGCCGAAGCGGGTTGATTGATGCTAGTGCCGGGGTTAATCCGGCGGATTTTTGTTGTCATCGGCGTACACACGCACGTCGTAATTTGCTGCGGTCACATCAGTAGCGTCTGTGCCTCGGGCCTGGATGTTCGTGATCAGAGCTGGCTTTACCCAATCAGACGTCAGGCCAAAATAGATGTGTGGAAGCTCCTGTTTAAGGCTAACTTCTGGCCAGGGCTGCGGAATATTGGCGATGATCGAGAAGTCGTCAGGTCCAGGCTGCGCAACGAACGGGCCGACAAACTTGCCCTCAGGTGCCCGGTAGCCCACCGAATGCGGCGCACCGGCAACCCAGCGCAAAGGCTCACTGATGCGCAGCAGTGCGCCACCAGAGGCAGGTTGGATATCGGTCAGCAGGCCCATCTGCGCGTTACCAGGCTCGTCATCAAACAACGGTACATAAGACAGGTACTCGCTGTTGAATGCGTCCATTTCTGTGCCGAAGCTGTATTCCCTGTTTCGATAGGCCTGCTCTCGTCGTCTGCGCATCCCGATGCGCCAAGCCCGGACTCGGTCCGTCACGCCATCGAGCTTTAACTTCTCCAGCTTGAACCCCTGATCCCCCGGGAGCAGGCACCTCACCGTCATTGATGTCCATGTCTCCGCATCGATGTACTCGACCTCCACCCCGTCCGGATCCATGGGCTTACGAGGACTC
>NZ_JBHXMU010000208.1:0-1007 GCF_042720685.1 Kitasatospora sp. NPDC058492
AATGACGGTGCCAATCAGAAAGGCCACGACGGTAAAGCCCATGACCTGTCGTACATTCAGGCGCGCAATGGCCAGCACAGGCAGGAGCCAGAAGGGCTGGATCATATTGGCCACTGCTTCGCCAAAAGCCACGGCCATGGACATCAGGCCCAGATAGGCGGGGCTGCCCTGACCAATGGCCAGGGCCGACTGCACGGCGATGGGGCCTTGCACACCCCAGTGTCCGCCACCGGAAGGCACAAACAGCGAGATGATGATGGAGGCGATAAAGGTCAGAAAGGGCAGGGTGTATTCATTGGCCCCGGTGACCAGTGCGGAGGACAGGATTTCTTCCAGTGCGCGGCCGCCTTCCATGGGGATATAGGCCAGCAAGCCCATGATGCCGCCGTACAGTGGGTACTGCAGAATCAGCGGGCCTGCCGTTTTGGCGGACTCGACAAAGGACTTGATAAAGCGGATAGGCGTCCAGTGCAGCAGGGCACCGGTGACGGTAAACAGCATGATCATGGATGAGATGTTCAGCGCAAAACCGCTGCGCACGAAGTAGTACATACCCGCGGCAAAGAACAGCACGTTCAGAATCCACAGGTTTTCCAGCTTTTCGGCTGGGGTGCTGGGCTTGGTTTTGGGTAGGTCTTTCTCAATGTCCGCAAAGACGGCCGGGTCGGGCGGCAAGGCGTAGTCCGGCTCCATGCGCCAGATCGTCAGAAACAGCAGGATGATCAGGGCCACGACCGGAATCCAGCTATAGGGCTGGAAAATGGTCAGGCTGAAAGGCACCGTCATGCTGGTCAGTTGATGGATGACGTTGATGGGGCTGTTGGGGTCGGTATTGGCCAGGGCAATCGAGCTGGACAGACCTTGAGTCCAGAGCAGGTAGCCCATATAGCCCGAGGCAATCAGATAACCAAAGTGCACATTGGGCAGACGGCGGGCAACCTGGCGCGCGACCAGGGCACCGGCCACCAGACCCAGGCCCCAGTTCAACAGGCAAAAGAACGAGCCCA
>NZ_JBHXMU010000209.1:0-1005 GCF_042720685.1 Kitasatospora sp. NPDC058492
GCCAGTACACGCTGGAACCTGTCTACTGTCTGGGCCTCTGTGCTCAGTCCCCCGCTGTCATGCTCGATGGCGTACCGCATGCACGCGTCACCCCCGAAAAACTGGACGCCCTGCTAAGCAGCCAGGAGGCGCAGTCATGAGCACCATTACCGTTTACGTTCCGCGCGACACCGCGGCGGTCGCCATGGGCGCCCATGAGATTGCCCAGCAACTGGCGGCCCGGGCTCAGGAGCGCGGCCTGGACATACAGATCGTGCGCAATGGCTCGCGCGGTTTGCTATGGCTGGAGCCCATGGTGGAAGTGCAAACGGCAGAAGGCCGTGTCGCTTACGGCCCTGTCCAGACTGAAGATCTGCCCGGTCTGTTCGACGCTGGTTTCCTGCAAGGCGGTGCACATAAGTTGTGCCACGGTCTGACGGACGCCATCCCCTACCTGAAGAATCAGGAACGCCTGACGTTTGCTCGCGTGGGCATTATTGATCCAGTCAGCGTGGCCGATTATCAAGCCTGTGGTGGCTTTGAAGGTTTGAGCAAAGCGCTGGCCATGGAGCCAGCCGCCATTGTGAAAGAAGTCACAGACTCCGGCCTGCGTGGTCGTGGCGGCGCCGCTTTCCCGACCGGCATCAAATGGAACACGGTACTGAACACCCCGGCACAGCAGAAATACATTGTCTGTAATGCCGACGAAGGCGACTCGGGCACGTTTTCTGATCGCATGCTGATGGAAGGCGATCCGCTGTGCCTGGTTGAAGGCATGGCGATTGCCGGTCTGGCCGTCGGTGCGACCTATGGCTACATCTACGTGCGTTCCGAATACCCACTGGCTGTGCAAGCGTTGAACGAAGCCATTGTGGCGGCGCGCGCAGCAGGCTGGCTGGGCAAGAACATTCAGGGCAGCGGCTGCGAGTTCGACCTGGAAGTACGCAAGGCAGCCGGTGCCTACATCTGTGGCGAAGAAACCGCCCTGCTCGACAGTCTGGAAGGCAAGCGCGGTGTGGTGCGTGC